>JAUNGB010000017.1 GCA_030524715.1 Eubacteriales bacterium | reverse complement strand
GGAAGGCAGGAACGACGCAAGGAGGGCATGCCTTCCGGCATGTTAAAAAATATGATAGAAATTACAAATGAGGGTATTGGCAAATGGCCAATGCCTTTTTTGTTTAGGGATATTTCACTTTTATTTTGGACAAGAGTTTGCTATAATATAAGGAGAAAAACATGTTAACAGTATATTTAGATAATTGTTGCTATAATCGTCCTTTCGATGACAGAAAAATTATCTTGAGCGTGAGGCCGTTTTGCTTGTAATGCAGAAGGCTTTTGATGGAGATATTAAAATTATTGGATCCGATGTTTTAGAAAAGGAAATGCAAATGATATCCAATTTACAGAAAAAAGAAGATGTACAGAGTCTTTATAATGTAATCAAAACAGACGTAATTGAGTTGAATGAAGAAATAGTGAAAAGAGCCAGGAATATTATGGAACATTCCAATATTAAGGCATTTGATAGCCTGCACCTGGCTTCAGCGGAACAGGCCGCAGATTTTCTGCTTACTACAGACATTAAGTTTCTAAAAGCCTGTAAACGTTTTGACATTAAGGTGAAAGTTAAAAACCCGGTAGATTTTGTTTTGGAGGTGACTGAGTATGAACACAACAATTAATTTAATAAAAAATAGTGATGTAAGAAAGTCAGGAACAAAAGCACTTGTGAAAGCGCTTGGTCCCATTGGAATGGCTCGATATTTGGAAGAATACGACAAAGGCGGGAGCGGTGATTATACGGAAGAGAAATATATGCGGCCGGAATGCTCCATCGAGGACATTCTAAAAATGAAATAATGTCAAATGCAGCAGCCGGAAAACCTAAGCATAGTTTTTCCGGCTGCTGGTAGTTATACTCTAAGGCCATGCGTCAGGACAACATCAAAAATATTCTCTTAAAAGCCATGCCGGAGTACAGCTCCATGCGTGGCAGAAGCTGTTGACCTGGGCATTTCCGTAAGGAGACGCGTTGGTATCCTTCGGGTCAAAGGCTTCCCAGAAGGTGTCTGCTCCCAGCCTGATCATGCCGCCCCAGTAGGTGCGCATCAGTTCCAGCGCTTTCTCCTTTTCTCCCACATGAAGCAGGGCTTCGATCACATGATGGTAGGCATACGGCGTGGACACTCCCATTTCCGGATTTACCTCCAGAAGGTGAAGCATCAGCTTGCGGCTCTTTTCTTTGTCGAATACGTCCGCAAGAACCATCCATGCCTGGCTGGACCAGGATACCTGGCGGGAACTGCCGCTTACAAAGAAGCCCTGCTCTTCATCCCAGAAATGGCTTACCGCATTTTTCAGCGCTTCTTCCAGAAGCCGGCTGATTCTTTCCTCAGCCTCTGTATCTCCCGCAAGCTGCGCAAGAACTTTTCCATGGCGCAGGCAATAGATCCATACTCCCTGTGCAGCCGCCTGACGATCCAAGCCGTCCTTCCAGTCAATAAATGCCAGCATGGCATTCTTTTCTGTATCCAGAACGCCGTCCTTCATATCCTCCAGCGCAAGGGTGATCTGGCAGTAGGCGGTTGGCCAAAGCTCCTTTACGATTTCCAGATCCTTTGTCTCCTGATAATAATCATACAGGATCGAAACAAAGAACAGGGAATAATCCCAGAGGAAGGTATCGTCCACCTGCATCACCGGCTCGGTAAACAGGCATGCGCCGATCTTCCCGTCGTCCCTTGTCAGCCCGGCAAAGAGATACATGCAGCGTTTTACCAGATCAAAGTTACGGAAGGTAGCATAATTGGCCTTTGCCTGAAGGCGGAGATCCCCGATCCAAAGCCTGCGGTCACGCTTGGGGCCGTCCTCAAAAACATGCTGCATACAGTCCTGCAGGGTTTTCAGGCTGGCACGGTCGATCTTCTGCAGATCCTCATCCAGTCCCTCAACCGGCTTTACGTCCTCCATAGATACGGCGGAAACTGCGGTCAGTTCCGCATCCTCCACCACTACCTGGAACTTTGCAGAGGTATCGATAGCAAGGATTTCCAGATAACGGAAAGCATATCTTCTGGGCAGCTTCAGCTCGCAGGGAAGCACATCGATATGAATAAATTCCTCCTGAATCCAGCCCTTGCTGATCCACCCTTCATAGGTGGAGGAATCATCCAGGATCTCATTGGCGATCTCCGCGAATTTCAGGCGCAGAAATGCCGGCGCATCCTGGGGACTCCCTGCAGAATTCAGCTTCAGCGTCACATATCCTACGTAATGGTCGCCGAAATCCAGACAAATGCTGTCGCCCTTTTTCAGACGTTTCCTAGGCATTGCTTCCATATCTTCTCTGGAAGCGACCACGCCGTTGCCGTTTTCTCCTTTTTCAATGGTCACCAGAGAAACCGGCTTTACTCTGGTTTCCAGCAGGGGGGAATCCAGTTCAACGGCTTTCTTTACAAATTCATCCACGGTTCTGCGCTTCATGCCTTCAATAATACTTACTAATGCCTCTCCCATTATTTTACCTCCTTGTGAAGTGCCGCTCCATTGGTTTCGATCACATCCTTATACCAATAGAAGGATTTCTTTTTATAACGGTTCAGGGTTCCTGTTCCGTCGTCGTTTCTGTCCACATAAATATATCCGTAGCGTTTCTTAAGCTCGGCGGTGGAGGCGCTTACCACGTCGATACAACCCCATGAGGTATAGCCCATCACATCCACGCCATCCTCAATGGCCTCTTCCACCTGCAAAAGGTGCTTCTGAAGATAAGAAATACGATAGTCATCCTCAACTGTCAGTTCTCCGTCAGCGCCCTCAACCAGCTTATCCACCGCGCCAAGGCCGTTTTCCACAATAAACAGCGGCTTCTGGTAGCGATCCCAGTAATAGTTCAGCACATACCGAAGTCCCTGGGGGTCGATCTGCCAGCCCCAGTCAGAAGCCTCCAGATAAGGATTTGGCACGCCGCCCATAAGGTTGCCCTTTCCTTTCACCTGTTTATCAGGATCCGCGGTGTCGCAGATACTCATATAATAGCTGAAGGAGACAAAATCCACCGTATTTTTCAGGATTTCCTCATCTCCCGGGGCGAATCGGATCTCAATACCGTTTTCACGGAAGTAACGTTTCATATATCCCGGATAAGCGCCGCGTACATGAACATCCCCGAAGAAATCGTTCATATGTACGCTTTCCATTACTCTTATAACATCGTCCGGCGCAGGAGTCAGCGGATAGGTGGGCATACTGAGGATCATGCATCCGACCTTTGCCTCCGGCATCATCTCATGGGCGATCTTTGTAGCCAGAGCGCTTGCCACCAGTTCATGGTGACCCGCCTGGTACAGATCCTGTTTGGAAAGCTTTTCCTTTTCCGTATAAATGCCTCCGCTTAAAAACGGCTCATGGAGGACGGAGTTGATTTCATTGAAGGTCAGCCAGTATTTTACTTTTTTCCCGTATCTTTCAAAGATCGTACGCACATATTTTTCGTAAAAGCCGATCATTTTCCGATTCACCCATCCGTCATAGGTTTTGGAAAGGTGAAGGGGCGTTTCGTAGTGAGAGATCGTAACCAGAGGCTCTATACCGTATTTCAGGCATTCGTCAAACAAGTCGTCATAGAACTTAAGTCCCGCCTCGTTGGGCGTTTCCTCGTCTCCATTGGGGAAAATACGGCTCCACGCAATGGAGGTACGGAATACCTTAAAGCCCATCTCCGCAAACAGCTTTACATCCTCTTTATATCTGTGGTAAAAATCGATCCCCACCAGCTTCATATTATCCGGGGTAGGCGTCTCGGTCCTCGGCCCTGCAATTCCGTGCGGGGTAACATCCTGGGTGCTGAGGCCCTTACCGTCCTCATTGTAGGCCCCCTCGCACTGGTTGGCGGCCACCGCGCCTCCCCATAAAAAATCCTTTGGAAATGACATCCTGCAAATTCTCCCTTCCGTTTTATTTTTCATTCAATGTCATATAGTGATAAAGCGCTCCGATCAGGTTCGCATCATTATAATAGCGGCAATTGGTAATGTTCGGCTCCGGAATATAAGGAGCGATCTTACGGATGGGATGCTTCACCATCAGCTCCTGAATGCTCTGCTTCAGATACTGGTGAAGCAACGGCTGCTGGCTGACGCCTCCGCCAATGGCGATCACATCCAGATCCAGCAGGATATTCAGATTGTAGATCATGGTTCCCAGTGCATCTGTAAAATCCCTCAGGCCCTTTAAGACCAGTTCATCCCCTGCATTTGCCAGCCTGAAGATCTCAATGCCGTCATATTCCTGCCAGTCTGTTCCCGTGCGCTTTGCTACAGCCTTGGCAAGCCCCTGGGCGCCTCCGGTCATGCCCAGGTATGAATCCAGTTCCATCCTGCTGCGGTCATCAACGCACATATAGCTGTATTCCCCTGCAGTAAACCGGCTTCCCCGGTAAAGCTTCCTGTCGATAATGATTCCTCCGGCGACGCCTGTTCCGAGAACTACCACCGCGCCGTTGGTACAATCCTTTAGGCTTCCCTTCCAGAATTCCGCCAGCGCCGCGCATTTCCCGTCGTTTTCGATAGTTACCGGGATGCCATAACGCAGGGAAAGTTCACTTGCTACCGGAGTGTTTGAAAGATAGTTGAGAAATCCCGCCGTCATGGCAAAGCCCCGGATACTGTCCAGCATCCCCGGCATACTGAAGGCAATACCTGAAATCTGTCCCCGGTATTTCTCCACGATCCCGTCCAGGACCTGATAATAATCTTCCTTGGTATGGTCCTCATAGTAAGGCGTCGGAACCTTGTCCTTTTCCAGAATGACCGCGTTCTCATCCATCAGCGCATATTTTGTGAAGGTTCCTCCGCCGTCAAGCACAAGATAATTCTTCATCTGGCCGCTCCCCCGTAATTGATCGCAAGCTTTGCAAAGAAATCTTCCAGCGTCAGCCTTGCATCCAGATACTTATAGACCCGGATCTCCCGGTTATTCTGTCCATGGATATAGGTCATGTCCTCCGCGATCCTCGGCGCAGGAACCAGATCATAGCTGACCTTCTCCAGTTCTTCCATAAGCACGGCGATGGTTCCCTGGTCTCCCAGCCCCCAGATCTCTCCGTGAGGCCATGCCACATCATATTTTGCCGCAAAATGATTGAACTCCACCATCTGCTTAAACAGGTATTCCCCGATCTTACCGCAGGGCCGCACCTTAAGCTGCAGCTCCGCAAGGGAAACCGCCATTACCTTGTAGAGGCTCATGGGCACCTGCCATAAAGGAGCCTTAGAAGAAAAGATCACATTCGCCGCATGAATATCCATCATCAGGTTAAACTCAAAGCCTCCCTTTGGATAATCTCCGCCGCCAATCCAGATGATCGTCATCCTTTCTGCGATTTCCGGCTTCATCAAAAGCGCGGAAGCCACGTCCGTAACAGCGCCCTGACACGCCACATACAGAGGACGGGGATCATCCTTCATGGCTTCCTCAATAATGAATCTTGCCCCCTCTGAATCAATGGGAGTCTTCTCATCCTTCATTCCGGTAGCCGCCCCAAGCAGAACCGGGTACTGCCCGGTAAGCCCCATCAGATCCAAAACCTTCACAACTTCGTCATAGCTGGCCTTCGCAGTTCCTTCTTCCCCGTATATCTGCGGATTTTTCCAGAAGTGTCCGGCTACGATCCCCCTGACGTCAAATCTCGGCGTCATCAGATGATGGGCTACGGCATACTGATCGTCCGCCTCGTTTTTACAGTCCGTATGGACGATCACACGAACCTTCTTGTTTTCCGGTACGGTATATTCATAATTCCACATATGTAAATCCCTCCAACCTTACTAATTTTTACAGGGCGCACTCATATTTCTCCGGCATCCATCCGTTGGAAATACATTTTCCAATATCCCAGCAATCCCAGTCCGGATCATCCAGGTGGGTTTTGTAGCACCAGTAAAACCATCCTTCACAATGCTCAAAAGCATCCAACTGTGCTTTGGCAAGAGCACGAATTTTATTTTCCGGCCTGACGTTTATCCAGATCAGCGCGGATTGCCGGATATTTCTTGTCCAGATCATACGGGATCAAAACAATGATCGCAATGATGGTGGAAACCAGAGAAAGTCCGCCGAATGCAAAATTAATAGCTGTATGTGCCTGCGGGAAGGCTTCCGCAATTTTTTCACCTGCCGCCATAGCCTTATCCATAGCGTCCGCGTCATATGCGCCCCAAACCAGAAGCGCGGAAATGATCGCTGAAGCGGATGCTGATGCCAGCTTATTCAGGAAACCGGAGATCGCTGTCTGTGTACCCGCAAGGCTCTTGCCGCACTTCCACTCTGTATAGTCAAAGATATCCGGCATCATGGAATAGAACATACTGGAACGGAAACCAAATCCAAGACCGATCAGTGCAAGAGCCGCCGTTGCGACTGTACCGTTGGAAGTAAAGAACAAAATTCCATATCCGATCGCGTCTACAATCGCGCCGAACTGCATCAGTTTTACCTTTGCAACGCCTTTACCATTAAGGTAAGCTGCAGCAAGCATAGTCGGAATCGCCAGGATTGTCAGCAGGGACAAAGCCAGAGACATTGCGCTCTCATTTCCGATAATGTATTTGTAGTAATACTGCATAGCGCCGTACATTCCAAGATAGCCTACAAACAGGAAGTAAACCAGCAGAAGCAGCATGATATAATATTTGTTTTTGAAAACGTTCCCCATATCCTGCAGGAAAGAAGTTTTTTCTGCCGCCTTTGTAGGCGGATTGATCTCCGCAATACTGAATACACAAATACACATGATTACAATAACAATAAGTCCGAGTACGATATTGGTATTTCTGTAACCGGTGGCAAGAGCTGCGCCAGTGGCGTCTTTAGAGCCTGCGAAATAGTAGATCATCGGAAGTACAAACAGGGAAGAGGTTAAAGATCCCAGGTTTGCAAACACCATACGTGTGGTAGCAATATTGGTACGCTCAGACGGTACAGGAGACAGAGCCGTAACGATCGGCGCCATCGGGATGTTTACCAGCGTATATCCGAATGAGAAGATAATGTATGTAATATAAGCCCATGCAAGCTTTGCGCCTGCTCCCCAGCTTGTAGGTACAGAAAACAGAAGCACCATACCTACGGCAAGAACCGGCGCGCCCACCAGCATCCATGGACGGTAACGGCCCATCTTGGTATCCGTATGGTCTACCAGAGTACCTACCATATAGTCTGTCAGGGCGTCAATAAACTTGGTTACTACAAACATGAAGCCTGCGGCTCCTGCGGAAATCCCGGCACAGTTCGTGTAATAGAACAGCAGGTAGGTATTTGCCAGCAGATATGCCAGATTGCAGGCATAATCGCTGATACCGAAACCGATACGCTGCCTCCATTTAAAGGCTGTGGTCTGATAATAGCTTGGTTCGTGTTTTAATTTTTGCATTTTCCTTTCCTCCTTGTAAAAACAGTTTCCTAAAGCATTTCTTTTGCTTTGTGACAAACACATTATAGTTCCTGCCAGAAAATCCCTATATTATTTTCCTGATGTTTTTATCAAAATCAAAACGTTTTTCTTATTTACAGAAATGGCATGGCAGAATCCGGTCATGAGCCTTTACTTTTGAACTGTAAAATGCAGAACCTGGATGGACGCCGGTTTCAGCTTAACTATAAATCCATCCTCCGTACGTTCCGGCGTTCCGCTCTCTCCCGCACGGATCTTATCCGGTTCTTCTTTGGTATTGCAGTCATGGGGATCCGCGCATTCCAGCGCCTGGCCGGATACAAATTCCATTGGGGACGAGAAGGAAAGCGGAACCTCCTTTTCCCTGGTCATATCTGCATTAATCAGATTTATGTATACGTCTTCCCCTTTTACGGATGCAAAAATATGAAGCTTTTCATCCTCCGGCCTGGCGGTTTCCAGGGCTGTTCCTTCCCGGTGCACCTTATACATTTCAAAAACATCATAGTTAGGCGTTAAGATGCAGTCCGCGCCATCTGTCAGGATCAGGGAATTCAGTACGTTGACCGTCTGGGCCACACACGCCATTTTCACCGTCTCACAATTTCTGTGGAAAATATCAAGGGTCAGCGCTGTGGTGATCGCATCGCGCATAGTACATTGCTGATAAAGCGCAGGTCTGTTATAGAACGCAGCGCCATGCCAGTTTCCCCACTCTCCTACGATCAGATCACAGGCAGGTTTAGGGGTTTTAAAATATCCCTCTTCCTCCGGCAGGGCATCGATTCCTTTCCGGATCAGCTCCGCCTGCTCCAAAATGACGTCCTCCAATTCAAAGCAGTCGGCAATTACCTGATCCCATTCCTTTTCATCAAACTCGTTCTCTTTCTGTTCCGGATTATCCAGATTCCAATTATAAAAATGCAGATCATATCCGTCCAGCGCAGGCCTGCGGAATTTGCCCAATTCTTCAAAGAACTGTTTTGTCCACTCCACACGTTCCTTCGGTTTGTTGCCGTCCGGACCGGACGCGATTCTCTTCATAGCAACTCTGGGTTTGCCGCCGTTTTCCAAAGAAATGAAATTCGGGAAAGAAGAAGCATATTTCCTGTATTCGTTAGCATAGCTCTGGGGAGTCATGTTTCCGCCGCCTGCCCATACCTCATTGCCAATTCCCCAAAATTCCACTCCAAAAGGCTTTTCGGCTCCGTTGGCTTTCCGTTCCAGAGCCAGAGCTGTCGGCTCCTCTCTGTTGCAGTATTCCATCCAATCGCGCATTTCCGCCGGGCTTCCGGTCATCATGTTGATATTCAGCCAGGGCTTTGCTCCCACAAGCTCACACAGTCTCATAAACTCATGTGTCCCGAACTGATTGGAATCCTTCTCATAGGTTCCGAAGTTTTCATTGTAGGTCACAGGCCGCTGCTCTCCTGGCCCGATTCCATTCCGCCAGTGGTAGGTATCCGCATAACAGCCTCCCGGCCATCGGATCACCGGAGGCTCCAATTTTTTCAGAGCGTCTACCGCATCCTTCCGAAGGCCCTCATAGTTGGGAATTTCCGAAGCCTCGCCGACCCAAAGCCCGTCATAGATGCAGCCCCCAAGAAACTCGATAAAATGGCTGTGGAGTTCCTTGTTGATTTTCCCTCTTTCTTTGCGAAGATCAATTTTGATTGTTTCCATAACTGTCCTCCTGTTTTTGATAGTAGGATTATAAATCGCCAAGCCTGATTTCTATATCAAAATTATAACATCTTTCTCAAAATACAAACATCTTTCTCAGTAACGGCTATTATAAACCATATACCCAAGAACTCCAATATCGCTGGTCACATCCTGCATGGAACGCTTTTTGAGAGCGTGTTTGAAAATTCAATGTTATACACTTCAGAATAAAATGAATTACTTTATATAAAAAACTGCGCTGTATAAACTCTTAGAAGCTTATACAGCGCAGTAAACAACACAGTTCATTTTATATTTTCTGAACGGAACTCTTTTTCTTTGTATTTATCCCGGTATTCCTTAGGCGTCATCTGCATATACCGCTTAAATACGCTTCCAAAATGGCTCTGGGAATAAAAGCATACATAATCGCTGATCTCCGACAGGCTCGCCTCCGAATACTTCAGCAGATTGGCTGCCCGCTCCACCCGGAATTTCTGGATATAATCCTGAATGCTCATTCCCGTGTCCTCACGAAATACCCTGGATAAATGCCCCTGGCTGATCCCTATGGCCCGGGCCACATCCTCAAGATGGATTTTGTGGTGATAATTTTTATAAATATAATCCTTACACTGTTCCGTATAACTAGATGCGTTTTTTTCCGATTTTGCCTCTGCCACCATTCGGGCGAATTCACACCCGGCGATCCGGCAATACTCCACCAGTTCTTCAACCTCCGCACACTTATCGATCTTGTTAATATAAATATCGCTCTTGCGATACGCCCTGGCAGGCGATACCCCTCCGGCGATTGCCTCCCTGGTAGCCATGGAAACAGATACGATCGCCAGATACCGGTAATGATTGATAGTTTTATTGGAAAGTATCCCCGCGCTTTCAATCACTGCTCCCATCCGCTGCCAGACGGCTTCT
This sequence comes from Eubacteriales bacterium, assembly GCA_030524715.1. GTDB lineage: Bacteria > Bacillota > Clostridia > Lachnospirales > Lachnospiraceae > Blautia_A. Next base: position 57,424 of record JAUNGB010000017.1, on the reverse strand, counting down.
TCATTTCCTTCCCGGATACAATCCATCACATAGCGTTCCTCCTGATAGGTATGGTGATAGACTTCATCATCCACCTTCCGCATTTCCAGGATCGTATCCTCCTTCTCCGTCCTTGCATCCTCTTCAGTTACCAAAGAATTTATGGCCAGAAGCTCTGATTCCTCTACGGATTCTCCGCCTTCAAGCTCATACAAAAAACCCGCAAAGGTCAGAATCCGAAGAAGAGATACTTTCATGGGAGGTTTTTCCTCGGAAGCGGGGATATAATAATGCCTGTACAAGCGGTGAATCCGGGCATAATCCATATTCTCCGTGCACATGAGGCCCACAAGCCAGAAGCCTTTCTGCGTCCCGACACAGATAAAATATGCTTGATTCTCATCCTTATATATTACCGGAAGCTTCTGACTTTCGCATTTCTCAGTCAGCATTTCTACAAGAAAGGGAGCATATACAAATGGGCTTCCTTCATCCGGAAAGGAACCGAAGCTTTCCGGCTTATCCTGTTTATTTCTCATGAAGAATATGGGCATTCCCCACAACCGTTCTATTTTCCGCATTAACTCAGACACGCCAGTTCCTCCCTTTCATTGCCGCCAGGCCGGCAGGTTATTTGGTCAGCACCTGCTCAACCGCTTTTTTCCAGCCCTGGTACTTTTCCCTGCGGGTTTGTGCATCCATCTCCGGTTCAAATCTGGTCCGGCTCATTTTTGCAAACACTTCGTCCCTGCTATAAAGCCCGGCCGCGATACCGGCTGCGTAAGCGGCTCCGATACCCGAAAGCTCTTCTGCGGAGGGCACTTGCACGGTTACATCCGCGATATCGCTCTGGAACTGCATCAGATAACGGTTTCTGGTGGGGCCGCCGTCCACACGAAGCTCGCTGATAGGGATTTTTGATTCCGCACTCATGGCGCCGATAATATCCGTGATCTGGTATGCAATACATTCCAGGCCTGCCCGGACGATCTCCGCGCGCTTCGTTGTTCTCGTCATACCGGTGATGATACCGGACGCCTCGCTGTCCCAGTAAGGCGCTCCCAGTCCCGTAAAGGCCGGAACCAGATAGGTTTTATCTGTGGGGTTCGCCTGCAGAGCCAGTTCTTCCGTTTCTCCCGGGGATGAAATCAACCCCAGATCATCCTTTAGCCAGGTAATCACCGCGCCTGTATAATTAATATTTCCTTCCAGTACATAATTCACTTCTCCGCCCAGCTTCCAGGCAAGGGAGGTTACCACGCGCTTGCTGAAGACCGGTTCTTTGCCTATATTCATCATAACAGACGAGCCTGTACCGTAGGTGGTCTTGATCATTCCCTTTTCGATGCAGCCCTGCCCGAACAGGGCGCCGTGGGAATCTCCCAGGACCCCATGGATAGAAATCGGTTTCTCCAGAAAGCCGTCAAGATCCGTCATTCCGTACTCCCCATCCGAATCAGTCAGTTCCGCCAGACAGGATACGGGAATCCCAAACAGGCCGCATACCTCTTCATCCCATTCAAGAGTCGTGATATTAAACATCTGGGTACGGGAAGCATTGGAATAATCCGTACGGAATTCCCTTCCCTGCGTCAGCTTATATACCAGCCAACTGTCGATAGTTCCGCAGCAAAGCTCTCCTTTGTCCGCTTTTTCCCGGGCTCCTTTCACATTTCGGAGCACCCAGGCGATCTTGGCGGCGGAAAAATACGGAGAAAGCTGCAGCCCGGTATGGGAACGGATCATTTCTCCGTATCCTGCTGCTTCGATCTCTTCACAAATCTGCGCGCCCCGGGCGCACTGCCATACAACAGCGTTGTAGACAGGCTTTCCGGTAACACGATCCCACACAAGAGCGGTTTCTCTCTGGTTACTGATACCAAGAGTTACAATCTCATTCTTATCAATTCCGGCTTTTTCCACCAGAAGCTTTATCACGGAAATGGTATTGGCATAGATTTCCTCCGGGTCATGCTCCACCCATCCCCGTTGGTCAATGTACTGCCTGTGAGGCAGGTCGCTGCGGCAGACCAAAGTCCCCTGTTCATCAAAAAGAAGCGCCTTAGTCCCCTGGGTGCTCTGGTCGATTCCCAATACATATCTGCTCATATTATTTCACCAACTCTGCTGCTTTCTCTGCAATACCTTCTGCATTTAATCCATAGTAATCAAAGACTTCCCGTGAGGTTCCGGTGATGACCGGGGCATCCGGCAGGGACAGATTGACTACCTTCTTCGGACACTCGCTGCCTACCACCTGGCTGACCATGGAACCAAGGCCACCAAAAGGCGCATGCTCTTCTACGGTAAGGACTGCCTTGGCATTTTGTGCGGCTTTTACAACGGCTGCTTTGTCAAGAGGCTTTACACAGTACATATCCAGTACCGTTGCGCTGATTCCCTGTTCCTTTAAGATGGCTGCCGCATCCCTGGCAGGCTTCACCATTTCTCCGCAGGCAATGATTGCCACATCGGTTCCCTCGCATACAACGGTCGCCTTGTCCATCTCAAAGGGTACGCTGCCTTCTTCATAGACAGGATCCACCGCGTTTCGTCCCACACGGATATAAGCCGGTTTCTCATCCTTTAAAAGCGCCTTTACCAGTTCCTTCGTCTGAAGATGGTCGCTGGGAATGTATACACGCATATTTGGAATCGCAGCCATAGCCGCAATATCCTGGGCGGAATGGTGGCTCATTCCCAGAGCGCCGTAGCTGATTCCGCCGCTGATGCCGATAAGCTTCACATTGGTATTGGAATAGGCAACGTCCACCTTTGCCTGCTCATAGCTTCTGGTGGATAAAAAGCAGGCGGGAGAAACCGCGTAGGCTTTCTTTCCACATTTTGCAAGACCGGCCGCGATGCTTACCAGGTTCTGCTCCGCAATTCCGGTTTCTACAAACTGCTCCGGATAAGTATCTGCAAAGGGAGTGAAGGAACCGCTTCCTCTGGAATCACTGCAAAGGGCTACAATATCCTTATCTGTTTTTGCTGCCTCCATTAAGACTTCGCAAATCATCTGTTTATTGGCAATCTTACTCATGAAGGGCTGCCTCCTTTCTCTCTTCCAGGTCTTTCATGATCTGGGTATACTCTTCTTCATTAGGTACATGGTGATGCCATCCCGCCTTATTTTCCATAACCGGGGAGCCGCAGCCCTTGACGGTATTGGCGATCAGTACTGTTGGTTTGCCTTTGACGGTCTTTGCTTCCTCAAAAGCCGCGATCAACTGATCAATATTATTTCCATCCTCCACATCGATCACATTCCACCCAAAGCTTCTGAAACGTTCATGAAGGTCGTCGTGGTGCATCACATCCTCGGTATTTCCGGAAATCTGCAGGCGGTTTCGGTCAACCACCGCGCACAGATTGTCAAGCTTATAGTGGCTGGCAGCCATGGCGCCTTCCCATACAGAGCCTTCCGCAAGCTCGCCGTCGCCCATAACGGTATACACACGGTAGGATTTCTGATTCATCTTTCCTGCAAGAGCCATCCCCACGCAAACCGGGAGCCCGTGTCCCAGGGAGCCGGAATTCATCTCGATGCCCGGCAGCTTGTTGTTGGGATGTCCGATAAACTTGGATCCGAATTTGCTGAACTTCTCCACAACCTCTTCAATGGGAAAGAATCCCTTCTTTGCCAGAACCGCATAAAGCGCCTCCACAGAATGTCCCTTACTCATTACAAAACGGTCCCGGTCAGGATCCTCCGCATTTTCCGGGCTGATATTCATCTGGTTAAAATATAATGCGATCAAAGTATCAATTACGCTCATATCGCCGCCGATGTGTCCGGCTTTGCCCGCGCAGATGATCTCAATGACGTCTTTTCTTAAATCATAAGATAAAGCGGTCAGATTTTCCATAGTTTTTCTCCTTTATTCTTTTATACTCTGCAGGGAAGCCTGGCAGGCACGCCTGTATTTACAGATGCCGCCTTTTTCCTTCCGTCTGCTTTTTTCGTGGTCATTCCCCTCGAAGATACGCCTTTACATCCTCTTCGATGGGGTCGTATAAATCCGGCTTAACGCCGATATATTTACATGCCTCGTACAATACCGGAACCACATCTTTGTGAATGCCTACACAGTGGTGGATATAAGGTCCTTCCACGATCTTGGCCTCCAGACGCTTGATATTCTCCACTTCTACCCAGAGATAGGTTCCCATCCCTTTAGGTCCGTCCACGCCTTTGGCATTGCCAAGAAGCAGGGAATACTCTCCGTTATCCCCGTCAAAACGCGCCAGAGTAATATCGCCGTGTTTTGCTTCCGCAGTGATGGCGCCCGGGTGATCGAAAGCCAGCGGATAGGTGATCTTCGGCGTTTCTCTGGCAACGGAGATCGGCCATGGCCCGCAGTGCTGCAGAAGCTCGCCGTTTTCAATATCCGGATGGCGGATGGTCCAATCCGCGAAGAAGCTTCTGGTATCTCCCATGCCCGCGGCCTCTACCATCAGCGCGGTGATGGCTCCGTGGATATCTGTCTCACAGACAACCGGAATGCCTTCTTCGTTCAAAAGAGAGTTGGCGGCGCAGGGCATAATGCCAAGCTCGCTCTGAAGCTGATTCCAGCACTGGATCGCCCCTGCCTGGCATCCGTACTTGTCGATCAGGGTCTTCATGGCAACCTTTAAGGCGGCAACGTTTTCCAGTTCTTCATCCTTAATGTCAATGATCATATTGCTGCGGCAGTATTCCATTACTTTGGCAACCTCTGTCCCCTCTGCTTTGGCCTTCTTTACTTCGTCTGTCAGCTCAGGCATGGGAACCGGGGAAATCTGGATGTTGAACCGCTCCAGAAGCTCTCCCTCGTTGCACATGGTAGTCCAGAATTCAAAGGGCCTGGTGGAAATCTGAAGAATACGGATGTTCCGGAATTTCTTTACCACGTTGCAGACAGCCATAAAATCACGGATGCCTCTTTCGAATACCGGATCGTTAAGACGGCAGTTTGTCATATAGGTAAAGGGAATGCGGAACCTCCGCAGCACCTTACCAGTTGCAAACAAACCGCACTGGGTATCACGGAGACGTACTCCGTCCGGCTCCGGCCGTTCATCCAAAGGTCCCCACAGCAGTACCGGGACATTTAATTCCTTTGCAAGGCGGGCACATTCAAATTCCGTACCGAAATTGCAGTGAGGGAGAAATAAACCGTCAATTTTCTCCGCTTTGAATTTCTCGGCGATCTTCTTCATATCGTCATCGTTATACAGAAGCCCTTCTTCATTGATATCTGTAATATCTACAAAATCAATGCCCAGTTCCCTCAGCCGGTCAGCGGTCAGCCCTCTGTATTTGATGGCGTCCGGCGCGCTGAAAATACTTCTTCTGGTAGGCGCATAGCCTAATTTAATGTGATCCATTCTCATATCCTCCTTAACATATAAACATGTTTGTTTTTTATCGTTCCGTTGTTCCGTTCCTGTGTTTATGACAGATTGACTTGTGTTTGTTTGTAAACATTATTATAAACATTTTATATAATTTTTCAACTCTTTTTTGCATTTAGTTTTTATAAACATGATTTTATACAATTTCACGCCACTATTTTTAGATGTTTTGCACAATTATTTATGGTATTTGGTCTACTCAATTCATCTCAAAGCACAAACGTTTATATAAATGTTTACATAAACATTCGTGGAGATATTTACGCAAATACAGATGTGGGATTTTATGTGAATATTAATACGGGAGAATAAATTTGTTACGCATAAAGAAATTTTCAGTGGAAAAAACAACATCTATATGTTATGCTTATATCGGACAGATAATATTCTGCCTAAGGTGCAGCAACACCTTTTGCTAATGGATACGTTTACGGAAAACCGCCTGTGGATGAAGCCGATTGATTTTTCACATAAGAGGCAGGTTTTCAATACAAATGATAAAATATTCACAGACCTTCATAAAAGGTTCTCCCTGATTATAAAAACACCAAAGAACAATACAATATATTAAAGGAGAAGAACTTAAATGGAGCAAAGTGAAATTAGGAAACAATGGCACGGGCCATTCTGCTCGGCTGTACGGTTGGAGCTCGTTGAAAACAAAAATGATGTTGATTTTCAGAAAGAATATCAGCTCAGCTCCAAGCCCCTGCAGATCGATCTTCTGGTCATCAGGAAAACGGAGGATATTTCCATCAATAATGAAATAGGAAAGATTTTCCGCGGCCATAATCTGATGGAGTATAAATCTCCGGAAGATGCCTTAAATGTGGATACATATTTTAAGGTTTTGGGGTACGCCTGCTTTTACAAATCCAACAGCCCCTCTGTGGATTCTATCAAAGACGATGACATCACCCTTTCCTTTGTACGGGAGGGATATCCCCGGGAATTATTCCGTTATTTCCGGGAGCGTAATTTTACGGTGGAACAGAGATATCCGGGCATATATTATGTAACCAGGGACGGCTTCTTTCCGACCCAGGTGATCGTATCCAAAAAGTTGGATAAGGAACTCCACATCTGGCTGACATCCCTTACCAGAAATATGAAAGCTGCCGCTGCAGAAATGCTGGTCTACAGGATAGGAAACCTTACCGATAAAGATGACCTGCTCAATGCCAGTGCCGTCCTGAACCTGGCTTTCCAAGCCAACCGAAAAATCTTTAAAGATGTCAAGGAGGATGGAACTATGTTTGAAGAATTACGGGAACTTATGCAGCCTGAATTTGATGCTGCTGTTGATGCTGCCGTTGATGCTGCTGTCACCAACACCACAGATATTGTAAAAGTTCAGGCCATTGATAACTTCGTAAAAAAATTTGGCGTATCGCTGACGGAAGCATGTGAAGCATTAGGTATTACGATCGAAAAGTACGAAGAAATCAAAGCAAAGGCAGCACAGAATGAACTGAATAAAACAAAATAATCGTTGGCATTTAAAAAGCATTGCAAAATAAATTTCTCTTATTTTGCAATGCTTTTTGTTATGACAGTTTCCTTACTGTATTGCGGTATATGATCCTGGGGCAGACCTGAGTTTTGATCACCGCATCTGCGGCAATGCCGTCAATCATCTCCGCCAGACGGCGTACGGCCATCTTTCCCATTTCCCTGTTGGGCACCCGCAGAGTCGTAAGCGCCGGGGACGAAATCTCACTGAAGGGAAGATCATCAAAGCCCGCAACAGAAACATCCTGTGGAATCCGGTAACCGGATTCCTGCAGCGCCTTCATCGCGCCCAATGCGATCATATCATTATCTGCAAAAAAAGCCGTCGGAAGCTTCGGCTTCTTCTGAAGATATTTCAGCATATCCTGATATGCCCCGTTTAAGGAGGTTCCAAGGGTAACGGTATATTCCTCCTGGTAAGGGATCTTCCTCTTCTTCAGCGCTGTCTGAAACCCCACAAAGCGGGAGCGAAAGCCCTTGATACGGAAGGAACCGCGCAGGTATCCTACTTCCGTATGGCCATAATCCAGAAGATGCTCCGTCATCATACGGGCAGCATCTGCATTATTGATCAATACAGCATTAAATTCCATGGATTCTGACCAGTGATCCAGAATCACCAAAGGGCATGGGGCGTTTTTATAAATTTCCAGATCCCCGTCCATCATTTCAGTCGCCAGAACCACCACGGCGGCCCCCTGTTCTCCAAGAAGCTCCCTTACCTGAAGCTCATAGTCCTCATCTCTCTGGTCGGCCCGACAAACCACCATCTCATATCCAAGCCTCCGGCATTCTTCCTCAAAACCCTCGATCAAACTCTGAAAAAACGGAGTATCCTCAATAATCTGTCCGTTTTTCTTAAAAATCAGCAGTTTGATCTTGGTTACTGCATTGGAGCTTAAATACCCCGTTTCTCTTGCAACCCGGAAAATCTCTTCCGCCGTATCACGGTTCACCCCTTTTTTATGATTCAGAGCATTGGAAATTGTCGCCGGGGAAAAGCCTGTCATTTTACTTAAATCACGAATACTAACTTTCATCTTTTTCTTCTCCTGACGTCATTTTTGTCAATCTGCCATAATCAGGAGTCCTCTGTTTTTAACTATAACATTTTTTTCAAAAAAAAACAAATCCTTTCATTTTCGATTTTTCAGTGGAAAAACCAACATCCATATGTTATGCTTATATCGGGCAGACAATATCCTGTCCAAGGCGCAGCAACACCTTTTGCTAATGGAAAGCTGCCACTGCAGAAATGCTGGTCTACAGGATAGGGAACCTTACCGATAAAGATGACCTGCTCAATGCCAGTGCCATCCTGAACCTGGCTTTCCAAGCCAACCGGAAAGTCTTTAAAGATGTCAAATTTGAGACTACTTTAAAAGGTGAAAATTGTATCGAAATATCCCGTAATCTTCTGAACGGAAATCTGACATACCTGGAAGCAGCAAAAGAATATGATGAGGATTGCCTGAAAACGGCGATCAGCCTTGGTTTGGACTGGGGGCTGTGACATTTCACAGCCCTTTATGCTATTCATTTGATTCATCCAGAATATAGATGGTAATTTCTGCCCCTCCTTCCGGGCGGTTTCCCATATCAAAGCTAAGTCTGCTTCCGTAAAGCAGATACAATCTGGCATAAAGATTAATCAGACCCATTCCTCCGATTTCAGCCTCAATCGCAAGATTCTGGTCATCAATCCTTCTGCGGATTGCAGCCAGGTTTTCTTTTATATCTGAAATACCTTCTGTTGTAAAACCATCCCCATTATCGCGTATTGTAAGATACCATCCTTTTTCTTTAATGTTACCCTCTATCTCAATATGCATAATACATGATTTGCGGCAGTAACCATGATTGATACTGTTTTCTGCAAGCTGCTGCAATGTAATCTTCGGAAGCTTATACGATTCAATATCCGGTGAGATACAAATGTTTGTTTCCAATTGATCCATATAACGGGTTTTCATCAAGTACAAATATTTCTGAAGATACTGAACCTCATCACGTACAGAAGCGGTACGCTCCAGGGTATTCGTGGAATATCTCAGCATGTCTGCAAGATTCGCACAAATGTCGCAGATCAGATCATCATCATCTTCAACACCCCTGGCAATAATCACATTCAGAATATTATACAGGAAATGTGGATTAATCTGTGCCTGAAGAGAGTCAAACTGTGTCTGAAGCTGCAAAAGTGAAAGCTTTTTCTCCCTGTCAATAGACTTCAGCAAACGATGCAGAAGGTCATTATAGGATTGGCCAAGCGCCTGGATTTCATCATCAGAACTCTTAAGCTCGATCTTTTGATCCAACATAGAAAGCTGTGTATGATCAATCTGCCTGCGCATTTCCCGGATAGGCTTCGTAAGCCGACCGGATACAAAATAAATAAAACCAAAAGACAACAGAAAGAAAGCCAGCATAAAAACCGCAGCCATAACATAAGAGTAGCGGATATTTTCTTTCAGAACTGATTGGCGGACAGATACCAGAACCTTAGCCTGATTTTCTGCCGTAGTCAAAAAGACCAGCCGCCCAGCCTCGTCATCGTCATAAATTCCATCCGGACTGCCCGCCTCATATTTCAACAGTATCTTAGAATCTTCATTCTCATTACTGTAAAGCATTCCCTGACCAGGAAGGATGATCATTACAGATATATCCTCATTCGGCGGCGCAAAAAGTTCATCCAGCTTCCCGGCCTTTTGCTGTACTTCAATAAAGCCCAGGGAATCGCCAACTACAGAACGGATCATAGAAAACACAAGATCCTGGTTTTCTCCCCATGGATCCTCCGTTACCACAGTCAGATAGGGTTTTCCGTGAAGATCCTCCACTTCCTTCAGATAATCCCTGTTTACAGGAGCTGCTGAACTATCAATAAAACCGGATAAAATATCGAGAGTACTGTAAAGAACCGTTCCATAATCATTAAAAAAAATCACACGATTGTAAGCAGTCACAAAATAATTGGTACTGATCTTTCGTTCGATCACTGACCGGCAGTCTGCAAGCGTTTTCCGGTCATGAAGTTCCGGATTGCGGAGTACCCGTATGGCCGCTACCACATCTTGATCAGACAGTATCTCCGAAGCTGCCTGACGCATAGAATCATACATCACATCAAACTGAGACGCCATCTGCTGCCCGATCAAAGTCAGATCATTCCGTGCTTCCCTGTATTCCGACCGTACAGTAAAATACTGCCAGCAGCTTCCCATGATCAACGAAAAAATCAGCGCCAGAACCGTATATGCCCGCAGCATTCTAAACTGGAAACGCATGACAGATCTCCCTTCTTTTTCTGTGAATTCTATCATAAAAAGTCAGAACCTTCAACTGTACAGACTCTCTTTGCGCATAAAGAAAAGAGGCGCTCTGATTCATATAACCAAAACGCCTCAAACAATTAATTAGTTCTGTTTCACTATCGGATATTTTTTCACATTTTATTCAAGCTCAGCAAGGGTATAAGGTGTAATAGTTACACCTGCCATACCGTAGTTATCAGGTGTCTGCTCGCGGCTTACCATTTCCAGGTATCCACTGGCGATCATACGGTTTTTCAAAGTAGTAGAAACTTCTATTTCAATCGTATTTTCGCCGGCTGTGAGAAGCTCACTGATATCCAGTGTACGTCCCACAAAATCAAATCCCGGCGCTTTTTCACCGTTTACATATACAGCCGCCGTATTTCCATAAAGTGTATCAATGCTAAGAACCGCCCCATTGCTTTCTGACCAGTCATCCGGCAAAGTAAAGGTTGTGGTATAATGTCCGATACCGGAAACTTCTTCTCCTACTGCCTCGATTTCCTTCCATGGAAGCAATTCTGTCTCACCTACCTCAATGGCCGTCTTTTCCGTAGTCCAGTAAACTTCTGTTGACTCATAGCCAAGGCCGCGGTCTTCTGTTACATAAACCTTTTCACCTGCATGCCAGTCCTCTACGGTCAGATTCCATTTATCCAGAGTAATGGGTTCTGCTACTGCAAGCTCGCCTGTCCACGCATCCACGCTGTAGGGCTTGCCAACACCGTCAAGGCTCAAATTCAAAGTATCTTCTTCTGTATTTCTGTTCATGAAATAGTTTGCCCAGACATAAAGAGCGTCTTCCGTTCTGCGTACCTGTGCCAGGAAATTCTGATTAGAATCCACATTCTTCGCACGGGGCTCTACGAAAGATAGCTGCATCTTCCCAGAAATCTGCGCATCTGAAATTCCGGATACCCTTCTTCATTCAGCCTCCAAAGCAATTTCTTCAATTCTTCCCTGATAGTTCGGATATCTCCCTTCACCAGAACCTTCTCATACATTTCCAGTATTATTTTTTCTTTATTATTTTCTCCGGAAAGAGTTTGCTCCAGCCTTTTATTATAAAAGAGTTTCCGGTTTTTCCCTAAAATCATTCCTTTATCCAATATTCTGTACATGGATGGTATCAGATCAGGAAACTCCTGAAACTCTACAGGTTCTTTTTTCAACACCATCGTATAATAACTCCGGTCACCATTTTCCTTCCGCACACGTTCATTTAAGATTTTCTCGAATTCTTCATATTCAAAAGACCGGGCAGGGCACAAGTAAAATGCCTCCCTTTCGTCTCTCCCATACATTAAAATCGGTTCGCCCGCCTCTGAAAAAAGCTCCATACTTTTTATATCCTGGTAAAGAATCGGCATTCCTCCATACCGAACTAATGCCGGGTAAAACATTTCTGCCGAAAAAACATCCTTCAATTTTTCATTATCTACGCTTTTTCCATTGCACAGCAGCCGGAGTATTTCCTTCCTTTTCTCATAATAAGCTTTATCCAGTCTTTTCTCCAATTCCTTCATTGTTTCCTTCATGGTAAGCGGCACCACTGGTTTCAAGATGTAATCCTTCACCCCAAGCCGAACTGCCTGCTGTGCATAAGCAAATTCAGCATAACCGCTCACCAAAACCAATATCGGCTTTTCTTCCATTGCATACAGTTTCTCAGCCAGCCCCAGACCGTCAAGGACAGGCATGCGGATATCGCTTATGACCACATCCGGGTTCAGGCTTTTGATTTTCTGCAAAGCGTCCTGCCCTTCAGCCGCACTTCCACACACTTCAAAATTATCACACTTTTCTATAAGAGTCTGCAAATGTTTTACGGCCCTCGGCTCATCGTCCACCAGCAATACACTGTACATAGGGGCTTCCTCCTTAAGTTAATCTTCTAAACATTTTACTATATCTATTAACATTGCCTACATACCCATTCTTCATATGCACTAATACTTTTCTTTAACCGCTCTAATCCATCCTGTACCCTTTCTTTTGGGCAAGCCAGATTCATTCTTAAAAATCCGTCCCCATTTCTGTATTCCCTGCCATCTGAAAGATAAAGCCCGCTGTCCTTACGGATAAAGCGACACAATTCCGTTGAATCTCCAATTACTTTTCTGCAGTCCAGCCACAAAAGATACGTTGCCTCACCTTTTACAGCACTGACTTCGGGAATATTTTCCGTAATAAATCTTTCTGCAAATCTTCTGTTTTCCCAAAGATACTCCCGCAGTTCATCCAGCCATTTACTGCCATATCCAAAAGCGGCTGCCGGCGCTATTGCGGCAAATACATTCGGTTCTGCCACCTCATCCGTATTCAGCCCACGGTTTACTTTGTGCCGGAGAGTTTTATCAGGAATAACCACTGCAGCCGTCTGGATTCCCGCCAGATTAAACGCTTTCGTCGGAGCAATACAGGTAATACTATTCTCCCTACATTCCTCAGATACAGACGCAAATGGAATATAGCCACTTCCTGGCTTCGTTATATCACAGTGAATCTCATCTGAAAGAACCAGTACATGATATTTCTTACACAACATTCCAATTCGTTCCAGAGTTTCTCTATTCCATATTTTCCCAATGGGATTGTGCGGATTGCATAAAATCAGCATGGACGTCTGCGGTTCTGCAAGTTTTTCTTCTAAATCTTCAAAATCTATCTGATATACTCCCTCTTTATAGCGCAGTCTGCTTTCCAGCACATTCCTTCCATTATTCAGAATAGAATTGAAAAATATGTTGTAAGCCGGCGTCATTACCACCACATTCTCCCCTACGGTAGTCATTTTGCGGACAATGCTGGATATGGCGGGAACTACACCCGTACAGAAAATCAGCCACTCCTTTTCTATCCGAAAATCATGACGATGCTTCCACCAATTTATATACGCCTGATACCATTCATCTGTAATCAGCGTATATCCGAAAACTCCTTGTCTCGCACGTTTAAGAATGGCGTCTGTAACTTCTGGCGCTGTCTTAAAGTCCATATCCGCAACCCACATGGGCAGTTCTCCATCCGCTACGTCCCATTTCATGCTTCCGGTATTTCTGCGTTCTATTTTTTCATCAAATATACTCTGCATTTTATATCCTCCTCGATTTCATTTATTCCATATAAAAACTGATTTCTACCGTTCCTCTGGCAAGGGCTGCCGCAAATGCTTCCGGTTCCTCAACATACCCGATTCTTGTATATGTATAAGATGTATCAAAAGTTTTAAAGAAAAGCACCAGACAGTCTGAACCATACAGCATAATATCGCCGTTCTGAATCGTCCCTATGATTTCTGATTCTGTGGGAAGTGATTCATCCATAAAATAATATTTTTCATTGCCATTCATTTCTTCCATATTCAACGTCATTGGTAACATTTCTGCCAAAGCTGCCGCCGTATCATTATCATATAACACAGCCCGAAACTGCTGTCCGCCTGCCTCAATAACCATTATATTGTCTCCCTTCTCCATATTCGTTTCCATGTTCTCGGTATCTTCTGTACTTTCCACACTATCTGTGTCCGATGAATTTTCTGTATTATCTTCCGTTTCTAAAATTTCTGTGTCTTCTGTTCTTCCGTTTGTATTCGTCTGATTTCCACAAGCTGCCAACGTCAGCAGACAGACACTCATAAGGAAGAAAAGCATATACCCTTTTTTCATATACTTTATCCCGTCTTTCCTATCATTTTATTCTATCTATATTAAAAAACCTATCAGAATTCCTACACCTAATATGATTAGAATCCCTCCAAAGATTTTATTCACTCGTAATAAATTCATTTGTTTTGCTTTTTTCTTCAGTCTTTCCGTTCCTACCGCTAAGAATCCCCACCAGATATAAGTCCCCAGGAATACCCCGCATACCAGTAGTATTCCTTCTATAAATCCAGTTATTTCTCCAATTCCAAACCATGAGAAAGCCAGAAGAAAAGTCAAAATTGCTGCCGGATTTGTGATTCCTACCGCAAAAGAAGATAGAAACATTCGCAGGAAACCGGAAGTTTCTGCATCCTTCCGATTTCCTGCATCTTTTTTCCATAGAATCCCGATTCCCATTGCCAGAATCAGGCACCCTCCTGCACAGTGAATGATATTCTGCCCTTGCAGAAGAAAATCAGAAATCAGCGTCAATCCAAACGCCCCTATGCTGGCATAAAAGCAGTCTGCCACAGAAGAACCAAGACCAGTAATCAATCCTGCCCATATCCCGTATTGAAAGGTACGCTGTACGGTCATCGCACCTACCGCCCCTGCCGGAAGTCCAAAAATAAGACCGATCAAAATCCCACGAAGCAGGAAAAGCATCATCTTTCATTCCTCCTATGCTTATGCACAAAACTTCTCCAGCTCACGGGAAATTTCCTTGCAAATAATCTCTGTTTTTGCCGGATTTATTTTATCTTTTTCCAAAATCAGTTCTCCAATAGCATCAGCCCGAATAATTCCTCCCGTTGGATTAAGTACGCTGTCTATCCTGCCCTTTACTTCCACATCCACCGTAGAATATTCAAAAGCGAGAGTAGTATGCAATAATCTGCAATTCTTCATAACCAGATTTTCAATGTAACACATCCCCTGAAGGCTCTCGATTGTACAGTTGATCAGCGTCAGATTTTTTGCATTCCAACCGAGATATTCGCCGGAAATAAAAGAATCATAAACCGTAACATTCTCGCTGTTCCAAAAGGCGTCCTTTGACAACAGTTTCGCATTGTGAATTTCCACATTTTTTGCACCGTCAAAAGAATAATTACCAACCAGCTCAAATCCTTCAATTTTTAAATTGGTACTGTTCATGGCAAAATAGTCTCCCTTTGCCATAACATCTTTCATCGTTACGCCATCACAGCTCCACAAAGTTTCTGCCGCATTCGGGAGAGAAACGTGTTCCAGTGACAGCCCGTGACATCGGCGGAAGTTCTTAGGAGCTTCGATCACCGCATTTCTTACAGTCAAATTATCCGTATACCATACTCCTGCCCTTGCCATCTCAAACCAGGTACAATCTTCTGCTACAATATTTTTTGCATACCACAACGGATATTTCCACTTGAACATACTATTACGCAGTTCAATATCGCTGCTTTCCTTTAAGGGAGACTCCCCGGCGTCAAAAATCGTGTCCCTTACCAGCAGGTTCTTCTCTCCGAACAATGGACGTTCGCCTGTCAGATACTCCTGATTTACTTCTCTTCCTGTTTCAATTTTTGTTACATTCATCCTGATTTCCTCCTTTTTGCGCGTCTTTTCAGCGCATAATGGTATACCCTTGGGTATTTCCTCCTTATCATCTTTTCAATACATTGTTTATTTCATTCTTATCTCTTATGCTATTACTTTAAGGGATGCAAATAACATTCCGCTAAAAGAAACCTAAACAATTTCTAAATCAATTCTTTCAGATTTCTCAACTCCCGTTTTACGGCTGTGCAATTTGGATGATTTTATTTCCCCATCCTTCCAGTACCGGATTATTCTCTACAGCACTGATGAACTCGTCCGTAGCGTCAAAGGTTCCAACCTTTACATACTCTTCCGAAATCTCTGCGTCATGATAAAACAGAACAATACGGTTCGGATCAGAATAAAATACATCTCCCGCCCTTGCCTCTGTCACGGTTTCCGGTTCAGCGGGAATCTCATATCTACTGGGAATATCGTAATATTCCATTACTGAGTAATCCACATCATCATCTCTGTCATAAATTGGCAGCCTCCAATCCGAGGTTCCCACATATCGTACAATCGCCTCAGCAGTCTCATTATTTTCCATATGCAGGGCAAACGGTTCTCCCTCGTCCCCAAATCGTACTTCTAAATCGCCAAGAGCTGCTGTTGTCCTTTCCGTTTCTGCATTTTGACCGCCTGCATCGCTGCTATCCTCTGCCGCACTGGATTCAGAAAAACTGCTTGTGGCCGCCTGTGCCTGATCTGAAGCGGTATTCTCCCTGTCCTCACTGTTTCCACAGCCCGCAAGAATCCCTGCCGCTAACACAGCCATTCCGATTGTTCCCATCACTTTTTTCATTAAATTTTGTTTCATTTTTTTATCGTCCTTTCTATTAATTGATTCTTTAATCTGCTGTCAGCACAGCCATATCTTCATACCGAAGTTTCCCTGATGCCAGATATGCAAACACAAAAAACATTGTTGTTACCGCAAGCCCCGGTATTACGATTGTTACAAATGATGGATTGGAAGCAAAATTGCTGATTCCCGCAAACCGCATAACTGCCGATACCAACAGATCCGTCAAGCCTGCTGCCAGAATTGTTCCTATAACTGCTCCAGCCACTGCCACAATTCCAAATCTCAATGCGAACATCAGCCGCAGGCTTTTAGAATGGCAGCCAATAGCCCTGTAAATTCCCATATCCTTCTGCTCTGCGTCTAAAATCTTTGTACCTGTCATAACAGTTACAATCCCAACAAATACTGCACTCATTCCATACATAAATATCAGCATCAAGTGCATAGCACTGATAATTCCAAACAAACCGGGCCATGTATTTTCGTGAACATGGACGTCCCCGCCATAGGCATTTTCTAACGCTTCGGTAATTACCTGCTTCTGGGATGTATCAGCAAGAAAATAATGGCGGCACCATATTCCAGGATCGTCACTGCCAATAGAAAGATACCCTTCCCGGCTCATTCCAAGATTTGCTCCCATATCATTGGCACAGTGATAAATTCCTGAAACAGTAAATTCCTTTGTGCCGGTATCTCCCCGAATCGTAACACGATCCCCAACGTCCACTCCAAGATCATAAGCAACCGTCTCCGTAAGCACTACTTCATCGGCAGTCCGACTGGTCTGTCCCTGACTGATATGAAATCGTTCCGGCTCTGTAATCACATTCGCCGTGTAGTTTGTCCCATTCACTGACACACTCGGCATAGCAAGCTCATAGCTGTCTGTAATCTCACTGTAGTTTCTGACGATCCGTTCCATTTCCTCCCATTGCAGCTCTCCAAGAACCTGAATACCTAAATCCAGGTCTGCCGGGTTGAAAGCGTCCATCATTCCCTGTCCGTCTGGCCCCAGCCAGTCATTCATTCTTCCTGTAAGAGAAGCGAAAAATACCAATAGTATCGCCACAAGGCAGGCGCTGATGTAACGTCGCTTCCCGGATAAAAGTTGTCGGAAAGCCAAAGAGAGCATTAATCCCTTTGCTGTAACCATCCAATACCCTTTTTCCAGTCGTTTCCTACTTCCTTTTTCCTGCGTTTCCATCCACTCTGTTTGTTTCTCTCCCCGGATTGCTTCCATAGGAGAAATGAAGTGAATAGATCTTAGTCTTATTGCCGTAAATCCGGTAAGTATCAATAACAGTCCTGCAAACATTCCGAATGCGGGTAAAACAGGAAGCCCTGTCGGTATCAGTACGCCAGACGTAGTAACAATCATACGGCTTAACGCACCTGCCGCCGGGATTGCTCCCAGAATCCCTGTTACAAGTCCTGTCAGCACACTGAGGATATATTGGCTTTCCTGCAGCCGCACAAGCTCCCGGCCCGTCATTCCTACTGTTTTAAGTATCCCTAAATTTTTCCAGTCCTGCTCAATAATATTGGAAATGCTGTGTCCCAATACCACAAAAGTCACGCCAAGAAGAACTGCGGCAAAAGCTGCCAAGAGTCCACAGAAAGCATTTTGAAGAATCCCCATAAAAGATTCCATAGTTTCTGCACTGTGAATAAATTCTGCATATTGGGAAAGAGACGTGTCCTCATTTAGCCTTTGATTCAGACTGGACACGGTAAGACCGGAATCTCTGTCTGCGGTAATATGAAGCATAGCTCCGTTTCTTGCCAGTGCATCTGCCCCCTCTGTTTCTATCGTTTGCACAATCTGCTCATAAGCAGACTGTGAGATCAGGAATCCTTTCATTCCGATCATAGAACTTCCCATTACCGGATCTTCGTAATATCCTGCCACCGTAAAACTGGCGTCCATTCCGCTTCTGGCAATGGCAAACGTAATCGTATCTCCTATATCCAAATTCAGAATAGATTTCATAGATGGCGATACATAAATCTCCCCCTGGCTGATTTCTGCCGGAGCATCCTCATATCCCGATATATCCTCCTTAAAAAAACGATACTGATTATTTTCTGCCTGCCATGAAATAAGCTGCCCTTCGCTGTCCGACTCAACACCATTTCCTTCATAGTCACTAAAAATCAAGTCCTGCACTGTTACTTGCTCCACGCCATCCTGGTTCTGCAGGCTGTCTGTCAGTTCATCTATATCCGGCACGTCGGACACCCATGCCGTAATTGTCCCATATCCAATACGCTCTATTTCTTCATGGATATAGCGGTTTCCTTGAAGGTACACAGTAAACACCGTACACAAAGAAAGTGCAGACAGAAACAGCAGAATCATAATCCCCGCAAGGCTTCCTTTATGCTTTTTTATCCCGGCCCGAAAAATGATCCTTTCCACCTTGTCTCACCTCCTACCATGAAAGCCTCTCAAGCCACCGGCCTATTTCATTCTCCCGCCGCTTTTCTTCTAATTCGTTAAATTGCTGCAAATTCAGCTCATCCGTAACTTTTCCATCCTCCAGATATAAAATCCGGTTTCCCCTTGCAGCACAGCGCATATCATGTGTTACCATAAGAATACTCTGTCCTTGTCGGTTCAACTCCGTCAGCAGGTTCAGAACTTCTGTTGTATTGGATTTATTCAAGGCTCCTGTTGGTTCATCTGCAAACAGGATACCCGGCTTTCCGATCATTGCCCTGGCAATAGCCGCCCGCTGTGCCTCGCCGCCTGATACCTGGGAAGGAAGTCTGTTCTGCGCTCCTTCCACTCCCATATGCCGTAAAAGATTTCCTGCCCGTTCTTTTATCTTCTGCGGACTTTCCTTGCCGCTTATATACCCTGCCACCAACACATTCTCCAATAAAGTCAGGTTGCTGACCAGGTGTGTCTGTTGAAATACAAATCCAAATTCCTGCGCCCTGAGTTTTGCCATCTGTGTTTCCTTTAACCGGTTAATGCCTGCCTCTCTGTAAATTACTTCTCCTCCAGTAATCTGATCCATGCCGCTTAACGCATATAGCAGAGTAGATTTTCCTGCCCCGGAAGAACCCATAATAACCGTAAAGTCTTTTTCGTAAATATCCACATCTATTCCGTCCAGAACCTTATTTGTCACACTGCCCTGACGAAATATGCGGCTGACTTTTCTGCCTTGCAGTAATGTTTTCTTCATATAAAAATCATCCTCCTTATGAAGCCAGAATCAGTGGTTTTTTTCCGGTTTTTGGATTGGGCTGGATTTCTTCCACAAAATTCACATAAAACTGAACATAATCAAGCCCTTTCTCTCTTAGTATCCTTCGCATCTGTTCAAGCATTTCTTTCCGGACATATTCTCTGGAACTTTCCTCTGCCGTTTCCGCATACATCTCAAAAGTATCTTTTGCTGTTTTCCGAAACTGGTAATCCTTTAGACCTTCAATACAAAATCCTTCGATTGCAAGGGGATGCAGAAATTCTTCATGCCCGTTTCCATCCTCAAACCACAAAATATCCTCATTTCTTCCCAGCAAACCAACCGCCTTTGTAAACGGATATTCATCTCCTTCCTGCGCCGCCTCCAAAGTCAGTCTATCCGTCAGACGGTAACGGATCAGAGGTTGTGCGTAATTATACAAACAGGTCAGATACATCTGGCCGTCCTCTATCTCGATGATATTCAGATCGTCAAAAAGCAGCATCCCTTCTTCTGGATTCATCTCTACTCCAAGCGCCAGCGACTCGCTTGAACCGTAAAAATTTACAACCGGCGCACAAAACATTTTCTCCAGATAATTCCTAAGAGACGCTCCCAGTGGTTCTCCACAGGAAATTACCCGCTTCACATTCACAGCAATTTTCTCCCTTTTCCACCAATTCTGCCATAATCTTAATTGCTGATGGATAACCTATCACAATGTTCGGTCTAAACTCCCCAAGTTTTTTTACCCACTCTTCCAGTGGTTCGTTAATGTCCAAATACATCTGACTTGCTCCTACGCCGTCAATGCCGTCTCCCACCGCCATAGCTCCGCCGTATCGTCCATCTGTAGCGGCAATATACACGATCCTCGGCTTTCCAAGAAGCAATTTCACAATCTGGGGCATGGACATCCCCCACAGGGCGGCTCGGATAATTCCAAGCAACATACTGTTCCATGCGCTTTCATCGTAAATAAAATATCCAGGTTTTCCAGTGCTTCCGGAGGAATGTACCACATGATATTTTCCTTTATACGGCTTCCGATCCACCGCCGCCTGTTCATCAAATGCTCTGATTTCCTCCTGTTTTAATTCCCTGTCTGCCACAATCTCATCAAAATGCTCCAGAAGTTCTTTCTTACTGATTGTCGGAAAACAGGACAACGGCAGGATATTAAGCTGTTCTTTCGTAATCCCGGCTTTTTCAAAAGTCCTTCGATAATAATCTGAATGTTCCCACGCATAGTGCAGTAGTTTCTTCAGCTTTTCATTTTGCAGCGTATGTATCTGTTTTCTCGTAAATCTGGTCTGTTTTTTCAACTGATACAAGTCAAACAGCATTTTTAAATAATTCATGCTCTCCCTCCTACTCTACTGCGATGGTATAGCCATTTTCATAGTTTTCTCTATGGAAATATGTCAATTCTTTCGTTTCCTGATTCATGACAATGCTCCACTCGGTAGTAGAAAAGCGGTACTCGAAATTATCTTTACTAACACTGTCCAAAGCCTCCCGAACCTCGTTTTCTGTCATGCTTTCCTGACTGCTTATCCGTTCCATTAAAATTTCATATCTCTCATGGGATTGTTCCGTTCCTATTCCGTATTTCTCCCCTTCCGTCAGATAAAAATTCGTTACTACTGAAGTCGGTGTAACGTGCATTTCATTTTCAATATATTCCACTACCACACTGTTTCCCTGTGCATCTGCCAGCGCAAAATGAATCATCATATTCATAGACGCATGAAGATCGTACTGACCAAGCAATTCTACTGCTTCTTCTACTGTTGCTGCCTGATCTAACAGAAGCCTTACTGCCGTTGTAGTTGTAATATCCGGCTTGTCCGTATCCTGGTCAATACTTGCAGAATCCTGAATCATATTGACAGATATGGCCAACCCCTGTTCATTCATTCCGTCTAACGGCGCATACAAGGCAACTATCGCCTGCACATTATCCGGCAGACTGGAAATATCTACACCGCTTGCAGATATAAAATCCCGATTCACAGTAGAAACAGACGCATATCCCTCTTCCGGTCTTGCACTGACGATCAGGGCATCGCAAGAGTTCCAGTCAAAATTCCTGCCAAATAAATATCCGTCATTCTCACTCTCCACAGATAACGTACTGCAGCCAAAAGGATTTCCTCCAAACAAAATATTTAAGCCCCTTGCTGATATACTGTCCATCAGGTATGCCGCTACTTCCGCATCGTCATTAGCGCCTCCTTGTTCCAAAAATTCGCTAAATCCATAGTTTCCTTCATACCGTACAACAGACAGCCCATCCTCCAGCTCCTGTATTTCCTCTGTAGGTGTAATCCTCATACTGTCGAAATCTCCATCAGTTTCTGCAACATTGTCCGTATCTGTTCTTTGCCCTTCTTCCTCCCTGCTGTTATCACAGCCCATAAGAGTTACTGCTAAAACTGCAATGCAGAAAAGAACAACAAATATTTTTTTGTTCATGATATTTGCTCCTTATTATTTTCTATTTCTTTGTTCTATCTGCCTTCCACTATATCTGCCCCGGATAACCTCCCTCTGACAGAAAGCTAAACAATATCTAAAACGATAACGTCTTTACCCAATTTCTTTGATTACACAGGCCGGTACGCCTGCCACTACAGTATTCGCCGGGACATCTTTCGTTACAACCGCACCTGCCGCTACCACTGCGCCATCTCCAATCTTAATCCCCGGCAGCACTGTCGCATGAGCGCCAATCCACACATTTTTTCCTATGTGAATCGGTTTTGGATAAATATCTGCCCGATTCTTGGGATTCAGATCATGGTTTAAAGTAGCCAGTACAACAGACGGTCCGATCAGGGTTCCATCTCCAATATAAATTCCTCCCTGATCCTGAAATTGGCAGCCGGAATTTATAAAAACGTGTTTTCCCATATGGAGATTCTTTCCACAGTCCGTATAAAACGGCGGGAACATTCCAAACGTGCTGTCTATCTTCTTTCCCGTAAGTTCTTCCATAATCTCACGGATTTCCTCCGGCTCATGATACCCCCTGTTTAAGCGGCCTGTAATTCGCATCGCCTCATTACTGAGTTTTACCATCTGTCTATGAACAGGGGAACCGGCTGACACCCTCTCTCCAGAATCCATTGCCTGAATGAACTTTTCTGTATTCATAACCATTTCCTCTCTCTCATCACACAATTTTCTTCCGAACTCCCGCAGCTCTTCCAGCTTTTTTTCCGATCCATTCTCTTTATCAAATGCTGTAAAAATACCCATATCCTCTAATTTCACTACAACCTCCTGCTATACCTGTACTTTCTGAAGCTTATGTATCAGATAATCCAGACAAAAAATTTTCTTTTCCTCCTTATGTATCTGATGCAGCAAATTTTTTCGCCAATCCTCCAGAAGTTTTATCTGCTTTTCTTTTTCTTTCCTGTCATAGCAGACCAGAAAATCCTCTACAAAACATTCATTACATCCGGCGTCCTTCAGATTTTCAATTACTGCCTCTCTGTCTTTATCTATCAGCATTCTTCTATATCGCTCCTCTCTTCCCTGTCTTATTAAAGTATACCCACAGGACATACCGTAACTCATACCCCTTTGGTATGGGAAACATCTTCGCTGTTTAAATAAAGTATAATTTGTGTTTTTTCAAATAGCAAATACTTAGTTTTAATTCAAATGAATAGTTGAAACCTATGCTTATTCATGCTATGCTGTTTATACCTTATTTCAACTTAAAAATAACGATACGTTTTGGAGGAAGCACTATGGAACTTCGAGTATTACAATATTTCCTTGCTGTCGCAAGGGAGCAAAGCATCGTCCGGGCTGCGGAATCATTACATCTTTCCCAGCCGACACTTTCCACACAGATTAAAAACATGGAAGAGGAACTGGGGAAACAGCTTTTAATCCGGGGAACAAAAGGTTCACGGAAAGTAACTCTCACAGAGGAGGGAATGATTCTTCGGAAACGAGCGGAAGAAATTTTAGATTTGGTAAAAAAAACAGAAAACGAAATTATCCTTTCTGACAGCGTAATCATTGGAGATGTCTATATCGGAGCAGGCGAAACGGATGGCGTCCGGCTGCTTGCAAAAACAGCCGGAAAACTCCGCAAAGATTATCCTGGTATCCATTACCATATTTCCAGCGGAAACGGAGCTTTTGTTACGGAACATCTGGATAAAGGACTGCTTGATTTTGGATTGGTATTCGGAAATCCGGATTTAAAAAAGTACGAAGCTTTAAAGCTTCCCATGAAAGATGTGTGGGGTGTTCTCATGAGATCAGACGATCCGTTAACTCAAAAAGAAAGTATCTCTCCGGAAGATTTATGGAATCAGCCACTCCTTCTGTCACAGGAACAGTCAGACGGCGGACCGTTGATTCAATGGATGCACCAAAAACTTTCTTCCTTAAATATCTCTGTTGCATATAATCTTCTTTTTAATGCTTCGTTATTTGTGGAAGAAGGATTGGGATATGCGATTGCCTTTGACAATATTATCAATACTTCCGGCAACAGCAAACTTGTTTTCCGCCCACTGACGCCAACTTTGGAAGTAGAAATGAGTCTGATCTGGAAAAAGTACCAGGTTTTCTCCAAACCTGCCGAAAAATTTTTGCAGGTTCTGCAGGAGAATCTGGAAGAATAAACCCTTGCTTCGCAGGAGAGGGATTTGAAGCCCCAAAAAAGTAAGGTTCCGCACGACCTTACGGTCGTGCAAAACCTTACTTTTTGGGCGTTCTTTGCCCTACCGTCACCAAAAATCCCGGCCCGTCCGATACATTTTCTATCTCAAAGATCAAATCCTCAAAGTAGATCAGCAGGCATCTGGCATAGGTATTGGCCAATCCCATCCCACCGATTTCCATATCCACGGACATGGACTGCTCCAGGATTTCCTTCCGCACCTCTGCAAGCTTCTTCTTCAGTTCCTTCAGCTTCTCATCCTTGATACCCGAGCCATTGTCCTGTACCCGGATCATCCACCGGTCCTCCAGAACCGTCCCGGTCACTGAAATATACATAGGAACGTCTGTGTCGTGAAAGCCATGCTGAATACAGTTTTCCACAAGCTGCTGCAGCGTCATCTTGGGAATGATCTGCTCCCGGATCCGGCTGTCGATGTCCACGCTCACCTCCAGGCGGTTCTCATAGCGGGCTTTCAGAAGATAAAAATAGCTGTTCAGGTATTCGATCTCTTTTTCCACGGAGGCATACCGCTCTTTGGTATTTGTGGAATAACGTAGCATATTTCCCAGCGCCCCGCACATTTCGCAGATCACCTCGTCATTATCCATTACAGCATGAGAGGATATAATATTCAGCACATTGAAAATAAAGTGCGGATTCACCTGTGTCTGCAAGGTGTCAAACTGTGCCTGAAGCTGTAGCATGGCCGCCCTCTTTTCATTGCGCAGTGCTGTATTCAGCCGTACTGCCATGTACTGGAAGGAATTTGTCAGTTCCTGGAATTCGTCCGGCCCTACCGATTCTTTTAAGTTCCAGTTTTCCTGCAGGTTTTCCATATTGGTGCTTTCCACAACCTTCTGGAGACGCTTCACAGGCCTTACCAGAACATTGGACAGGAAGATAATAAACAAAAGGCTGACGCAAAAAACTACCATAGCCGCCAGAAACGCAGACAGAAAGATACGTTTATATTCTGTTCCCATCAGGCTGCCGCGCTTAAAGGCAAGCACAGACAGAGCGAACTGGTCGGAGGACACCTTGGTATAAATATCCCCGCTGTCCTCCAGAACCGTTTCCTCCACAAGCTGCTCATTTATCAGGCTGCTCTTCTCACTGAGCAGCTCCTCACCGGATCCACTGTTCGTATACAGCAGCTCGTCCCCGTTTACCAGGATCAGGAACTCAATATCTTCGTCCGAACTTTTCAGTGAATCCAGGGTATCCATACGGCTTTCCACTTCCAGATAGCCCATTCCCTCTCCGCGCAAAGCCTTTACCAGAGAATACACCTTCTCATGATTGCCGTCTCCCCAGGGGTCCTGATGCTCCGTCACAATGACAGATTTACCCCCCACGGCTGCAGCGTCCTCCAAATAAGAAATATCTTCCAATCTGAATTCTGTATTTAACCGGTTGTTAGGTATCTCTACATCTGCATCCGGCGTATAGATCACGCTGCTTGCCAGAAAAGAATTATCATTTACAAATACTGTCCGATAAGAATTCTTCATGATATAAGATGTGGAGAGTCCCACCCGTATGGCAGATTCCGCCTCTCTCACATACATGACCGGAAGCTCTTCCTGAGAGTCCTTGGCCAGCAGCGTAATACTTTCCAGTATCTCCTGATTCGACAGGATATACTGCATGATCGCATCCATTCTTCCCAGATTTTCATCCATTTGGTTTACATAGGATCTGGTGGTTATCAGCAGATTGTTTTTCTGGATATTTTTCTCATAGCGGATACTGTTTTGTCCGACTACCACGCCCATTGCCAGGCTTACCAAAAAAGCGATCAGCGCATAGGCAAAAATAATTTTGCTGCGAAATTTCATTACATCATCCCTTAACAGAACCGGCGACCATACCGTCTACAATTCTCTTATTAAAGATCAGAAACAGAATCAGCATAGGAATGGTAATTACGATAATGTCGGCAAACAGCAGATTATAACTGCTTGCAAGCTGTCCTTTGTAATTATACAGCGTAAGCTGGACAGTTGTATTCTCCGTACCCGGCAAAAAGTACAGAGGATTAGTAAAATCATTAAAGGTCTGTACGCCCACAAGGATGATCAGGGTTGCCTGGATGGGCTTGAGCAGCGGGAAAATGACCCTCTGAAAAATCTGCCATGGACCGCATCCGTCAATTCTCGCTGCTTCCTCCAGTTCTGTGGGGATAGAAGCCATATATCCTCTGTACAGCATTATTGCAAACGGCGTCTGCAGCGCAATCTCGATCATTACCATGGAAAACATAGTCTTATAAATATGCATGCTCTGCAGCATATGGATCGTAGGAAGAATGGCTGCCGGGATCATCAGCCCAAGCATGATCACTGACTGGATGCCCTTTACCACTTTGTCCTGTCTTCTCTGGATAACATATCCTGCCATAGCCGCGGTCAGCAGAAGGCCGATCACGGTAAAGAGCGTCAGAACAGCGCTGTTCTTAAAGGCTGTTACCAACTGATAATTCGCATGCTGGAAAACCTCAAGATAGTTTTCAAAATGAATCTCGCTCGGCCAGCTGATAGACAGCTTGTTTGCCTCCGCCTTTGACTTTATGGACTGCACGAACATAAAGTAAAAAGGAACTATAAAAATGATCACGGCCGCAAGCACGCCAAGGATATCTCCAAGAACCAGGAGTCTTTTTTGTTTTTTCATTATTGTATAGCCTCCTCTCTCTTATTCAGGAAATGCTGCAGCGGGAAGGCAATGACGGAAATCAATACCAGCATTACAACGTTGCCTGCTGTAGAAAGTCCATAGAAGCCTGCCGCGTACTGCTTGTAAATAACAGATGCCAGAACGTCTGTGGCAAAGCCCGGCCCGCCTCCTGTCATAGACCAGATCAGATCGAAGGAACGAAGCCCGCCGATCAGGGACAGGATGATAATAGAGTTCTGGGAAGGCGCCACCAGCGGAAGGGTAATGCATTTCAGCTTCTGCCATCCGGTAGCTCCGTCAATGGAAGCCGCCTCATAATAGGTCTTATCAATAGACTGGATCCCCGCAATGTAAATTACCACAGAAATAGAAAGGCCTTTCCATACATCCACCAGAATAATACTCAAAAGCGCCAGGTTGGGATCTCCGAGAAAATCAATGGGAGTGCCGCCCAAGGCCTCGATCACCACATTTAAAAGTCCCTTTGTGGGATGCATCATATAAGAAAAGGTAAGGCCTACCGCCATCATGGAAACCAGATTGGGGAAGAAAACAGCAGAACGGATAAAATTCTTTGTTTTAATCTTACTTGTCAGGAAAATGGCAATAAAAAACGCCAGGATCACCTTCAGCGCGCTTGTCCCAAACGCATAGATCAGCGTATGGATCACGGAGGAACTCATTGCTTTTTCGGAAAAGAAAAGCTTATAATTATCCAATCCGCAGAACGTTGCCGTATCAAAGTTCCATACCGTCAGGCTGTAATACAAAGACGAAATGATCGGCCACAGGAAAAAGATGCCGAAAATAAGCAGGGACGGAACAAGGAACCAAAGAGAATACAGGCTTTTTTGCTTTTTTGTTTTCATAATCAAACCTCCTGTAAAAAATTGGCCGCCTGTTATCCAGGCGGCCACACTGTCATCGGAACTTTATTCCCAATCGTACCCCAACTGTACCGCGGACTTCTTGCAGTCGTCGTCATAGGATGCCGCCGCCTCTTCGCCGGACATCTGTCCAAGTCCCACAGCAGTTGTAAGCTGCTCGCAGGTAGTGCCTTTGATCGGAGACTGGTACTCAAGAGCCGGGCAGGTTTTTCCATCGTCGAAATACTGCTGCATGTCTACACGTACCGCGCTGCATACAGATTCCGGAAGCTCATAGCCTTTAATACAGGATGGTCCGTTTGCGCCGTATGTCTCAAAATACATATCCAATGCTTCGTCCGTATAATAAAATTCAAGGAATGCCTTTACCGCGTCAATGTTCTGTCCGTCCTTGCTTACATACCAGCTCATGGGCTCCCATACGGTAAGTCCGTGATTGTCCGCATCTTCTCCCGGAACGCCGAATACGCCAATGTCGTCCGGATTTTCAGCTTCTGCGATGATCAGAGGAAGCTGCTGTGTCAGGATAAACCAATGAGTCGCTTCTCCTGTTGCCAGCGCCAGGTTACCGTCAGTAACAGTCGCTGCGGATTTATCTGCATTCAGGAAATCCACCAGATCTTCATATTTTGTCCAGCTTCTGGTCGCTTCCGCAATGTCCGCATATTTTGCGGTGCCGTTTGTATAATCTTCGCCAAAGGTCGGGTTGGCTGCAACTACATTGTAATAATCCCCAAGGAACAGAACCTGGGTTGCCCATGTCTCACCGCCCGTAAAGTAAACAGGAGTTTTTCCTGCGTCTGCCAGCGCCTGACAGTTGGATACGAAATCATCCCATGTATGAGGAACCTCCAGTCCCAGTTCTTCATAGTCCGGCTTGTAATAAATCACTGCTCCGGCCTGTGTAGAGGACTGGGGAGCGCCATAGATCGCGCCGTCAATAGTAACGGAGCTGATGAACGCATCGTCAAATTTATCAACGATATCCCAGTCAGAAATATCCAGGAAACCGCGGGAAGGATTCAGATCGCTCAGCTTTGCGCCGGAGTTATATGCCATAAGATCCGGAAGGTCGCCGGAAGCCATTCTTGTCTTCAGGATATTATCGCCTTCGCTGCCGCCCGGGTTGATCTCCACCTGAAATTCCATGCCAAGCTTTTCGGTGGCAGCGTCCATAACTGCCTGTGTTCCTTCATTATACTCTGCGTTTCCGGCCCATACCGTCAAAGTTACGCCCTCGTACGGTTTCTCTTCCTCCGCCATAACAACGGAAGCCGGAATCATGCCTGCTGCCAATGTTGCTGCAAGAACTACTGATAAAGCCTTTCTCTTCATAAAAAAACCTCCTTGTATTTTTTGTTTTTCATTTCTCAAGTGACTATATCTTACCTTTTAAAAAACAAAAAGTACATGGAGGATTCAAAACAAATATATTGAAAATCTGAAACCAGAATGCCGCCGGTTTAACTATTGGTTTAAATAATCTGCCGGAGATTTTCCGGTATGGGAGCGGAAGATCCGGCTGAAATAAAACTGATCGTGATAGCCTACCATCTCCGCAATATCCTTAACATAGAGTTCATTGTTTTCTTTCATGAGCTGCTTGGCCCTTTCCATACGGATACCCGTAAGATACTGGTTGTATGTCTGCCCCGTATATTTGCGGAACAGCTTGCTCATATAAGCCTGGGAGATGGCAAATATATCGGAAAGCTCCTGAAGGGACGGAGGTTCGTACAAATGGCCTCTTAAGTATTTTTCCACATTCTCAAAAAATTCCGGGGAATCCGCCTTAGGCTTTTCCTTCTCCTTTTGCCCGAACCGGCCGAAAAGGTTCTGAAGATTCTGTATCAGTATTTCCATGCTGGTGGCATAATAAAAAATATCCTCCAACTGGTATTCGCTTTCGATCAGCGATTCTTCATCTTCCGTATATGTCCGGATAAAATTCAGGATACGTCTGGCGGAATGCTCCATCCACACCTGAGGACGCCGCTCTGAGCCCCACTTTTCAAAAGCTATTTCAATGCATTTTTGCATCCGGTCATATTTTCCCGCCTTTACGTACTGCTCCATTTCTGTAATAAGGCCGGAGAGCTCCGTAGTATCCGGCGACGGAAGCCGTCCCTCCAGCATTTTCTTCTTGTCTAAGTCCACCGCCTGAGAATATCCAACCGTACTTAAATTATTCAGCCAGTAAAACAGCTCCCGGATTTTTGTGGAAATCTCAGAGGCAGAAAAGGCCCTGCTGTAATACAAAAGAGTCGTATAAGAGCCTTCCGTCTTCTGCCGTAATTCTACCTTTTTCATATAGCTCACAAGAGACTGCCCGTCAAGAATTTCTCTCGGGATCAAAAACAGCTCTTCCATGTTGTCCCGGCCATATACGGAAAACGCCTCTTCTATGGTTCCGTAAAGCTCCGGCTCTTTTCCCGGAGAGTACCTTCTCGGGAGCCCGTTTTCCCGCAGAAGAGCCGCATAAAACTCTTTGTGCGGGAAAAATTTGCTGATCTCCTTCTGTGAAACGTCCTCGCCCAGGCAGATTTTCCGAAGGAGCGCATTTCTCCGGTTATAATAAAAGGTATTCAGTTTTTCTTCAACATTTTTCATGGTGGGCAGCATCTGGGACGGAACAATAGGCTTTGTAAGATAATCCAGCACGCCGTTTCGGATGGCGTCCCGCATATACTCAAAATCCTGATATCCGCTGATAATGACAAAGCAAAGATCCGGCATCCTGCTTCCCGCCTGATGGGCCAGCTCCAGGCCGCTCATAAGCGGCATGGCAATATCCGTAAGAACCAGATCCGGCTCGGTCTCTTCGATGACCTTTAACGCCTTTTCACCGTTTTCGGCAGTTCCCACTACCTGAAACTGCGGGCAGTTCATTTCTATGATGTGACAGATCGCCTTTACTGCCACCGGCTCGTCATCCGCTACAACTACCCTGTAAATATTTCCTGTCAGCCCCATAGCCACCCTTCCTTTTTTCTTTTATGCTTCTTTTATGTTTCTTGTCTTTTATACTTCTGTAGTACTTCTTTTGTTTTATAAATCCACAGAAATTTTATGCCTCCACAGCGCGAAGAAGCTTATCGATCTTTTCCTGCTGTTCATAGGGCACGTTGGTAAACGGTCCGTTCATCAGCTCCTGAAGCGTATACAGTTCATCATAGAACGGCTGCTCTTTTACTGTACAGAAATACTCTTCATCCAGCACCTTTTTTGTTCCTTCGCAATTCATCAGCTCCTCCATGGGAGAATTGACGGAATAGATTTTCCGGCATGGAACCGTAGGCTCATAAACAAACGAGTAAGTACCTGCCTCTACAGTGACTTCCGTATTTTCGCCGGCCTGTGCCACCGACAAAATACCGTCCCTGCCTTCTGCCTGGTCGGAAATGTCTTCTGCTTTGGCGTGAGGAAGCACAAGGATCGCCTCTGCGTCAAAGGGGACGGTAAATTCCATCTTTAAGTTCTTTCCTTCAATGGCCCATGCGCTTGTGATCTTCCCTGCCGCGGAGCGCAGAGACGCCTTTGCCCACTGAATCTGATAGTCCGGCGTAGGCGCGATCCGGAATTTCTTAAAGCCAGCCCCTTCCTCCGTGGGCTGTATGCCCAGCATATAACGGTACATCCACTCTACAATCGAGCCGTAGGCATAATGGTTCAGGGAATTCATACCTGTCCCGCTGATCTTGCCGTCCGGCATCACGGAATTCCAGCGCTCCCAGACAGTAGTCGCTCCCATCAGAACCTCATACAGCCATCCCGGGTAGCCTTTTTCCATCAGAAGGCGGTAAGCAATATCGTTCATGCCGTTTTCCGAAAGCACCGGGCACAGATAAGGAGTTCCCACAAATCCGGTATTCAGATGGTATTTGTTCTTTTTAAGAAGCTCCAGCAGGCCCTCGCAGGTCTTTTTGTATGCAAACTCCGGCGTAAGTCCCATATATAAAACTACCACATGAGCGGTCATGGTATTTACGCACAAACGTCCGGAGGGTGTAAAATACTCGTTTACAAATGCGCGATAGATTTTTTCCGCAAGTTCTCCATAATATGCGGCGTCCTCTTCTTTTCCAAGGATTTTGGCCGATTTTGCCACGATCCTTGTAGAATAATAGTAATAACCGGAGCTGATCAGGAACGGATCCGTCGCCCCGTAAACGCCGCCCTCTACATTGCCGTCCAGAGCAAGCCAGTCCCCATAGTGGAAACCATTCTGCCACAGATATTTATTTCCATGTTTTTCATCCTCCCGGCGCATATAGTCTACCCAGCCCTTCATACTTTCATACTGGCGGCTGAGGATTCCCTTATCGCCGTAGTGGAGATATACGTTCCACGGAATGATCGTCGCCGCGTCTCCCCATGCGGTAGACCCGTCTCCATGATAATTTGCAACAGGAACAACGTCCGGAACGCTTCCGTTAAGCTTTTTCTGTTCCGCATAAACGTCCTTGCCGTATTTCGTATAGAACGCATAGGTATCCATGTTAAAGCAGGCGGTTCCGCTGAAGATCTGGGCGTCCCCTGTCCATCCGTAGCGCTCGTCTCTCTGCGGGCAGTCCGTAGGCACATCCAGGAAGTTGCCCTTCTGTCCCCATTTCGCATTGTGGAACAACTGGTTTACCAACGGGTCAGAGGTTTCAATGAAGCCCAGCTCTTCCATTTCAGAATGGATCACCAGTCCTGTAAAATCTTCCGGATCCGGTTCCCCCTCCCAGCCTTCAACCTTCACAAAACGGAAGCCATAGAAGGTGAAATGCTGACGTACTTCTCTCTCGTTTCCATCAGAGATATAAGTAAACTCCGCCTTGGCGGTACGAAGGTTTTCGTTATAAAAATTACCGTCCTGAAGGATTTCTCCGAACTGGAAGAACAGTTTTGTTCCTTTGGGCGCATGGCATCGGAAGCTCAGCCATCCCACCATATTCTGGCCCATATCCAAAACCGTCTCTCCGGCCGGCGTATGGATCACTTCAATTGGCTTCAGCCGATCATTGATAATGATCGCCGGGCTGAGACGGGGGCTTAATTTTTCTTTATCCAGCACAATGATTTCCGTATCAAATACTTCGCTGGTATCCAGAGTGGTATCGTATACTTCTCCGGGATAAATACCGCTGTATACCACCTGGCTTCTGCGCGCCTTCCAGGAGGTATCTGTACAGATCACCTCTTCTGTGCCGTCTTCATAGGTAATGTGAAGCTCCCCGATGGCTGCCAGACGGTCTCCGTAGTTTTCCTCAGTCTGTCTGAGGCCGTACCATCCTTTATACCAGCCGTCTCCCAGAACGATCTCCACATGGTTCTTTCCCTGAGAAAGCTGCATCTCAAATGTCTGGTACTGAATCCAGGTATCATAGTCACAGAATCCCGGAAGCAGCGCCTCGTCTCCCAGCTTCTCTCCGTTAAGGTAGAGTTCATAAACTCCAAGGCCTACCATATACATTCTGGCTTTCTGAACAGGCTTCGTGATTTCCACGTCCTTCATCACAACAGCCTGCACATCCTTTGGAAGAGCAGGAGTGATCCACTCTGCCTGCCACGGCCCTTTCTTAGCGGTTTCAAACCATGCAGTCCCGCTTTCGCCGGTCTCGCCGTTATCCGCCCATACCCTTACCTTCCAGTAATACCTGGTTTCCGGCTCCAGGGAAACGGGAAGTACATAAGCTGCGCTTACAATATCCTCTTTTTCGCCGGAATCATGGATCAGCTCTGTAAACGCCTCATCCCGTGCAACCAAAACCTGCGCTTTTACCTGATGTTTTCCCTCTGTTTCTTCCACAATGTAGGAAATTGTCGGCTCTGACAATTCATACCCCATAGGGTTTACCAGATGATTTACCTTTAAATGCGTTATTTTCATATCCGTCGTCCTCCGTTTTTCTTTTATGGCACTCTGCACCGGAACATGTTTGAAAATTGCTTTCTTTGTAAAGCGTCCTGCGGTAAAGCGGACATTCGTATTCCGCTTTGCTGCATGCTCTGTCCCTTACCATGCTTTTTCTTTAAAATACACAAAAAAGCGCTATTCTTCAATAACGCTTTTTCATCAAAACATTGACCATTTTTAAGGTCGGTGCTGCTTCCGGTACTGGGCCGGGGTAACCCCTGTGGACTCCTTAAATTTTTTATAGAAAAAGTTCATATTGTTATAGCCGCATGCAGGAATCAGCTCTGAAACCGGAATATCCGAATTTTCCAGCAAAGCCTTCGCTTTTTTCAGCTTCTGCTCCTGCACATGCTCCACAAAACTCCTGCCGGTTTTTTCTTTTAAAAGGGCGGTAAGATAATTGCCGTGCATTCCAAAGGCCTTCCCCATCTCCGTCAGGGTGCAGTTCTCATAGTTTTCCTCGATATAGGCCAGAAGCTCCAGGATCTGCACCTCCCGGGAAACAGAATCCTTCTCTCTGGAATCATCCCGCATGGTGCGCAGAAGCTCCGTAAAAAGAATGATGACGTAGCTCTCCAGGGCCTCTTCCATCCCCAGGTCCGCATTGAAAAATTCCAGAAGGATATTCTCCATGATCTCATGTACCCGGCCGTTTTTATGCGCGGGGAAATATAAATAATGCTTTTTCTTCCGGCTTTTTGTCACAGCGTCCACCAGAAACTCCGACACAATTCCCTGGCGGTTCATCCGGCTTAAGAAGGCTGCGTCAAAAAATTCCGGACGCATCAGGATATTGATGATAATATCGTTCTCCTGGGCAGCTTCAATGGAATGGACGGCCTGGGTATCAAAAATGCATACGTCTCCCTGGCGGGTCACTACCTGTTTGCCTTCAATAGTCTGGCCGCAGCTTCCGGACCACACATAGCACAATTCGATATAGTCGTGTTTATGGGGATATACCGTATTGAAACGGTCCTGACGCCAGATTTCAATTTTTTCACCCGGCTTCATAAACTGCCGGCTCTCAAAAAGATAAGTCTTTGTATCCAGCTTCCGGTACTTCTGATACCCCTCCCAGTTCAGCCGTTCGGGATATCTGGTCTTTAAATTCTCCTGCTCGACAGCAGAATACTCCCGAAGTACGGAATCCAGTTCTTTACGCTCCATTCCTTTGCCTCCTTCTTCTGCAGGTCTTTATATCAGATGTTCAGGGATTCGGTTTGGAATTATGTCAGCATAGCTGACCTGAATCCCGCACCAAAACTCGCGAGCGAGTCTTGAAAGCTTCTGGAAAAAAGCGCCGATACTTTCGTATCAGCGCCCTACAGCAAAGCAGAGTACAAACGTCCGCTTTACCCCTTATAATTCTGACAATTCATCCTGGCAGACAGGCTTGATCCCGTTTGCCTTAAGGACCTCCGCCGCCTTCTGATTATCTTCTACGCGGAAGATCATATAAGCAAGACCCTTCTTGCGGGTAATAAAAGCATACATATATTCCACGTTCACTCCCTTATCGCCCAGAGTGCGGATCACTCTGGAAAGTCCGCCCGGCTCGTCCGGAATGGCGACCGCCAGAACTTTGGTGATCGAAAATACATAGCCTTCATCCTTGAGGACGGTGGACGCATTGTAAATATCGTCCACAATAATGCGGACAATGCCGAAATCCTCTGCTTCTGCCAGTGACAGCGCTCTCATATCAATATTGTTTCTGGAAAGAATATCTGTAAAATCGGCAAGCTTGCCCGGTTTATTCTCCAAAAATACGGAAATCTGTTTTACGGTCATAGGAAAAGCCCTCCTTCTCTCTTACTGCTGATACAGGTTACGTTTGTCAACGACGCGGACCGCCTTGCCTTCGCTTCTGGTGATCGCTTTCGGATTGACAAGCTTCACTTTGGCATAGATACCGAGCATGGCCTTGAGCGCGTCTACCAGTTCCTTCTCTTTTGCAGATACAACGCTTAAGCTGTCGGAGAACATTTCCGCGGTCATCTCTACCTGAACCTCGATGGTATCGCTGTTGTTTACGCGGTCCACGATAATCTGGTAGTTTGCCGGGTATCCCTTGTTCATAAGAACTGTCTCGATCTGGGACGGGAATACATTCACGCCCTTGACGATAAGCATGTCGTCGCTTCTGCCCAGAGGCTTGGTCATTTTCACATGAGTCCTGCCGCAGGAGCACTTCTCCCTGCTTAAGATGCAGATATCACGGGTACGGTAACGAAGAAGCGGGAACGCTTCCTTGGTGATGCTGGTAAATACAAGCTCGCCCTTCTCGCCGTCCGGAAGGACCTCTCCTGTCTTGGGGTTGATGATCTCAGCAATAAAATGGTCTTCATTCACATGCATACCGGTCTGAGCGGAACATTCAAAGGAAACCCCCGGACCGGAAATCTCTGTCAGGCCGTAGATATCATAGGCTTTGATTCCAAGCTTTTCTTCGATGTCGTGGCGCATCTCTTCCGTCCATGCCTCCGCGCCGAAAATCCCCGCCTTCAGTTTGATCTGATCCTGAAGCCCTCTTTCGTGGATGCTTTCCGCAAGATAAGCGGCATAGGAGGGAGTGCAGCAGAGAATGGTAGAACCAAGGTCTGTCATGAACTGGATCTGGCGCTCCGTATTGCCGGAGGACATGGGAAGAGTCAGGCAGCCCACCTTATGGGAACCGCCGTTTAAGCCCGGTCCGCCTGTAAACAGGCCGTACCCATAGCTGACATGACAGACATCTTCATTGGTTCCCCCTGCCGCCACGATCGCCCTTGCGCAGCACTCATCCCACAAGTCTATGTCGTGCTGTGTATAAAAAGCAACCACACGTCTTCCTGTAGTTCCGCTGGTAGACTGAATACGGACACATTCACTTAAAGGCCTCGCCAGCAATCCGTAAGGATAACAGTCGCGAAGGTCGTCCTTTGTGATAAACGGCAGCTTATGTAAATCGTCAACGGACTTAATGTCCCCGGGCTCCACGCCCATTTCCTCCATACGTTTTCTGTAATAGGGCACATTGTCCCAGACATTCTGAACCTGCTTCACCAGTCTTTCACTCTGCCACTCCCGGATCTGTTCCCTGGAAGCGCACTCGATTTCCGGCTGATAATATCTCTCCATGTTTTTAATCCTTTCTTCACGTTTTCTGGTATAATTAATATAACACTTTATCACTTCAACGTAAACAAAAATTTTACAAAAGAGAGCTCTTTTTTGGTAAAAATGCCTATTTTTTTATGACTCTGTAATTCTTTGCGTTGTCATAGTCCTTATGTACCCCGTCGTCCTCGTACAGGGTATATTCCGAATCATCATAGCCCAGAAGGGTCAGGTTTTCCGTATCAAGGGCCTCCACGCACTGCGCAGTGTCAGCAACCGGAATGCATTTACCTCTGCGGATAAACATCGGCACTTCATTCAGAGCCACTTCCACGTAATGATGGCCTTTTTCCAGAATTTCCTCTGTGATCTGCCCGTCCTTACTGAATTTAACAAACATCATTTCTTCCGGCAGATAGACATAGCGGCCTGGTGCGTTCTGGGTGTAGACCGGAGCGATCATGATCTCGTTTCCGATCATCATCTGATCCTCCACACGGGCGGCAAAGGAATCCTCAGGATAAACGAATGCCAGCGGCTTAAAATACATATCGTCGTTTAAAGCAGCTTTCATATACTCGCTGTACAGATACGGGACAAGGCGGTAACGGGTTTCGATAATGCCGCGGAAATCCTCTGTCTTTTCAAACTGATAGCATTCCTGTTCCCTTGTTCCCAGAGCGGCGTGATTTCTCATAAGCGGTGTAAAAACCCCAAGGGCCAGCCAGCGGAGCACCAGATCTCTTGTGGCGTCGTCCCCAAAGCCCCCGAGGTCAGCGCCCGTATACAAAAATCCGCACATATTTAAGGACGGCATCATTTTCAGGTTCAGAAGGATATGCGACCACCAGGACTTGTTGTCTCCTGTCCAGATTCCGCCGTAGCGGTGCATTCCGATATAGGAGGAACGTGAAAACATCAGGAAACGTTTTTCCGGATCGATTCTCTCAAACGCCTCCCCTGCTGCCCTTGTCATATTATAGCCAAACAGGTTATGTACCTGGTCATGGCGCACTCTTTCCCCGTTTACCTGATGATAAAAGCGTTTATAATCCTCATGATTATTGGCAAGGCTGCGGAGCTTTTCCCCAAGTTCTCCCACCGGGACAGTTTCCGTTTCCTCTTCCACATATTTTTTCAGAAGGGCTTTTACCTCGTCCATGCTCTCCGTGCTGTAAAAAATAGAAGGCTCGTTCATATCATTCCAGAACCCTTCAATTCCCTGGTCTGTCAGGAAACGGTAATTGTCTCCGAACCACTTTCTGGCATCCGGATTTAAGACATCCGGAAAGTGAGTATCCCCGGGCCATACGGCTGCAACAAAATCGCTTCCGTCCTCTCTCTGGCAGAAATACCGGTTTTCCACACCTTCCTCATAGACAGAATATCCCTTTTCCACCTTTACCCCCGCGTCAATAATAGGAATCAGGCGGATATGGTTATCCTTCATTTCCTGTACAAATTCCGGAAAATCCTTAAAGTTCTCTTCATTTAAGGTAAAGTCCTTAAAATCCTGCATGTAATCAATATCCATGTAGATCATGTCCAGCGGTATCTGATTTTCACGGTATCCTTCCGCAACCTTACGGAAGTCCTCTTTTGTTTTGTAGCCCCAGCGGCTCTGGCCGAAGCCGAAGGCAAACTTCGGCGGGATATAGCTTCTGCCGATGATCTTACGGAACTGCTTTACGATATCATATGGAGAATCCCCTTCGATCACATACATATCTAAATCCGCCCTGTCGCATGACACGGTAAGGGTATCCATTCTGGTGTAGCCAATATCAAAGGTAAGCACAGAC
Organism: Eubacteriales bacterium; assembly: GCA_030524715.1. GTDB lineage: Bacteria > Bacillota > Clostridia > Lachnospirales > Lachnospiraceae > Blautia_A. The sequence goes on along the minus strand of JAUNGB010000017.1, from coordinate 18,912 downwards.
GGATAATCAAAAAAGAAGCCTATATTCTCTTTTCCCGCGATAACGATAAAGTTATGGGAAGCATACAGGGAGCGCTTGCCCTCCGTATGGTTGGGATCGTCAGAGCAGTCGCTTACATAACAGTATCCGCGTTTATTCAGTCCCCGGTTTGCTTCTCCCAAGCCATAAACAATGTCGTTTTCCTCCATAAGATAGGTGAAGGAGAACCCTTTTTCCAGGCTGACCGCGCCATAGGCCGGCGTCCCCTCTGACGCCTGGATCGTTTCTGTCACTGCTTCTGTGGAAAATGGTTTTCCGTAAATATATCTGCGAATCATATTATATTGTACCTCCTGTATTTTGTTTTTTGTCTGATAATACGCTGCACGAGGATATACAGGAATTCAGTTTGAACTTATGTCAGCATAGCTGCCCCGAATCCCGCACCAAGACTCGCCAGCGAGTCTTGAATATATCTGGTAAATATATTATATATCCTTATAGTGAAATTTGCTTACGTTATTTTATTTAATAATTACGTTATTTTGACTTTTTAATATCCAGTAAAGCCGATTTCAAATTTTGCCTCTTCCAACCGCCTAAGAAAAAGTTTACACAATAAGTGCAGTGAGACTAATTTATAATAAAATCCGTTTGAAATATCCTTGACATAGTATCTCTTAATTATAATATTTCCTGTTACGTCAAGAGCATTTCGGCAATAAATGGTTTGTATTGCCGAAATGCTCGTTTTTATTTTGGAAAGTAAGAACGTGAACTTCCTGAAAAAGTAACACTCAAATTACCTGTTTCTCGTCCAAACAGCCTAAAATCTAATTTTTTCACCCTTGAAACAGATAAATGCCATGATCTCTTATCCTCTCCGGGTTCTTTTCTGATCTTTTTCCAATGATCCTCTGCTCTGGAACATTATATTTTTTCTCTGGATGATATACCCTTTTGAGCACATATCTGACGTATACTGTACTCCCTTTTTTCACATAATTTATCTTCCCAGATATCTTCGGAATGTCTACCTCAAAATTCAAATAGGATAAGTGCAGTGAGACTAATTTATCCTTGACACATATTTATCTTATAATTATAATATAATTATGGAAGACATCAGATTTGAATGGGATCAAACTAAAAACGAAATCAATAAGAAAAAACATAAAATATCCTTTGAAGAAGCAAAAACGGTATTTTATGATCCGGAGGCCCTTGTCATTGACGACCCAGAGCATTCAGAACAGGAGGATCGATTTATTATTTTAGGCCTGAGCAAAAAAGCCAATCTGCTCGTGGTATGTCATTGCTACCGGGAATCCGATTCAATTATCCGCATTATTTCAGCAAGAAAAGCAACTACTACAGAAACAAAATACTATCGGTATTCAGACTGATAACGGAGGTAATATCATGAAAGATGAATATGACTTCAGTAAAGCCCGCAAAAACCCATATGCAGGCAGAATGAAGAAGCAGATTACAATCAATATAGACATCGATACAATTGAGTATTTTAAATCCCAGGCGAACGCTTCCGGTATCCCATACCAGACGCTCATCAATCTGTATCTTTCCGATTGTGCTGAGAAAAAGAAGGAGCCACAAATCAACTGGGTTTAGATATCTTGTCTGGCATCGGAATCCCTTTGTCCGGATGACTGACAGGGGCAGAACTATACGCTATTTTTTTCTGCGTATGATTCTGCCCCTGTCCTGCTTTACACCTGCCTATATTCACCCTGATTTCTATCCACAGCCAATAACACTGCTCATTACAGAAATTCCTTCAGCTTCTCAATATTTTTTTCTTCAAATTCCCGAAGATCCTCCATCAGCTTCTTGATATCCTTTTCCACATTTCCGGCATACTGGTGCAGCTTTTTTACCGCGTCAATGATTCCCATGGTACTTCCGTTTATCAGCATACTGGCAATATGGGAAGCTGAATGATCGCTGACCGTCTGGACATTTACCATGAGATAGGTTCTGATCTTCTCAAAAGCATTCAGCCCTTTTTCATCATATCCGTTCTGGTTGAGCATCTGACGCGACCGTTTGTGGAATTCTTCATATCCCGTCAACTGCTTTTCCAGAAATCCTTTAAAGGAAATGTCGTCGGAAATCTCAATCAACTGCTGCAGGGTGTCCACCCCCATCTGAGAGTTCTGGTATACAAAATTCAAAAGTTCTGCGTTTGTATTCATCATGTGCGCTCCTTTTTTATTTTAGTATGCGCCCCATTGCAGAATATATACCATCATAATTCACATTTGCGAAAAGCTACCAATATATGTATCACGCGATATATATCGTACAATATGTATCGTATACTATGTATCGCACAATATGTATCGTATAATATCCTCCGCAGATAACCGATTCTATTTCAGATTATATGCATACTGCAAAAGCCTGCTGCTGTCGTCCCAGCGCTGCTCGCTGGACGGCGCGCCGAGAACTACGGAAATATAGGTTTTTCCATTTTTTGCTTTGATTACTCCGCAAAAACAATGCTGCGCCTTATTGGTATAGCCTGTTTTCATCCCGCACACCCCGGACATATTTCCCAGAAGCCGATTGGTAGTGGTAAGGTAATAGTTTTTTCCGCTTAAACTCCTGAAGCTGTAGGTTCTGGTATTGATAATCTTACGGAAGGTCGCATTCTTATATGCATATTGCGCAATTTTAGCTATATCGCGGGCAGTCGTATAATGGTTCAGGCCGCTGTCCAACCCGTTGGGAGTGGCAAAATGCGTATCCGTACATCCGATCTTTTTCGCTTTTTTATTCATCAGCGAAACAAATTTATTTGCAGTGCCGCTGATATGCTCGGCAATCGCCACTGCCGTATCATTATGGGACGGGAGCATCAGGGAATAAAGCAAGTCCTTTAAGCGGAAGGATTCTCCCGCACTCATATATAATTTCGTAGGCTCCTGGGAGGCGGCATATGCCGAAGCAGTCACCTTATCGGATAGCTTACACCTTTCAAGGGCAAGGATACATGTCATGATTTTGGTTGTGCTGGCGTTCGCATGATGCATATCGGGATTTTTCGCATAGATCACCTCTCCCGAGGAAGCGTCCATCAGGATTGCACAGTCTGCGGATACTGTCAGGTTTACGCCGCTGTGCTGCAGTGCGCCCTGCGCATCAAAATAATAATCAACGCCTCCTATTGTTTTCTTTCCGGTAACCGCATATCCGGATTTCGTAAAGTAGTATCTTTTCCCGGAAAGAGTCCGCCAGCCATAAGGGGTAGTGCCCTTCTTATTCAAATAATAGCGCTTATTTTTATAAGAAACCCATTTGCTGCAGTACATCCATCCTTCTGTGGATTTGCCGAAATAGTATTTCTGTCCGTTGATCCTCTGCCATCCAGAAAGCCGATAGCCCTTCCCATCAAAGCAATATACTTTGCCGCTGATCCGGTAAAAGCCATTTTGGGCATATTTGCCGTTCTTCAGCCTATACCGCCACTTGCCGTTCTTCTGTACAAATTTTCCGCCGGACGCATCTTTAATTTCAGTGGAAATGACATTTCCCTCTTCTGTTTCTGATGATTCTCCTGATAATTCCGTTTCTGAGGCAGCAGCGCTGACCGTATAAAGCAGCCCTCCCCTATCAGTTAAGCCCTCTGTGGGGACGACAAGCATACACACAAGGAGCATGCAAAGCAGAGCCCGTAAAAACGGGCGGCAGGTTTTCTTTTTCATAATCTTCTTTTCCTTTCCATATTTATACAAAATCTTACCTCCTAAAGTATATATCATCCCTGACTGCGTTGCAACCTGTATTCATGCCATGAGATGTCGAATTCCTAGAGCGTGTTTGAAAATTCATTCCCGCCATCTGTACGCCCCACTTTGCGGGAGATTTGCCCCGCATTCGGTCAACATAGCCCGCTATGCCTCCCTCATTTGTGCCAAATCTCCCACAAACTGTGACGCACATCTGACAGAAAGCAATTTTCAAACACGCTCTAGCAATTATGCGTTATTAACCACAAGCCCGGACAGTCAGTGCAGGGCTTGGGTGCAAAAAAGCCGCAGCCACCGGAATATGTCCCTTCCAATGACCGCGGCCTTTATGATGAGTCCCTGCTTATTCGTATTTAACGATTTCTTTTTTCAGGCGTTTCATGATACGTTTTTCCAGGCGGGAAATATAGGACTGGGAAATGCCCAGGAGGTCCGCAACCTCTTTCTGTGTCTTTTCCCTCCCCTCGGCACTGTTTAAGCCGAAGCGAAGCTTGATGATGGTCTGTTCCCTTGGCGAAAGCTTACTGATCGCTTTTCCAAGAAGCGTAATCTCCACCTCGTCCTCCAGGCGGCGGGAAATCACATCCTCATCCGTACCAAGGATATCTGAAAGCAGCAGCTCATTTCCGTCCCAGTCCACATTTAACGGTTCGTCTATAGAAACCTCCATCTTGGTCTTACTGTTGCGGCGCAGATACATGAGAATTTCATTTTCAATACAGCGGGAAGCGTAGGTCGCCAACTTGATCTTTTTTACCGGGTCAAAGGTATTGATGGCTTTGATAAGCCCGATAGTTCCGATAGAGATCAGATCCTCCACTCCAACTCCTGTATTGTCAAACTTCTTGGCTATATAGACAACGAGCCTCAGATTATGCTCAATCAATACTGCCTTCGCTTCTTTCTGTCTTTCCGTCCGCAGCATTTCAATAATCGCTGCCTCGCGCTGCGGTTCCAGCGGCGCTGGCAGCACATCACTTCCGCCAATATAGTAAATCTCCCTTGGTCTGGACAAAACCAGCCTCTGAAACATCTGAAACGGATAATAATTGACACCGGCTGCTTTCATGCTCATAAAATATGCCCCTCCTAATGCAATAATCTGGAATTTAACAGTACCTTGTACTCACTTCCCAAAGCGGAGGGTTCAAAAGACAACGCAAACACCGGCCCGGATATATGAACCACTTCACCGGGAGTATGAATACAAAGGTCTTCAAGCGTTACCGCCAAAAGCATTCCCTCTGCCTGTCCCAAAGTCCGGCAGGACAGGTAATGAGGCTTTAAGCTGGCAAGCTCTGTACTTTTCAGCTCCCCTGGGTTCTCTTGCAGGTGTTTTAATTTTTCTACCAATTCTCCTGACAGCATCGCTTCCAGAATTTCAGGCTTCACAACGGAAACCGGTTCGCCGCTTATGGGATCCGAAAGGAGATTCCCCGTATCATAAAAACCATAAGCCGACTGTACTTTTCCCTGATAAGACAGGGTTACAGGATAAATGTTTTTTATCCGTGCCCGGACGGAATCAGACAGATAAGCCAGAGCGCTCAGCCCCAGATATGTGCATACGGCAAACAGCAGGAAAGTTTTCAGGGTCATGCTGCGGTCAGCAGACAAAACTTCCCAAAAACCTCCGCACAAAAACGCTGTCAGATACAGCATGATCATTGCTTTTACCAACAAACTGCCCTTTTTCAGTCCGCATCCGATCCGCAGCATCCCCATGGCACATGCACCGTGCAAAAGAACAGTTGCCAAAAGGCTGCCGCTATCTGTCTGTATGTAGAGAATGAGGCAGGAAAACAGGGCGCCGATGGCCGCCGCGCAAAAGCATCTCTTACGGCTTCCCCTGCACCGAAAAAACATTCCCACAAGGCGCAGAAGAATATAATCCATCAAGAGATTCGTCACAAAGACGATATCTATGTATATTTCGTAATACATAAAAAACCCCCCTATGACCTGTCAATCCTTCACTTTGGTAAGTGAAATCATTATAGGTGATAGGGGGGTGCGGATTTTGTCAAAACCGGGGAACACATCCCAAGAATTTATCGAGGGGTTTCGACGCTGCAAGGCATAAATCGTGAACTTTTGAACGCAGATAAACGTTCATGAGCATGCAGCAAAGCGGAATTCAAATGTCCGCTTTACACTTCAGGACACGCATCAGCCGCAGTTTTTCTCATGCAGGGCTTCCATCATCATGCGAAGCTCTCTGATGGGGAACTGTCCCGGCGCGGAGGCAGCTCCTACAGTGGCAAAGGTAACGGAGGAACCAAAGTTTTCCCCTGCTATGCGGCTGATGGAGCCAAGGCTTCCCATGGACATGGAAATAACGGGCTTATCTGTATATTCCCTTGTCATGCGGCTGGTAGCCTGCATAATCGCCGCCACATCTTCAAATTCCTCGGGCATGACGGCCATTTTCAGGATATCTGCTCCGGCGGCGTCTATTTCTTTAAAACGTCCTAAAAGGGTTTCGCTGTCGTCTGTTTTTTCAAAATCATGGCTGGAGCCGACCACATGCGCGCCTGTTTTCTGAATAGCGGCGATCAAAGCTGCCTTCTCTGCTGCATCCTGAAAGACCTCCACATCGATCAGATCCGCTTTGCCGGAGCTTGCGGCGGCAAGATTCAGATTCCCGTAGGCTTCCGGCGTTATCTGAACGTTTCCTCCTTCTTCCTTTGTACGGATAGTAAATAAGAGGGGGATTCTGTCCAGAATGGCCGAAAGCTCATTCAGGGTCTCCAGTGTTTTTTCTGTCTGAGGCAGATCTTCGTAAAAATCCGCCCGCCATTCTACAAGATCGGCGCCTGCTTCCTTTGCCGCAGCCGCCTCCCGGCACAGGCATTCCCGGGTTGACGCGGTCAGCGGGACGCACACCTTCGGAATACCGTCTCCGATCATAAGGTCTTTTATCTGAATCGGTTTGGTCATTTCTTGACATCTCCTTTTAGCTGGAATAGAATAATATTATATTTTTTATTGGAGGTATTAACATGAATACAATTACCGGGCATACAAAGCTTACCGCCCTTTTAGGCAGTCCTGTGGCGCACAGCATCTCTCCCTTAATGCACAATGAAGCATTCCGTCAGCTTGGGCTGGACTATGTATATCTGTGCTTCGACGTTACAGAGGAAACGCTTCCCGCCGCCGTTGCCGGCCTGAAGGCCTGCGGTATCAGGGGCTTTAACCTCACCATGCCCAACAAAAACAAAATCGTGGAGCTTCTTGACGAGCTTTCTCCTGCCGCTAAACTCATCGGCGCCGTCAATACAGTCGTCAATGACAACGGCAGATTAATCGGATACAATACGGACGGTATCGGGTATATGCAGGCCGCCAGGGACGCAGGCTATGACCTCACCGGAAAAACCATCACGATCATGGGCGCAGGAGGCGCGGCTACGGCGATCTGCGCTCAGGCTGCTCTGGACGGCGTGGAAAAAATACATATTTTTGCCCGGTCTTCCAGCAGATTCTGGAACCGTACCCAGAAGCTTGCGGATACCATCAACGGGACACTTTCCTGCAAAGCGGAGCTTCACGAAAACGGAGACGGCGCCGCACTGCAGGAAGCCGCAGGTGAAAGCACACTGCTCTTAAACGCCACCTCCGTAGGCATGGCGCCAAACGTGGACGCCTCCATTATTACGGATACTTCCATTTTCCGTCCCGACCTGGTTGTCTCCGACGTAATCTATAATCCCCAGGAAACTCTGCTTCTTAAGCAGGCGAGAGAAGCTGGATGCAGAACCTTTAACGGAATGTATATGCTTCTTTACCAGGGGGCCGAAGCGTTCCGGCTGTGGACGGGGATGGACATGCCTGTAGAGCTTATCAAAGAAAAATACTTTTAAAATATATGCAAAGGGGCTCAGCCCCGCCCTATCCGCACATCCCACGGGCTTTTTAAGCCGCCCCGGTTATCCGGGGCGGCTATTTATTAGTGCAGTGTTACTTGTTTTCCTCTACTTCAATCTTGCGGATTGTTTTGTTTTTGATTTCTTCCTTAATTGCAGCAATGAAATCAGCAAGGTCTTTGGAGCCTTCATCCCCAAGATAGCGGCTTCTCACGGAAACCTTGGACTCTTCTTCCTCCTTTGCGCCAACTATCAGCATATAAGGAACGCGGGCTAAACGTGCTTCGCGGATCTTGTATCCCATTTTTTCGGAACGCTGGTCTACAGAACAGCGGATATTGTTTTCTTTTAACTCCGCTTCCACCTTGGCGGCATAGTCATGGAACTTCTCGGAAATCGGGATAATACGAACCTGCTCCGGACACAGCCAGGTTGGGAACATTCCCGCATATTTCTCGATCAACCACGCAAGGGTTCTTTCATAGCAGCCCATGGAAGTACGATGGATAATATAAGGACGTTTTTTCTCGCCGTTTTCATCAATATAGTACATATCAAACTGCTCTGCAAGAAGAGCGTCCCACTGGATGGTGATCATGGTGTCTTCTTTTCCGTATACGTTCTTTGCGTTGATATCCACCTTCGGGCCATAGAAAGCAGCCTCTCCCACATCCTCAACAAACGGGATATTCAGTTCCTGAAGCATGGTACGGATATGTCCCTCCGTCTCATTCCATACCTCCGGCTCTCCTATATACTTCTCTCTGTTTTCCGGATCCCATTTGGAAAGATGATAGGTTACGTCTTCTTCCACTCCCAGAACCTGCAGGCAGTACTGCGCAAGGGCGATACAATCTTTAAATTCCTTTACCATCTGGTCTGGTCTTACAATTAAATGACCCTCGGAAATGGTGAACTGGCGCACACGGGTAAGTCCATGCATTTCACCGGAATCCTCGTTACGGAACAGAGTGGAGGTCTCCCCGTAACGCAGAGGAAGATCACGATAGCTGTGCTGCTCTGCTTTATATACATAATACTGGAACGGACAGGTCATCGGGCGGAGCGCATATACCTCTTTATCCACTTCCTCGTCGCCTAAAACAAACATTCCTTCTTTATAATGATCCCAGTGTCCGGAAATTTTGTACAGATCGCTTTTGGCCATCAACGGCGTTTTGGTCCTGATATAGCCCCTCTTAGTCTCTTCGTCTTCAATCCAGCGCTGCAGCTCCTGCATCATGATCACGCCGTTAGGCATAATCAGCGGAAGTCCCTGTCCGATCACATCAACTGTGGTGAAAATCTTCATTTCACGCCCAAGCTTGTTGTGATCGCGCTTCTTTGCTTCTTCCATCTGCTGTAAATGAGCGTTCAGTTCGTCCTTTGTGCCGTATGCAGTTCCGTAAATACGCGTCAGCATCTGGTTTTTCTCACTTCCGCGCCAGTACGCGCCGGATGAAGAAAGGAGCTTAAATGCTTTTACCCCTTTTGTACTCATAAGATGCGGGCCTGCACATAAGTCTACCCAATCTCCCTGGGAATAGAAAGAAATCTCCTCGCCTTCCGGAAGATCTTCGATCAGTTCAACCTTATACGGCTCGTTTTTCTCTTTAAAAAATGCGATCGCTTCTTCTCTGGACTTTGTATAGCGCTCGATCTTTGCGCCCTTTTTAATGATTTTTTTCATTTCTTTTTCGATTTCATCCAGCGCTTCACGGGAAAACGGCGCGCATTCAAAATCATAATAAAATCCTGTGTCGATGGAAGGCCCGATTGCAACCTTTGCTTCCGGATATAAACGCTGCACAGCTTCTGCCAGCACATGGGAAGCCGTGTGGCGGAGGGCAGCCAGTCCTTTTTCGTCCTTTGCGGTCAGGATATTTACATTACAGTCCTTGTCCACTACGGTACGAAGGTCTACAACCTCTCCGTCTACCTCGCCTGCGCACGCGGCGCGGGCAAGCCCTTCGCTGATGTCATAAGCAATATCGATCACTGATTTTGCCTCGGAATACTCCTTTTGAGAGCCGTCTTTTAATGTGATGATCATAATTCCTGATTCCTCCTCATTTATCTCTTTTCTTTTTTGTAAAATAAAAAATCCCCTACAGTGCATCGGCACTGTAAGGGACGAGTTCTCTTTGCTCGCGGTTCCACCCTGCTTGCTGAATCCTTCCTCTTCGATACGGAATCAGCCACTTCATTGATGATAACGGAATCACCGGACCGGATTGGGGCCACTCAGAGGTAGTTTTCGGCTGTTTCCCGATAAGATGCTTCCAGCAAATGCACCTCTCTCTGGAACGTTCCGCAGCGTACTCTTCTCGTCAACGTGTTATCTGTTTGCTATGTTCCTCATTATATATTCGGAAATCCGGTTTGTCAATGGGCGAAAATAACAGGGACGCATCTTTTTTACATCTTTTTTTACATTTTTTACATCCCAGTTTTATACGACCGCTTCAACAATCCGTTTCCCTTCTGCTTCGATTTCCTGAACACCAATTTTCTTCTTCCGATTGAAATTAAAGCTGAGCATATAGCCCGTCTCCAGACCATAATCCTCAAGGTACCCCGCCAACTGGCGTTCCCCACGGAGGTTATACTCATTACCCCGCCAGATTTTCGTTTCAATCACAAACTGCTCTCCCCGGTAATCCACGATAATATCCGTCCTTCCAAGACTCCTGGTGCGGGCCTCTATATAGTAATTTCCCGTTCCATTAATAATGGGCCGCAGGTAAAGGAGAAAATACCGTCTTCCCTCTTCTTCCAGAAATTCTTCCTTACGGTTTCCATACAGATCATGAAAATGCGTGACGAACCTCTCCAGGATTTTCCGCATATCCAGATGCCCGTCCCGGATAAACATATTCTGATCCAACAGGGACGCCATATACATGTCTGAGGATTTCAGTTCGTCCATGGAAAGGAAATGATTATACAGCAAAGTATCAAAAATACGGTTTGCCGGTATCACTTTCCCATCCTCGTTTTTCACAAATCCAAACATTACCGCCAACCCGATCACCTGGTTGGTTGGGCTGTATGTGATAGGCTTTCCAAAAAACAACAGTTCTTTCAGCATCTTTTCCAATTCCGGGTAATCGGTCAGTTTACCGATCAGTGACTCAAACAGAGTATTGCTTTCCATAAGCAGCATACGCACTGCCCTAAGAAAACCTTCTTTGGTCCAGGCCTCTTTTTTTGCTTTTTCATCTTCTCCGCCAACTTTTTCATCCATCAGCTTGCAGAGCCGGGATACCAGATAAGGATATCCAGACGTATAATCAGCCATAAATCCTGCTATTTCCAGGGTATTCATCCCTGTATGATGATCCGCCTCATACTCCCTGAGCATCCCCTCTATCCCATCTCTGGACAAGCTCATATCCACTTCAAAATCTGCCGCAATGTTCCACGGACTGTTTACCTGGTGGCTTTCCTCGGATCGGATTTTTCTTTTCAGATTTTTGATATCGTAAACACCTGCAAGGATTACGGAATGAAATGTAACGATTTTTTTCGTATCCCTTTTCAGATAATAACTGCGCAACTGAGCAAGGAAATCAAGGAACACCTGATTGTTCGACGCATTGTCTACTTCATCGATCATCAGGAGCACCGGTTTTGCGCTGCACTCACAGATTCTGCGCAGAAGCCTGAATAACGCCATAAGAGTACACTCCTGCTCTGCACTTTCCACCATCCTCTGCATTTTTTCCATAAGCGCCGCCATACCAGGCATTTCTTCCGCATGGTGAAGCTCCATTTCCTGTAAAAACAACTCCAGAAAGGCAATAGAAAAAGTATTTTCATCCCGGAAGGAAGCGCTTCCAAGCTCCTGAAAGTCAAGATTTATGATAAGGTAAGTATCAATCAATCCTTTTTCCAATGCTGCCAGCGTAGTTGTTTTCCCATACTGACGCGCACGGTTTATGTTAAAATACGCTCCGGCATCTATCATTTTGCGGATCTGATCTATGGATTTTGTCATATCCGCCATATAATGCTTCTCAGGAATACACGGTCCTGTCACATTAAATATTTTCGCCACTATACCACTCCTTTCCGCTTTACTTCCGCCGCGTTTTACTGTTTTTATTTTATCATGAATACCTTTGGAGGGCAAGCAGGCCCAACCATCAAACGCAAAAGAATGTCTTAAGCATAAAAAGTCCATCTTTTTTCTGTTTGTTATTTTATGGTATTTATCTGGAGCTGTCTGCTCACAGCCTTCACTGTCCTGCGATATACAAGATAGATCACAGCGCCTGTCAGAACCAGGATCACAAGGCATATGGCCAGCCCTGCCAGTTCGGAAACGGTATAGGTTCCGTCATTTGCATACAGTATCAGCGCATATAAAAAATACATGGCAGTACATCCCACAATTGCAGGAACCTTAAAGACTATGGAACATTGACTTCTTACTTCCCGGGCCAGAAACAGGGGCGGAGCGCCCAGCCGTTTCAGATCGTCAAAAACATAACGGTTGTTTAAAGCAATGGTCTGGCATCTTGTATAGCAGATGATCAGCGCGGCAAGAATACACACAATGGAGATAAACAAAAACATCATCAGGAATACCGCAAAGGTCCTGAGAAAATCATTCTGATCCAGTATACGGATTTTTGGCATGTAGGCCCAATTAGAACGGAAATCCGCAGAATCCGGATATGCATAGCTGACAGGAGTCATCTGATCCGTATCTCCCCAGTAGGTTTCCCCCGCTTCGGTTAAGGCAATCTTCCGTACACGGTCATAGTAGATGGGAAGCTCACATTCCGGGCCAAAAGAATCTACAAAAGTATAAAAACATTCTTTTGCAAACGCATAGCTGTCCGCCCCATCAACATTAAACCAGAATATATTCCCCCGCCATTCATCCGTAAGGCCCTTTTCGATCAACGAATAATCGTTCTGATCCAGTACATAATAGCCGCACATATCCACCAGCATATCACAGTGAACATAGCCGGCAAATTCCGTGGGAATGGTATCACGGGTGACCATATTTGTCAGTTTGGAAGCATTGGCGTTTAAATAATAGGGTTCCGTCTCTTCCTCATCAGAAACAGCGCAGTAAGTTCCCGGTCTCACATCGACCTGCTGCCCGGTAAGAGCATGATAGGCATTTTCAGAGAGAAACTTTCCTTCCTGAAGAAGGGAAAAATATTCATAGTGAAAAGCTCCCCCTTCGTCCTCCACTTCCCCGTCGCCGTCCAGCGCCAGCGTGATGTAGCCGGAATTTTTCCAATCTTTTAAAGCAATTCCGTATTTTACGGCCATCTTCTCGATTTCCGTCTGCCCGGGAACTTTCTGGTCCGCACGATAATGAAAAGCGTAATCAAAGGTTCTGTTCCGCGTTTCAAGAATCTGTCCGGCGCCCAGCATCGGAATATAAAAAATGGCAAATACTGCGCCTGCGATCAGAACTGTAATGACCAGAAGATTATTTACCGTCTGTTTTCCCTGAAACTTCATCATGCTTCTGGAAATCAGATTTTTATATGGATCCTTCCTGCGGGAACCCCATCCATGCACTACGGTATGCAGCATGATCATATAAAGCCCGATAAACACAGGAGCGTAAACAATATTCAGAATCGCCGGAGGGTAGGCCTGAAAAATCCGCATGTAAATCCCCGGGGCCTGATAACCTGCAACTGCCCCCGCAAGCAAAAGAACTATACCCAACGGCCCGCACCATTTGCCGGGTTCATGTACAGGTTCATTTTTGTGCTCTTCCTGAATCACGTCCATAATATCGCTTTTCCGGAGATAACGGAAGGCCGTCATGCAGCCAAAGGCGATCACCAGAAACAGGAACGCAAAGGAAACCAGCAGATATTTAAAATCAAAGAGCAATTTCATTTCCTCGCTGTCCACCACAAATAAGCGGAAACAGTTCCACAAAAGCCATACAAAGGGCAGTCCCGCAGCGATACCTGCAAGAGAAGAAAGTCCGCTTAAGACGATCACCTCCTTAAAAAGCCCCGGGGCAAGACGTTTTCTGGAGGCTCCCAATGCCATTAAAATCCCAAGCTGTCCGGATTTTTTGCGGAAAAAGAGGCTTGCCGCATAAATAACAGAAACAATACATCCAAAGAGCGTCAGTACAAAAATCGCCATTACCTGTTTGCGGCTGTCTCCCCCTTCCGGAAAAACCTTCCGTACCGTCGGCGAAAATATCATGGCCGAGTAGGCGGAAACCAGCATCAGAGAGATAAAGTTGCAGAACAGGTATAAAGACGCCTGTTTGCGGTCAGCTTTTTGTAATTTCCGTTCTAAATCACCCATCGTATTCATCACTCATCTCCACTCATTTCTTTGATAGATTCCAAAAGACGGTCATGGAACTCCGCACGGCTGCCTTTCTTTTCCAGTTCCCGAAAAATAGTCCCATCCTTTAAAAGAATCGCCCTGTCACTGAAGGAAGCAGCAAAGCTGTCATGGGTCACCATGAAAATCGTCGCACTCATCTGATCTCTGGCGCTTTCAAAAGCTTTAATGACTGTCCGGCTTGACCTGCTGTCGAGATTTCCGGTCGGCTCATCTGCCAGAAGCATCAGCGGACGGTTGATCAGACTTCTGGCAACCGCGGTACGTTGCCGTTCTCCGCCGGATACTTCCGCAGGATATTTATTTTTTATATGTTCAATCCCAAACAAAGCGATCAGTTGATCCGCAAGCTGCTCTGCATCTTTCCCTGTTTTTCCCTGAATGATCCGTGGAACCAGAATATTTTCCCGGATAGAAAGTCCGTCCAGAAGCATAAAATCCTGAAAAACAAAGCCCAGCTTTTCATTGCGGATTCTGGCAAGGGCATTCTCCTTCTGCTCCGTAAGCCTGATTCCCCCAAGAGTAATGGAGCCTTTTTCATAGGGAATGTAGCAGGAAATGCAGTTTAATAAAGTGCTCTTACCCGAGCCGGAGGGACCCATAACCGCCACAAATTCCCCCTGCGCCACATGAAACCCCACTCCCTTTAATACGGGATATTCTGTTTTTCCTGTCTTATAGGATTTATACAAATCTGATACATATAACACTTGTTTCACCTGTCCTTTCTGATAGAATGCAGAACGTCTGCTTTTTACCGGAGTGTGTTTAAAAGGAGTGTTTTTAAAAACAGAAAGCAAATTTCAAACACACTCTGATGAAAGTACTGTAACATAAAAAAACGGGGCAGAATTTCGGGATGTCATGTTTATCCTTTCCTATGTAAAGTTTGGGAAGGCACTGAGAAAAATGTAAAATCCGGAAGGCCCGTTGTAAAGTTTGGAGCTGCCGGACACCCGCAGGGATTGCCGGGGCACCGCCTGCCATGATATACTGAAGCGTGTAAAATTACTGTTTACTCCCAAGCCTTGCACTGGCTGCCCGGGCTTGTGACCAACAACGTATCATTGTCGGGAATTCGTTACTGTTTGCACCGTAGGTATAAACAGCAGCCATGTGAAGAGGAGTACACAGATCATGATATCGACAACGGGGAAGAAAATTATGCTTAGAATTGCATTATGTGACGATGAAGCGGCGTCGAGAGAGACGCTTTTTATACAACTGGAAAAACTTCTTGATGAAGAAACGGAGCAGGTGGTCTATGAATTTTCCTCCGGGGCCAGCGCCGCCAATTGGCTGAAAAAGCATCCTGCAGAAATCGATCTGCTGTTTTTGGATGTGGAAATGCCGGGAATAAATGGAATGGAAACAGCGGAAATCATCCGCGGCTTTGACCAGAATCTGCTGATTGTTTTTGTGACAGGTTATGCGGAGTATGTATTCGACGGGTATCGGGTGGGCGCCCTGGATTATCTCGTAAAGCCTGCCAATGAAGAAAAGCTTCGGATATTGCTGGAACGCGTGCGCAAAATTTTGTCTGAGAAAACAGAAGAGGCATTTCTTGTGAAAAATACCGACGGAATATACCGTTTTGCATTAAAGGATATCCTGTATTTTTACAGTGACCGACGCAAAGTGATTCTGGTTACGGCAAGATGAGAATACGCCTTCTATGAAAAGCTGGATGAGACAGAAAAACGGTTAGATAAGAAATTTGTAAGGATTCATCAGCGATATCTGGTAAATCCTTCCATGGTAGACCATATCGGAAATTCAAGTGTGGAAATCCACGGAATAACTCTTCCCATCAGCAGAGCCATGAAAGAAGAAGCCATCAAAAGGTTAGCCCGGGCAATGCTCAAGCACACTCCGGGAGGTGATTTTTTATGAAATATCTGCAGATGCTTTGGGATATGCTGATATCGCTTGTAGCTGCCGGATTTATTTGCCGGTCTCTGGGTTATCTTTTAACAGTGAAGAACAAACGGCAGCCGCGTTTTATTCTGTATGCAGTCTGCTGGCTGCTTGGGAACACCGTAGTATATATAGGCGATCTGGCGAATCTTCCGCCGACCTTAGCGGTATTTCTTGCTCTGGTGTGGCTCACCTGTGAAGGGAGTTCTCTGAAAAAGCTGACCATAGGCCTGATGCTTGCAAGCACCGTATTCGCTTACAACACACTGCTCGACAATTTCTTCCGGCGCATATGGGAGCCCGTATTTTTGTACGGGAGACTGTTCTTTGCCCTTTGCCTGTTTCTGGAAACAAAATTTCTTGCCCCGGCGAAGGGATATGAACTGTCCGCAAAGATGTGGAGACTTTTGCTGGTATTAACCATACCGCCCGCCGGAATTGTTTTAAGCGTGGTTCTCTTATCAGATATCGATCGTGCATCCGTTGAAGTGGCAGAAAAATATATCATGATACTGAATAACCGGATTTCAATCAGTCAGGCCATGTATGTCGCTTTACTGCTGCTTACTCTGTTTTCCTTCTTCGGATTGCTGTGGACAGTAACGGTGCTTGCAAAGCAGCGCAAGCTGGAACAGCAAAGCATGTTTGCAGAAATTAACCAGAATTATTATGAAGCTATGGAACAGCAGCATTCTGAGATCCGCCGCCTGAAGCACGATCTGGCAAATCATCTGCAGACTCTGGTGGTTTTGCCGGAAGAGAAAAAGGAGGCTTACCTGCAGGAATTGCTTCAAAATTCATCCGTGACACAGACTCTGAACTACTGCGGGGATCCTACGGTAAACGCAGTATTAACAGTGAAAGAAAGCCTGATGCAAAGAGAAGGGATTTCCTTTCACCGAAGGCTGGAAATCCCGCAGGAGCTTCCTTTGGAAAAAACAGATATTTGCGCCCTGTTTGCAAATGCTCTGGATAATGCCATAGAAGCCGCCGGGAAACTCCCTCCGGAAAAGAGAGAGATTTTTATGGAAAGCTACGCACAAAAGGGTCTGCTGGTCGTCAGTGTCAAAAATCCCTGCACAGAGCAGGCTGGCGCAGGGCGGACTGACACAGAACAGACTGAGGATGCACAGATAAACCATACGTTGTCTTTACCACGGACAACCAAAGCAGACCGGCAAAATCACGGAATCGGGCTGCAGAGTATCCAGGAGATCGTCAGGCGCCATGACGGAGATATGGAAATCCGGCGGGAGGATCATGTATTTGAGCTTTTTCTATATCTTTCCACAGGAAAGCAAGAATAATAAAGATAATGAGGATAATTATCATTGCTATCTGATAATTATCATTGTTATCTGGCAATTGCCATTGCTATCTGATATTTCCCTTTAATCTTTCCTTTACCAGGGCAAATGCTTCCCTGACGACATAATGCGCCTGCATAATAGGATCTGATTTTGCGGCAATTCCCTCGGGATACAGATAGCCCTGTTTTTCGGCGAGCTTTACAGCGCGGTAAACATGAAAATTGTTGGAGAGAATTCCTGTTTTGGCGTCGGCGCATCCGGTAAGCTCATTGGAAAATTCCAGATTCTCCTTTGTACTGGTTGAACGTTCTTCCAATACCAGACGTTCTTTAGGAATCCCATGCTCTATCAGATAACGGCTCATGCATTCTGCCTCTGTGATTTCCTCTCCTGATCCCTGACCTCCGGATAAAATAAGGATGGTTTCCGGATTATTTTCCGCATATTCCAAGGCTTTTTCCAAACGCTTTTTCAGAGCTCTGGAAGGAGTTTCCTTTTTTACCTGCGCCCCAAGAACTACTACATAATCAAGATCGGCGCTGCCCTTGGATGTCATCCCCTGAACCACTTTCGTACAAAGAAAGAGAAAAAGAAGAAACCCGGCTGCCAGAATAACAACAACCGCATATTTCAGCCACCCCGGGTAAAATCCGGGATGAAGCTTCCCATACCGAAGCAGCAGGCTGCCGCCGCCCAGGGCCACGGCAGCCGCTATCCATATCCAGGCGAAATCCGCTGTAATTCCGGCATAGGCAACAATTATCATATAATAAATCAGACACAGCGCTCCGGCTGCCATACAAATTGCGGACATAGTTCCTCCTTTTCCTTAGTCGTTAATCTTACATTATTACACTAATTACTTCATTACA
Source organism: Eubacteriales bacterium (assembly GCA_030524715.1). GTDB lineage: Bacteria > Bacillota > Clostridia > Lachnospirales > Lachnospiraceae > Blautia_A. The sequence goes on along the minus strand of JAUNGB010000017.1, from coordinate 844 downwards.
CTAATCACTTCAGGATTAGTGCAACGATGTACTGATCCGTTATCCTGCTTCTCATACATTTTGACTCCACTATCCATTGATTGTATCACTCACAGATTAACAAGTCTATATAAAATATAATCGCTCCATCTCACATTTTCAAAATATCTCTGGAATATGGCTAGCACACCTTCCACAGTATTGATTCTTTTTGTTGATTTTTTATGCTTCTGTGTTATAATGTTCTCATGGGGCATTAGCGCAGTTGGGAGCGCGCCACATTCGCATTGTGGAGGCCACGGGTTCGAATCCCGTATGCTCCATTTTTTGTATCGTTTTTTCATGGCATCCTATTTCCTTAAAGCGGTGCACTTCGTACTACACTCCCTCAACCAAGAGATATCCCTGCTGGAGAATCTTTTCAACTCTTTACGCGGATAAGTTGCCCACCCGGAAACTTTCTCACCATTTTGATTGAAATTATGGCAGCTTTCTTGTATAGTGGAAAGGGAAAACGATGGAAGTATTGGAAGAAAAAGATATTTTGGTCAGACGGTTATTTTGCTTGCAGTATCGGCAAAGTATCGCCTGCAACAATACAGATATATATTGAAAGCCAAAGGTAGTTGGAATCATTGATGCTTGCATTATAGCAGAATCCCTTTCCATTTTCAGCACTTCTGCAAAGCTGGGCGGAAAAGCGGCAAAACTGGGCACTCTCGGGAGAATTACGCTCCCCTATCTTTTGAAGCGCTTACAAAAAGTCGAGGGCTATGGAAAATTTGTATAATTTCCATAACCCTCGTAAACAGCGCTGCTTAACAATTTTAATATTTCTTATCTCGCAACAGATGGCTTCTCAGAG
>JAUNGB010000198.1 GCA_030524715.1 Eubacteriales bacterium | reverse complement strand
ACTAGAATGGCCACCCCTAAGGTTTCCGTTATTATTCCAGTCTATAACGCTGAGCAGTATTTATCTGAATGTTTAAACAGCCTGATCAATCAGACGTTAAAAGATCTGGAAATTATATGTGTTGATGATGGCTCAACTGATCATTCTTTATCCATTTTAAATCAATATGCCCAAAAAGACAAACGAATCACAGTAATCCAGCAGAAAAACCTCTATGCAGGCGTTGCACGGAATAATGGGCTTCAGGCAGCAAAAGGCGAATACGTTATTTTTCTGGATTCTGATGATTTTTTTGATATACAATTACTGGAAAAGACCTATGTCAAAGGCTGCGAAACGAATGCCGACATTATATTATTTGGTGGTGAAAAATATAATACGCAGACTAGTGAATATACAGAAGCACCTTACTTTTTGCGGAAAGAATTTCTACCCGAAAATCCAGTTTTTTCAAGAAATGATATCCCAGACCAAATTATGACAGTAACAACTCCTGCCCCGTGGACAAAGTTATACCGGCGTCAATTTATATTGGAGGAAAACCTGAAATTTCAACCATTTCCCAACAGCAATGATGCATATTTTGTCCTGGTATCATTATGCCTTGCAAAAAAAATTACCTACGTTGACGAATCACTCGTCTATTATCGAATTGGGTCCACTGAAAACATACAAAGCAATAAATGGAAGAATCCTTTATGCTTTTTAAAGGCATATGAAGCAGTTTATGAAGAATTAGTCCGCAGAAATATTTTTGAAGAAGTTGAGAAAAGTTATGTGGATGTTACCATATCCGGGTGTAAGTTTAACCTGGATACAATAACAGATGATGAAGCGCGGTTGACTATATATCATGAAATCATGAGCGCTGACTTTCAGAAAACAGGGGTGTTGGATCATCCTATCGAATATTATTCAAACTGGCGGAATTGCATGCAAGTGCGAGGCGTAAAATATGCATTGCTTTGGTATGAGAAAATGAGAAAAAAAGCAGATAATTCCGGCTTTCAAATTCTAAAGCAAAACAGCCTGCACAGTACACCCCTTGTTTCCGTAATTGTTCCTGTGTATAATGTAGAACCCTATTTAAAGGAATGCTTAGAAAGTATCAGGCAGCAAACGTTATCTTCAATAGAAATCATATGCATAAACGACGGATCTGCCGACCTTTCCTTAAATATCCTGCTGGAATGTGCGGAACATGATAACCGAATCTCTGTTTTTTCTCAGCAAAATTCCGGACAATCTGCCGCAAGAAATGCTGGTGTGCGGCAGGCGTCTGGCGAATATATTTATTTCATGGACAGTGATGATATCCTGGATATCCATGCACTTTCTGTCATGTATGAACAGGCAAAAGAAGACGATTTAGATGTTGTATACTGTGATGGTTCCAGCTTTTCCGATTCAGAACACTGCGAAGAGTCGGTAGAAATCTATAAAGAATACTATGTCCGCAAACACCCTTATCCAGGACTGTACCCGGGTGCAGCTCTTATGAGGGATATGCTTTCTCATGAAGAATATCGCGTCTCCCCCTGCCTTCAGCTGATTAAGCGCAGCCATTTTCTCAAACATGATTTATGGTTTTGTGAAGGGATTATTCATGAAGACAATATTTTCAACTACTGCTGCATGCTCAGCGCAGATAAGACTGGATATATTGGAAGAAGCTTGTTTAATCGCAGAATCCGTCCAGATTCCGTCATGACCAGTCAAACATCATTTCATCATGTTTATGGATACTTCTATAGTTATATAAAAATGAATGACTTTATCCAGAACACTGTACTTGAATCAGACAATGCAAAAGCTGCATTAGAAATACTGTCCCGAGTGTTAAAAAATGCAAGAACTGCATACAGTAAGCTGCCTGAAGATGAGAAATACTCTGCTTTAGGTTTACCACATTACCAGCAGACTCTTTTTAAACTATATGTATCCGATGTGGAACAGGCAAAGAAAGATTTATATATAGTACGTACAAGGTTGCAGCAAACAT
>JAUNGB010000016.1:16942-67533 GCA_030524715.1 Eubacteriales bacterium | reverse complement strand
TCCAGTACGCCGTAGATGAATTTTGCTTTCTGTTTTTCTCTTAACTGCATACCGTACTCAGATACTTTACGGTTTGCACGTTTTAACTGTCTTGTGGACTTCTTATCAATTCCTAAGTACATTGGATCCAGGCCAAGGGATCTGCATCTTTTCAGAACTGGAGTTCTATCTACTGCCATCTTGCGCTACCTCCTCAATTAGACTCTTCTGCGTTTTGGCGGACGACAACCGTTATGTGGAACCGGCGTTACGTCACGGATACTGGTTACTTCAAGTCCGCATGCCTGAAGGGCACGGATTGCAGCCTCACGTCCGGAGCCTGGTCCTTTTACCATAACGTCTACAGTTTTCAAACCATGAATCAGCGCAGCCTTGGTAGCTGTCTCTGCTGCCATCTGAGCTGCATAAGGAGTAGATTTCCTTGAACCTCTAAATCCCAGACCGCCGGCACTTGCCCATGAAAGAGCGTTTCCTTCATTGTCAGTCAGAGTAACAATCGTATTGTTAAAGGAAGACTGGATATGTGCCTGTCCGTGTTCAACGTTTTTCTTGACACGACGTTTTACTGTCGTTTTTCTAGCTGCTTTTGCCATTTTAAAACTAACCTACGCTTTCCTCGTATTATAAATTTGTTTGGTTGCATTTATTAGTCAATACAGCGATTCGTCTGTATTCATTAACTGCTCTGCTTATTTCTTCTTATTAGCTACGGTTCTCTTCGGACCCTTACGTGTTCTTGCATTGGTCTTTGTCTTCTGACCACGAACCGGAAGTCCTTTACGATGACGGATACCTCTGTAGCATCCGATCTCCTGCAGTCTCTTGATGTTAAGAGCAATCTCACGGCGAAGGTCGCCTTCTACCATCATTGTCTCATCGATAACAGCGCTGATTCTCTTTACTTCATCGTCTGTTAAGTCTCTGACACGTGTGTCAGGATTTACTTCTGCCTGAGCAAGGATCTTGTCTGCGCTTGGTCTTCCAATACCATAAATATAGGTAAGACCGATTTCAATTCTCTTTTCTCTTGGTAAGTCTACACCAGCTATACGAGCCATGTACTGTTTCCTCCATTTTCTTCTGAAAGTCCCGCGGCCTGTACATCACTTGCACATCAGGTACAAGGTGAAATGGGATGCATCTGTCCGCTGCTTTCTGTTTTTAGTTCCTAATTGAGGTGCCTCGGTAAAACACCCAGCCGTTTCTGACGATAAAACGGCCTTTCCGAAATGATTGCGGTCTTTCTGACCGGCGTTGCCTCTCGGTATTAGGCAATACATGCTTTAATTTTTTTCAAAAAAATTATAAAAAACAGTCTGAACAACCCTGCCGGGTGTTTCATACTGCAGCCGCACGTTTCCACAAACAATCTTTATGGGAATTAGCCCTGACGCTGTTTGTGCTTTGGATTTTCACAGATTACTCTGATAGATCCTTTTCTTTTGATGATTTTGCATTTTTCGCAAATCGGTTTCACAGATGATCTTACTTTCACTGGAAATCCTCCTTCCGTAGTCTAAAAATCTGCAGTTGCGGACGCACTGATAGCGAGATATCAGCGCGTTCGCATTGTATTTTAGCATTGTCTGTTGGAAAATGCAAGGCTTTTTTTTAATTATGAAAAGATTTTTTTATAATTTGTCAAAGTTAATGCAGCCCCTATTTCCAGCCTCAGCTGCGTTTCCTTTGTCATTCAGCCTTCTATCTTACAAGTATGCTTTCCTGTCTTTGTGCTGTAATTTATACCTATCAACAGCACTTTTCCTTCATAATCAAATTTCTTCAAAATCTCCCGATACTGTTTATCTACAATTTGTGTGATTGCTTTCTCCACACTTTTATCCCACTTCAGTTCAATCAACAATGCCGGTTTTCGAGATGTCGGTCTTGGAAGAAACAGAATATCACTGTATCCCCTTCCTGACGCCAGCTCTTCAAATTCCTGTCTTTTTCCTTCTTTCACAGCACGGATGAACTCACCTCTGACCTCCTCGTTCGGAATAAAAACCTCTTTTCTGTTAGAATCATATGCAAGATATCCTAAATGTACCAGAAGGGTGAAAATGTCATCTCTGCTTCCTATGGACGTCATATCGTTCTGGAATGTTTCCACGTCGATCCGACAGCGCTTTCCCCCCAGCATATCAACCAAAGCATCTTTCAACCCGTCATAATTCAGGTCAATATAATCTCTGAGAGATTCATAAGTTTCTGTTTTTGTCCAATAGCTGCCGAATTTTTTCCTCTCTATCAGTTCCATGATGGAATTTGGGCAGTATATATGCTGAATAATATTATGCTGCTTTGGTTTCGCGCTGCCAGTCTCCTGATTGCCTGACATTTTTTCCATCACGACTGTATCAAACTGATATCCGTCATACCATTTTTGCGTTTCTGTGAAATCCAAATGATTGGCATCGCACAGATTCTTAACCTCATCTTCGGTAAATCCAATCAGTGAAGCCAACGGACCGGGTTCCAACATCGTATACTCTTTAAAATCGGTCAGTGCAGACTGGGTTCCGTATTTCTTGATCGGAAGAATCCCTGTCATATATGCGCCGACAAATATCTGTGGAGTCTGACTGCTTTTAAACATGCTGCGCAAAAGCTGAATATATGCTTTCTGCACTTCCTCATCGTCTTTTGCTTCCCGGAACAGGGCATCCCATTCATCAATGACTACAAAAAACTTATTTCCTGTACTCGCATGAACCTGCATCAGGGCTTTCAACAGCGATCGGGTATTTTCCCGGATACACCCCGGATATGTTTCCTTTAACTCCGCAATCACCTCTGACTGAATGTCAGCCACCGTATCCCTGACATTCTCTGACATGGCGATAAAAGATGCAACATCGATAAAAAGGACGTCATACTTGTTCAGATGTTTTTCATAATCTGTCTCCGCAATTTTAAGGTTCTCAAAAAGAGCTTTTGAATCTGCGCCTTTTGAGTAATAAGCCGCCAGCATTTTCGCAGCAAACGACTTCCCGAAGCGACGCGGTCTGGTAGAAGCCGTCAGCTTATCAGATGTCCCAAGTACTTTATTCGTGTAAGCGATCAATTTCGATTTGTCTACATACATTCCGTTTGCCAAAACCTCCGCAAAACCGTCCGCCGGCGGATTAACGTAAAACCCCATTCTCTCTGTACGCTCCTTTCTGTAAGATTTCATCCTTATTTGGATTACTCACATCTTCATTTTTTATCAGTTTATCATATGCCCCCTGTCATTTCAAGCACACGCCGGTTCATTTCTTCTGTTCTCTTCACCTCATTTGCCAATTTATTTATAACTGAAAAGAGAAAGTGCCGGACACCATAAAAAGTTGTCCGGCACACCAGCCATTCAATATACAATTACATTGTTTCGCATTTTTATTAATATCTGTGAACTATAAATTGGCAAAGTTAATGCAGCCCTATTTCCAGCCTCCATTGCGTTTCCTTTGTCATTCAGCCAAATTTTCACAGGCATCAGAATTCACCCTCGAAGATTTTCGCGATGGGCGAATCTGCGGACAGAATAACCGTTTTATTTTCTCCGTCCATGGAATTCTTGAGGGCGTCCAGGCTGCGGACGAAAGAATAAAATTCACTCCTGTCCTCCTGGTCGTATGCCTGGGCAAGGATCCTCATGTATTCCTGTTCTCCTTCGGCCTTCAGGATCTCCGCCTGTTTCTCGGCTTCGGAAATCTGAATGGCGATCTCCTTGTCTGTGGTATTGCGGATGACTTTCGCCTCCGAGCTTCCTTCTGCAGTGTAGGTGGCGGCAATATTGTCCCGCTCGGATATCATACGCTCATAGACCGCTTCCTTATTATCATCCGGGAGATCCAACTGCTTTGTCTCAAATTCCAGCAGGGTAATCCCGTATTGCTCCATGCTTCCGCCCACTGCCTTCTTGACCATTTCAGACAGCTCCCCGTCACGGCTGGTGATAACCTCATCCTGATCCATACTACTGATGGCATTTTTCGTAGCGTTATAGACAGCCGTATTGATCCTGCTCTCCCCGCTTTCTATGGACAGGTTCAGAGTCTGGGCAAACTTCAGAGGGTCTGAAATCTTCCATAAAACATAGCTGTCGCTGATCATGGTCTTTTTATCCCTGGTGATGACATCCGAGGGAGACAGATCATAAAGAAGCGTCTGCTTTGGCAGAGTTGCCGTCGTCTCCAGAAACGGGATCTTCAGGCTGATGCCCGGAGAACTGATCACACGCTTCACTTTACCAAACTGACGTACCAGCTTATATTCATTCTGAGCGGTAACTGTTATGGACATAGAGGCCGCCGCCAAAACCACCACGCCTATTATTATAGTAAGAACACTTTTTTTCTTCATCTGTCATTCCTCCTCGCCTGCGTTATCCGTCCGGGCCGCCTGGGTTCCGTCCGCTGCCGCGTTCTCTGCGTCTGCTGCACTATCTGTGGCATTGTCTGCTGCATTGGACTGAGCCTCTGTAAAAGTATCTATGGGAAGAAGCTTCTGCACTCCATCGCCGTTATCCACAATAATCTTCAGATCCGGCAGAACCTCTTCCATTGCCTCATAGAACATACGCTGTCTGGTAATGGTCGGATTTTTGGTGTATTCCTCGTACATGGCGTTAAATCTTGCAACCTCTGCTTCTGCCTCATTGATCCGGACCTGTTTCTCCGCTTCGGCATCCTGAATAATCTGGTCAGCCTTTGCCTCTGCCTCCGGCAGCTTTTCATTCCTGTATTTGTTGGCATTGTTCAATGCGGTTTCCTTACCCTGCTTGGCAGTTTCAACAGCCTTGAACGCACGCATGACTTCCTGTGTAGGCGGCTCGGAATCCTGAATAGTGATATTTACAAGCTGGATGCCGATATCCTGCTCTTCCATCTTCTGCAGGATCATTTCTTTGATCTTACTCTGGATCTCACTCTTGCCTGTGGTCAGCACATCATCCACATTGTAGCTTGCGATAACCGTGCGGATACAGCTCTGGGAAATATTCTTAAGAATGCTTTCCGGCATCTGGGAGGTATACAGATACTTGACCGGATCGGCGATCCTGTATTCCACGAAGAAATCCACGTCTATAAAATTGTAGTCCGACGTGATCATGATCCCTTCATGCTCTACTGTCGCATTAGAATCCATGTCATATCCAATGGGAAATCCCTGAATCGTAGTGTTTACTTTGTATACCTTCTGGATAAACGGCGCCTTAAAATGAAGTCCCGTGTCAGATACTGCCTTGGGCACTCCGAAAGTGGATAAGACAGCCTGTTCCTGTTCCTGGATCTGGTAGGTGCAGTCAAATGCCATCAGCGCCGCCACGGCCAGCCCAACCGCCCCGATCACGCCGCGTTTCAGATGTTTTCCCGTCTTTTTCGGCATTTTTACTTTAAAGGGCTTCTTTTTGTTCCAATTATTCTCTTCAAAATCAGTCATTATTTTCCTCCTCCGTTTTACGCGGAACCTCCTTCCATGGCAAGAAGCTCCTGTTTTCCTATTGCGTCCAAAGAAAAGAGCAGTTACTGTTTACACCGCAGGTATGAAAAAAGACTTTTGTCCCGGACAGATACTTTCCTATCCGAAAACAAAAGTCTTGCTGATTATCTCATATTGCGGATACCATTCTCATGACATCGTTCTGACGCATATATGTACCATCTTTCTGAAAAAGCAATCTTGTTTCTCAGCCAAATGGCCGCTACTCCCTTTTCTTTGTTAAGATATTATCATATTTTTTCCAAAAACGCAAGCGTTTTTTATCTTTTGTCAGAGATTTTCTGACAAAATAAGAAAAATGTTGCAACCGCACAGGTGGAAATGTTTTTAAAGATTTTCCGGTCTGTCCACCTGCAGATCAGCCCATTCTTCCGGCTCCGACGCCGTACCTTCAGAGGTATCGATCGTTTCCAGATAAGAATCCACAGTAACTGTATACTGGCTTTCACCTTCAATATAAACAGTACCGTCCGTACCGACTATGGAGACCACATTTCCCGCTTCGTCTATGATCTCCCCTTCATTGGCAAGGGAAGTCACGGTACTGTCGCCGGTTACTGTCCATGTGGAGCCATTTTCAATAGATAAGTTACAATAACCGTCTCCGTCTTCTCCGGCATAAGTCTCATCATCCACAACAGCGCCTTCAAGGGTACTTCCGTCTGTAAGATAAAAATCCAGGTCGCTGATGGAATCCCAGATAATATTTCCCTTCATATCCTGACTGATCGCGGTAAAATGGCAGTCTGAACCATTGTCGCCTGTCCTTCCCCAGCCCCTTTCATTGTTATTTCCCGTACACTGAAGAAAATACTCGCTGTCATCATTATAGGTAATATCTACAGAATCAAGAATAATTGTACATTCTGTATTTGTGGTATAGAAAAGACCGCCGTTCTTTGAAGTAAGGCTTCCTCCTGTCATCTGGAACGTACTGTTTCCAACCTCGGAATCCCCGGACATACTCTGATAAAGAATTACCGTCCACGTACAGTCGTTCTGGCTTAAGTCGCTCATATTTCCCGTAAGGTCGCAGTCAAACAGCCTCAGCGTATTCAATCCTTCGATGCATACAGCCTCGGAGCCTTCCGCGTTCAATTCCGCATTATTCACCGTGATATCCGCGGTACAGTAAACCGCCGGGGAACCTTCCCCGTTGGACACATACGTTCCCCCGTCTACTACCATGGTTCCTCCGCCTCTGTCGCTTCGGATCGCAGCCGCCGACTCCCCGTTGGTCTCCACATCCAGATCCCAGGCATAAAGAGTTCCTCCCCCTGCCGCGTGAATGCCGCCGGAAGTATCCTGCTCTGTCTTAATCTCAGAATCGGCTGCGTAGATTGTTCCGTCGCCGTACGCAAACAGCCCTGCTCCTCCGGCAGCGTCCGTAGTAACTGTGCTGTTCTTCACATAAGCCTTTCCATCCGCAGCGAGAAGGGCGGCTCCCACGCCGTAAAAGCTGGAGCTGTCTCCGCCTGTACTATCTGAAGATTCTCTTGTAAAAGACACATTGTCAAAAGTAACCTCACAGTCTGACTGGATCAAAGCCGCATTTTCATCGGTTCCCGTGGACTCCAGAGAAGTATCCGACACTGTCGTATCTTCCGTGTATTCGTTGACCGCCTCATAGCTGTCCACCGTCTGTACCTGTCCTCCCGGGCCGCCTCCCTCTCCGGGCTTTTCAGGCGCTTCCCCGTTCTCACCATCCGGCTTTTCAGGGGCTTCTCCGTTCTCACCATCCGGTTTCTCCGGCGCACTTCCATTCTCTTTCTCTGCGCTCTGTGTCTCTGTCCCTCCGGATGCCTCCGATCCAAAAACATTCACAGAAGATACTGCAACCACGATCCCCAATAAAACTGCAAGATATTTATGCTTCATAAATTTTCCCTTCCTGTCCGCGTCTCTTTTATTTTTTATACTCTCCCCATTTCTGTTCAAGACTCGCTCGCGAGTCTTAGAGCATATATCAGATGGGGGATTGAATCCCGCCACTGATACAAACTTGTTACTCACCGCCTATAGAGGCGGGAGTCATCCCACATCTGATTCTATTTTTATGGAGTACTGCCACTATACTTCCAAATTATGTTAATTCTATGAAAACTTTAAGAAATATATGTGTCTTCTATTATAAATGTCTTCTGTCTTATATGTCTTCTATCTTATCACTCCGTTTCCCGCAGACGCTCCACAATACTTTTCTTTTTCACTTTTCTGTAGGCTGCAAGAGGGGCCGCCACGGATACTGCCAGAAGGACAGGGATCATGATCAGGAACGGGAGTATCTGGAACCGGTACTCAAAGAACAGGATCACCTGATTCAATGCGGTAAACAACTGCCATGCCATCACGCTTCCCAGACAAAAGCTGATAATCCCTGCGGCGGCTACGTAGCTGACCCCTTCATATACCAGCATTTTCTGAAGCTGCCCATTGGTCATGCCAATGCTCTGAAGCATGGCAAATTCCCGTTTCCGGGCGATAATTCCGGTGATCACCGCATTGATAAAATTCAGGATCCCGATAAAAGCGATCACGGATGACAAGGCGATTCCGATGGTGGAGATGACCCCTACCATACCGGAAAATTCTTTCCGGAGTGTATTCTTGGAAAGGTATCCCATTTCCGGATTTCTGTTTTCTGTATAATCCTTCAGCGCCGCTTCAAATTCCTCCCCGGCTTCTTCCTCCACCCTGTAGGATACCGCAAAGCATTCGTTACTCCCGGGCTTCTCCGTAAATTCCCGAAGGGGGAGCACCACATCCATTGCATTAGAACTATACGCGTGGATATCCAGACTGTGAGGGATATCTACCACTGCCATCACCTCATACTCCTTTGTCTCCATATTGTCATACCATACGTCGATCACCTCTCCGGAATCATCTGTGATCTCATGCATTTGGGATTGTTCTGTCACAGACTGGACCGTAACCATGTCTCCCGGATGATACAGGCCGTCCTCTGCCGTCAATTCTTCCGTTCCGAACATGGTACCGATCAGAATATAATCTCCCTTCTGAAATTTTTCGATATCCAGATTTCCTTCCAGCACCGTCAGATTTTCCAGAAGGGCATCGGTATAGCCGTAAAAATGATTTCCCATATTCATTTTTCCTGCAAGTACCTGCTCAAGTGTATACTCTGTAAATTCATGGTGTTCCAGCTTCCCCTCCGCATCCAGCTTCCTGTATTGGGCAAGAGCGTCTTCATCCATCACCAGTTCTCTTCCATAGCAGTTCCTCCACAGCTCATTTTTTTCCAGAATTCCCCTCTGGGAATCTGCATACTGTATAAAAGCGTCATCCAATTCATAGTCCATGACACTCGCCGCAGAACCAACAAGATTATTGTTTCCCAGCATATAATCCCCGACGATCCGGTAGTCCATAAATTTTTCAATACGGAAGCTTCCCACGCCTGTCATGACCAGAGTCAGAAGCACCATACTCAGGGTGATCGCCGCCACAACCACAGCCGTTTTCTTTTTATTTCTTCCAAGATTGGCTAAAGCCATGGAAAACAGGCTGAACTGTCCTCTTCGTTTCTTCTTTTTCTTTTTGGAAGTCGTGACTTCCGTATATCTTACCGCCTCTATAGGCGACACGCTTCCCGCGATCTTTCCCGGCTTTCTGCAGCTTAAAAATACGGTCAGCGCGGAAAACATCCCTCCGAATACAAAAATCATAGGATGGAACTTCAGGGAAATCTCTATATTATAGCTCATAAAGCTCATGGCAAAAGGCAGTACGCACTTTCCGACCCCGTAACCTGCCAGAAGCCCGATGGGAATACCAAGTACAGACATTATAAGAGCCTGACGCCTTACCATACTCCGTATCTGTTTTTTCGTGGTTCCTATGGTCTTCAGCAATCCATAAAAGCGGATATCACTCATGACAGAAATCTGGAAAATATTAAAAATGATCAGATATCCTGTCAGCAGGATCACAAGAACCGCACCGCCCAGAATTGCCAGCGTAACAGGGTCAACTGTGGAAATTCTGCTGGTCATGTACGCCCAGTTCACCCCATAGGCAACCTCCGTTCCCGGCTCATATCCGGCATTGGAAATCACTGTACGGACTTTTTCCTCCAGATCAGAGGTGTTTTCAAAAAACAGATTCCCGCTTCTGAGCCCTGCGCCGTTATCCTCCGGATGCTCCTTGTACCATTCCCCAAAATCCTCATCTGTAAGGTCTCCCTTCAATTCCATCCAATATGCCTCAGAAAAAAACAGTTCGCTTGCATGGCTCACATGATCTCCTTCGTACCAGCCGCTTACCACAAAATCCTTCTGAATCGTTTTTCCCATAAAGGAAAACGTCAGCGGAATCGTTTCCCCAAGCGCATGAGACACCTTACATTCGTCCATTACAATGGTATCCACCACAATCTCATTTTCCGCTTCCGGAAGGCGGCCTTCTTCCAGCCTGATAAAATAATCCTCCAGATCCTTTTCCTGGGGAACATACCGAAGCTCTGCCTGCCTTTTTACAATATTTTCGGCATGGCCGATCAGGATATTATAGCTGCTGCGTTTCACCATAGGATCTTCCGTGATCTTATCATATTGCTCTTCTGTCACATTCTTTAAGCCCGCGTGGAATCTTCCGCCCACTTCGCGCATAGTCTCTTCTTCCGCTACCTGTATCATACCGCTTACCAGAGAAAACGCCGCCGTAAACAGCATCCCTGTCAGGATAATGGCAAGGATCGCAAAGGCGTTTCTCATACGATTATTCCGAAAGCTTCTCCCGGAAAGCTTCCGAATGACCGCTCCGTTGTTATTTCTCATAGGAAACACCTCCATTTCGGCGGTCATTTACGATTTTGCCGTCCTCAATATGAATCACACGGTCACAGAGCTGTGCCAACGCTTCATTGTGGGTGATCATCACCACCGTCTGGTGGAACCGCTCCCCTGTCAGCTTCAGAAGCCCCAGAACCTCCTGAGTGGTTTTGCTGTCAAGATTTCCAGTGGGCTCATCCGCCAGAATGATGGCGGGTTTTGCCGCAAGGGCGCGGGCAATGGCCACCCTCTGCTGCTGCCCGCCGGAAAGCTGCCCCGGAAGACTCTCTGTCTTATCCGAAAGCCCAAGCGTCCGTATAACGTCGCTGATAAACGCCTCATCCGGTTTTCTTCCGTCCAGTTCCACCGGAAGCACAATATTCTCATAAACATTTAAGATCGGCACCAGATTATAGCTCTGAAAAACAAAACCGATTCTCCTTCTCCGAAAAATCGTCAGTTCATTTTCATTCAGCCTGAAAATTTCCTTTCCTGCTACCTTCACAGTTCCCTCTGTGGCATAATCCAGCCCACCAAGCATGTGCAGAAGAGTGGATTTGCCGGAGCCGGAGGCCCCTACCACCGCCACAAATTCCCCTTCCTCCACACAAAGATTTACTCCGTCAAGGGCTTTTACCTGATTGGCTCCGTTTCCGTAATATTTTTTTAAGCCTTTCGTTTCCAGTATGCTGCTCATTCTCAATCCTCCTCGTCATCCGGCGGATAACCACCGTCTCCATGCTGCCCAAAAGCACGCCGCATGTTCCCAACGGGCTGCCTTTGGTAAGCTTACCTTTGATACGATTGTATTTTACCAAACCAATCTTACAGCGCCCTGACAAAAAAGCAGGTAAGTTGTGACAGTTTTGTCAGAAATATGACTACTGTACAACTACCTGCCTCTTATTTTATTATAGAATCTCTATTACAGAAATTCTTTTACAAAAATTCTTCCACCTGTGCAGTTGGAATATCAAGAATATTCCAACCTACGCGCTTAAACACTTTTGCATCTGCTATCGCAGCCGCGTTTTTCTCCCTGATTTAACAAAAATACTGAAAAAACACTTCCCTGTCCCGGTTTGGAGGTCACCGTAATATACCCTTTCTCCTGCTGCAGAATCAACTGCGCCAGATACAGCCCAAGGCCGCTGCCTTCCTCCTGCTCCGCCGCCCTGCCCCGATAAAACCTCTGGAATATACGGTTGTATTCCTTCTCAGGAATTCCGATTCCCTCATCTGCCACTGTGATACTGGTATAAAAATCCAGTCTGGAAATTCCAACCCGCACACAGCTCCCCCGTGGAGAATATTTTATGGCGTTTTCCAGAAGGTTCGTAAGGGCTTCCACCGTCCATCTGGGATTATGATACAAGGGAAAATCCTGAAATTCCTCCACGCAAATAGAAATCTCCTTCCCGGAAGCCTGGGCATAGACGGCGCTGACTGCCTTCGCGATCGTCCCCTTAATCAGCGTATCCTCCGCCTGAAAATCAAGCATCCCGTTTTCCAGACGTGAGGCTTTCAGAAGGTTCTCCATCAGCCACTGCATCTTTGCCGCCTGTCCTGCCGTACGCTCCAGAAACTCTGTTCTCCGTTTTTCATCCATAGAGCTATCTTTCAGGAGTTCCATATTCATCACAATGTTCGCCAGAGGGGTCTTAAGCTGATGGGAAAGATCCGAGATCAGCTCCATTACCTGATTTTTCTCTCCCACTGCCTGCCTTTCTTTATATTGCGCAGTATTCAGGATCCGGCATACCTGTCCCAAAAGCTTCGATTCCCTGGTGTCCTGTAATTCCCGGTGTTTCCCGCTGTATATATCCTTTTCCGCCTCTTCCAGCATTCTCTCCAGCCTGTTCCACTGTCTCAAAAAATACAGGATCACCGCCACAAGAACACCAAGGCACACCACAAGGCCTATCCCAAGGATCCAGTTCCATGACTGCGCTGTCATCGGCTTTCCTCCCAGAGATATCCCATTCCCTGAATGGTTCGTATATAATTCCCGCCGATTTTCCTGCGCAAACGGCTGATATTCACAGCGAGGGTATTTTCCTCCACAAAATTTCCGTCCGCATCCCAGATATGCTGCAGAATCTGCTCCTTTAAAAGCACCTGGTTTTTGTTTTCGAGAAAATACTGAAGGAGGCGATACTCCGTCATACTTAATTCCAGTTCTTCCTCTCCCCTGAATGTACGGAGAGCTTTGGTATCCATGCGGATCTCTCCGGATACCAGAAGGGGTTTCTCTTCTGGTATTCTTCGTTTCCGCTTCAGGAGGTTCTCCAGCCTGACCTTCAGGACAGCTATGGAAAAGGGCTTGGTAATATAGTCATCCGCCCCGTTGGTCAGTCCCATAAGCTCATCCACCTCCATATCACGCGCCGTCACCATCAGCACCGGAACCTCCGACTTCTCCCGGATTTTTTTGCAGCCTTCCATCCCGTCGCCATCAGGCAGATTCAGATCCAGCAGTACCCCGTCAGGCTTCTCCCTGTCAAAAAGCTCCAGCCCCTCCTTAAGCGTCCGGGACGTCACAGTTTCATACCCTTCCTGTGCAAGCGCAAAGGAAATCCCGCGGTTGAGCCCGGCATCATCCTCAATAATTAAAATCTTCATAATAAAATCCTTTAAAAAAAACTGCCCCGGCGTATCATCTATATGCCAGAACAGTCCAACCTTCCACAACATAGGCTTCCTGCGTGCCCAACAGGGGGAGTTTGAGGGGGCATGCGGGCTTCGCAACTCCGAGCTTGCCCCCTCAATTCCTTATTTGTCCCTCCAGATAATCCTTCCTTTGGACAGATCATACGGAGAAAGTTCGATCGTTACTTTATCTCCCGGAAGAATACGGATAAAGTTCATGCGCAGCTTTCCGCTGATATGCGCAAGCACTACATGCTTATTCTCCAGTTCCACTTTAAACATCGCATTCGGCAGTTTTTCCAGTACGGTGCCTTCTACTTCGATTACATCTGCTTTTGACATTTTTAACCTCCTGTGTCATCCGTCTATCATTTTGTAAGCGTCAGAATCTCGGGTTCACCATCTGTAATCAGAATGGTGTTCTCATAATGTGCGGAGAGGGAACCGTCCATTGTCACAACAGTCCAGTCGTCATCCTCCCATGCCACATCCGCGCGTCCCAGATTGATCATCGGCTCTATTGCCAGTGTCATACCCGGCATCAGCTTAATACCTCTGCGCTTCTGCGGGAAATTCGGTATTTGCGGATCCTCGTGAAGATGGGTGCCGATCCCGTGCCCAACCAGATCACGGACGATTCCATAGCGGTATTTTGCCGCATAGGCGCCGATGGCCTTTGAAATATCATTCAGATGGTTTCCGGCTTTCGCGAATTTTATGCCTTCAAAAAAGCTCTGCTTCGTTACTTCCATAAGCTGACGCGCTTCCGGGGAAACCTCTCCTACCGCATAGGTACGCGCGGCGTCGGAATGATAACCTTTATAAATCAGTCCGGCATCGATTTTTACCAAATCTCCCTCCTGGATGATTTTTTTCTCAGAAGGAATTCCATGTACTACTTCATCATTCAAACTGATGCAGAAGGAGCCTGGAAAGCCCTGGTAATTCAAAAAGTTGGGAATACAGCCTAAGGAACGGATCATCTCTTCTCCGATCTTATCAAGCTCCTTGGTGCTGATACCCGGTTTGATGCAGGCGGCAAGGCCGTCATGTACCTTTTCAAGAAGGTGGCCTGCCTCCCTCATAAGCTCTATTTCATGTTCTGATTTAATAGAAACTGACATTCTTTTATTCTCCCAAGATTGCCACGATTTCCTGGAAAACTTCCTCCAGGTTTTTAGTACCGTCTACAGTCTTTAATACGCCCTGGCCTGTATAATAGTCGATAAGCGGCTGTGTCTGCTCGTGATATACATTCAGACGTTTGCTTACGGTTTCCGGCTTATCATCGTCACGAAGCACTAATGCTTCACCGCAGGTATCGCAGACATTCTCTGTCTTCGGAGCTGCATAAACGATATGATAGGTAGCGCCGCATTTTAAGCAGGCACGTCTGCCTGACATACGGTTCACAATATTTTCATCCGGCACGTCTACATCGATGGCATAATCAATCTTACTGCCTAATTTATTCAGTGCGTCTGTCAAACATTCCGCCTGGGGAATTGTTCTTGGAAAACCGTCCAGTACATAACCCTTCTGCGCGTCAGGCTGCTGGATTCTGTCCACAACCAGATCACAGGTCAGTTCATCCGGAACAAGAAGTCCCTGATCCATATAGGTTTTTGCTTTTTTGCCAAGCTCTGTGCCGTTTTTGATATTTGCACGGAAAATATCCCCTGTGGAAATGTGCGGAATACCATATTTCTCGGCGATTTTCTTGGCCTGCGTGCCTTTTCCGGCTCCCGGAGCACCCAACATAATGATTCTCATAGCTTATACCTCCCATTTTGTTTTATAAACTGCTTAAATCTGTCTATCCATGCTGCCGCAGACAATTGCTTATATGCGAGCACAACACACTTGCCTTCTGCATCATGAAGGCACCTGCCCTATGCATGCTGCATCATGCATATGACTTAAGCAAATCAAGGCTGTGGCGCAGCGCACCACAACCTTCATTTTAGTTGTTCAGGAATCCTTTGTAATTGCGGACAAGCATCTGGGATTCAATCTGCTTCACAGTCTCCAGAACTACACCAACAACGATGATGATAGAAGTTCCTCCAAAGGAAACATTTGCTCCAAATACTCCGTTAAAGATGAACGGAATGACCGCTACAATAATGAGTCCGACTACACCTATAAATATAATATAGTTTAAGATTTTCGTCAAATAATCTGACGTCGGTTTTCCCGGACGGATACCCGGGATAAATCCACCCTGCTTCTTAATATTATCCGCAACCTCCAACGGATTGAAAGTAATGGAAGTATAGAAATAAGCAAAGAAAATACACAATACAATGTATACGATCAGTCCCCAGCTATACTGGAGCTGTTTTGGATTACACCAGTTATTAGATGATAAACCTCTTAAAATCTCACTACCAATGCCTGTACCGTTGCCCTTACCGGCAAACTGTGCAATGATTCCCGGGAACGACATAATCGAAGAAGCGAAAATGACAGGAATGACGCCGGCAGTATTGACCTTCAGTGGAATATTGGTGGACTGGCCTCCCATCATCTTTCTTCCTACCATCTTTTTGGAATACTGTACCGGGATCCTTCTCTCCGCACCATTGAGAATCAGGACGAAAACAACCATTAACAGAATGATTGCGGCGATAATCACGCCTGCCAGCATTCCTTTTGCAATTGTTTTCCCTTTAATAAAGTTCTCATACAGCAGTGACAGATCGCTTGGAATACGGGAAACGATATTAATAGTAAGTACGATGGAAATACCGTTTCCGACGCCCTTCTCTGTAATACGCTCGCCGATCCACATCAGCATTGCAGAACCTGCAGTCAAAGTAACAACTACTACGACGCCCTTAAAGAAATTCATGTCCGGGATCATGTTGCCTCGTCCGAAACCGATGGCCATAGCGATGGATTCAAACAGGGCAAGACCTACCGTTACATAACGGGTGATCGCAGTAATTTTCTTTCTTCCTTCCTCACCGTCACGATGCATTTCTTCCAATGCCGGAATGGCAATGGTAAGAAGCTGCATAATAATCGAGGAAGTAATGTATGGCGTGATATTCAGCGCAAAAACAGACATCTGGGTGAAAGACCCTCCGGTAAACGCATCAAAAAAATTAAATGCGTCACCGGTATTGCTCTCAAACCACTGTTTAAAGACGTCGCTGTCTACTCCCGGAACGGGAAGCTGCGATCCCACACGGATGACAAAGATCATCCATACGACATACAGCAGCTTGCGCCTCATCTCTTTCACTCTAAAAACATTTTTAAGAGTCTCAAACATTAAATCACCTCTACTGTACCACCAGCAGCTTCAATTTTTGCTTTTGCAGTCTCACTGACAGCATTGACTTTTACATTAAGTTTCTTAGTAAGTTCGCCGTTTCCAAGAATCTTAACGCCGTCGCCAGCTTTGGAAATTGCGCGGTTTTCCAGTAAGCTCTCAACAGTAACCTCTGCGCCGTCTTCAAAGCGGTTCAGAACGTCAACGTTGATCGCGATGATTTCTTTAGAGTTTCTGTTAGTAAAGCCTCTCTTCGGCAGACGTCTGTATAAAGGCATCTGTCCACCTTCAAATCCCGGTTTCTTATGTCCGGAACGAGCTAACTGTCCTTTGTGTCCCTTGCCGGCTGTTTTGCCGTTTCCGGAACCATGTCCACGGCCTCTTCTGAAGTTATCGCTGTGCTTAGAACCTTCTGCTGGTCTTAAGTTTGATAAATCCATGTTTGGCACCTCCTTTAATTATTCAATCTCGATTAACTTTGTTTTTTAGGTAGAAGAAGGCGTAACTTACGCTTCTTCTACTTTTACCAGGTGCTGTACCTGCTGAATCATACCTCTGGTTGCCGCATTATCCGGCATTTCAACTGTTTTGTGCATTTTGGTAAGTCCCATAGCTACAACAGTCTTTTTGTGTTTCGGAACTGCGCCAATCGGAGATTTTACTAATGTAACTTTTAATGTACCTGCCATTTTTATTCTCCTCCTTACGCCAGAATCTCATCAACAGATTTTCCGCGAAGCTTTGCAACTTCTTCCGGAGTTTTTAACTGACTTAAACCTTCGATGGTTGCCAGAACTACGTTCTGTTTGTTTCTGGATCCCATACATTTGGTACGGATGTTCTTGATACCTGCAAGTTCGATTACGGCACGGGCCGGACCTCCGGCGATAACACCGGTACCTTCCGGAGCTCTCTTCAGAAGCATTTCTGCGCTTCCGAATTTGCCTACGAAGTCATGAGTAATAGAACCATTCTCATCTCTTGCTACGGTAACTAATTTCTTCATTGCGTCCTCTTTTCCTTTGCGGATTGCTTCAGGAATTTCGGCTGCTTTACCTAAACCTGCACCAACGTGTCCGTTGCCGTCACCTACAACAACTAAAGCTGTGAAACGGAAGTTACGACCACCTTTAACAACCTTGGTAACACGCTTGATTGATACTACTTTATCTTCTAACTCTAACTGACTAGCATCAATAAGATTACGTCTCATGTGCGCTTTTCCCTCCCTTTAGAATTTCAGGCCAGCTTCTCTTGCTGCGTCTGCCAATGCTTTGACTTTACCGTGGTAGATATAGCCTCCTCTGTCAAAGACTACACTTTCGATGCCTGCCTCCAGCGCCTTTTTGCCGATAACGGTTCCCAGGTATGCCGCTGCTTTTACATCATCTGTGTTCTCTAACTCTGCTTTTACATCTTTCTGAAGAGTAGAAGCTGATACTAAAGTCTTGCCTACCGTGTCATCAATGATCTGCGCATACATATGCTTATTGGAACGAAAAACTGCCAAACGGGGAGCTGCAGCGGTTCCACTTAAGTGATGACGCAATCTTCTATGCTTCTTCTGACGAATTTCTGCCTTGGATGCTTTCTTAATCATGTTCTCACTCTCCTTATTTATTTCTTACCAGTCTTACCAACTTTGCGTCTGATAACCTCATCAGCATACTTGATACCTTTGCCCTTGTATGGCTCAGGTCTTCTCTTGTCTCTGATTTCAGCCGCATACTGGCCAACTTTTTCTTTGCTGATACCGGAAATAATAATCTTATTTCCATCTACTTTGGATTCCAGACCTTCCGGATCTTCCATTTCAACCGGGTGAGAATATCCAAGGGACAGAACCAGTTTCTTGCCCTGTTTTGCTGCTCTATAACCTACACCGTTTACCTCAAGAGTCTTGGTGTAACCTTCGTTAACGCCAACTACCATGTTGTGGATCAGGCTTCTTGTTAAACCATGTAAAGATTTCATTCTCTTCAGGTCGTTTGGTCTTCCAACTACCACATGACCATCTTCAACCTTGATATCCATTTCTGCAGGAAGCGCTCTTTCAAGTGTTCCCTTTGGTCCTTTTACGGTTACTACGTTGCCTTCTTTGACATCTACAGTTACTCCTGCAGGAATCACTACCGGCAGTCTACCGATACGAGACATAATTTTGTCCTCCTTACTTAAATTGTCGGAGGGAAGTTTACTTCCCTCTGTTTTCAGTTGAATACATTTATATAAAAAACCATTTCCGGTTTTCTATTACCATACAAATGCCAATACTTCTCCGCCAACTTTCAGCTTGCGGGCTTCTTTATCAGTGATAACGCCCTGGTTGGTGGAAATGATTGCTACGCCAAGACCTCCAAGAACTCTCGGAAGCTCGTCCTTGCCTGCGTATACACGAAGACCCGGTTTGGAGATTCTCTTTAATCCAGTAATAATCTTTTCGTTTTTGCTCTCACCGTATTTCAGGGTGATGTGGATGGTTTTGATTACGCCGTCCTCTACTAAATCATACTTTGCAATATATCCTTCGTCAAGCAGAATGTTTGCGATTGCAATTTTCATTTTGGATGCCGGAACATCTACGGTATCATGTTTTGCAGTATTTGCGTTACGGATTCTTGTAAGCATATCTGCAATCGGATCGCTCATTGTCATGTTAGTTTCCTCCTTAATCAGACTTTACATGTCATTGTTGTTTTAATTAATATAGTTGTTTCATTAAGTTGCTTTCGGTCACCAGGAAGCTTTTTTAACTCCCGGGATCTGTCCCTTGTATGCTAATTCACGGAAGCAGATTCTGCAGATTCCGTATTTTCTTAAATAAGCATGTGGACGGCCACAAATTCTGCAGCGGCTGTATTCTCTTGTGGAGAATTTCTGTTTGCGCTGCTGTTTGATTTTCATTGCTGTCTTAGCCATGAACTCTCATCCTCCTATTTTGCAAACGGCATATTGAATAATGTCAGTAATTCACGAGCTTCTTCGTCGGTCTTTGCAGTTGTAACAAAGATCACGTCCATACCTCTTACCTTGTCGATCTTGTCATACTCGATTTCCGGGAAGATCAACTGTTCCTTGATTCCCAGTGCATAGTTTCCTCTGCCGTCGAAAGCGTTAGGATTAACGCCGCGGAAGTCACGTACACGCGGAAGAGCCAGGTTGATCAGACGGTCAGCGAACTCATACATCTTTTCGCCTCTCAGCGTAACCTTACATCCGATGGGCATACCCTCTCTGATTTTGAAGTTAGCGACAGACTTCTTTGCTTTGGTAGCGACAGCCTTCTGCCCTGTAACCAGCTCCATGTCTGCAATTGCGGAATCCAGAAGCTTTGCGTTTTCTTTGGCTTCACCAACACCCATGTTTACAACGATCTTTTCGAGTTTTGGCACTTCCATAACGTTTTTATATCCAAATTTTTTGATCATGGCATCCATGATCTCATTTTTATAAAGGTCTTTTAATCTGCTCATTTGTCATGCCTCCTCTCTCAATTAATCGATGACAGCACCAGTTGCTTTTGCAACACGTACTTTTTTGTCTCCATCCATTTTGAAGCCAACTCTGGTTGCCTTTCCGCCTACCAGCAGCATTACGTTGGAGATATGAAGCGGAGCTTCTTTATTGATGATTCCACCGTTCTGGTTTGCTGCGGACGGTTTGGTATGCTTGGTAACCATGTTTACGTTTTCAACTACTACGGTGTTGTCTTTTACGTTTACGGCAAGAACTTTTCCTTCTTTGCCTTTATCCTTACCGGCGATTACTTTAACAGTGTCGCCTTTTTTAATCTTCATAGCTGACATTAGGCACCCTCCTATAATACTTCCGGAGCTAAGGAAACGATCTTCATGAATTTCTTTTCACGAAGCTCTCTGGCAACTGGTCCAAAGATACGGGTTCCTCTCGGAGTTAAGTCGTCTTTAATGATTACTGCAGCGTTTTCATCGAAGCGGATATAAGATCCGTCTTTACGATGAGCGCCTTTTCTTGTACGAACAACAACGGCCTTTACTACATCACCTTTTTTAACAACGCCGCCTGGTGTTGCATCTTTGACAGTAGCAATGATAGTGTCGCCGATATTTGCATATCTTCTTGTAGAGCCGCCCATAACACGAATACAAAGGATTTCTTTTGCACCAGTGTTGTCGGCAACTTTCAGTCTAGTTTCCTGCTGAATCATACTGGTTTCCTCCTTATTTCACTTTCTCTACAATCTCAACAAGTCTCCATCTCTTGTCCTTGGACAGCGGTCTTGTCTCCATAACTTTTACGGTATCACCGATATTGCACTCATTCTGTTCGTCATGAGCTTTTAATTTATATGTTCTCTTCACGATTTTTTTGTAAAGAGGATGTTTTACATGGTCTTCAATTGCAACGACGATGGTCTTGTCCATCTTATTGCTGACAACCTTGCCCACACGGGTTTTTCTCAGATTTCTTTCCACGATTCTGTCCTCCTATATTCACTATTTCGCAGCGTTTGCCTGCTCAGTGATTACTGTCTGGATTCTGGCAATATTTTTACGAACCTCTTTGATTCTGCTTGTATTGTCTAATTGATTGGTTGCATTCTGAAATCTCAGATTAAAAAGTTCTTTTTTAGCAGCTACTAATTCTTCATTCAATTCTGCAGCTGATTTTGCCTTTAAATCTTCTACGAATTTATTAATTTTCACTGTTATCACCGCCTTCTAAGTCTGCACGAGAAACGATTTTACATTTACATGGTAACTTGTGCATAGCAAGACGTAATGCTTCACGGGCAACTTCATCGGAAACGCCTGCGATTTCGAACATTACACGTCCTGGTTTTACAACTGCTACCCAGTATTCCAGGGTACCTTTACCGGAACCCATACGTGTTTCTGCTGGTTTCGCTGTTACTGGTTTATCTGGGAAAATCTTAATCCAAACCTGACCGCCACGTTTGATGTAACGGGTCATAGCAACACGGGCTGCCTCAATCTGGTTGGATTTGATCCAACATGGTTCGGTAGCAACAAGACCGTACTGACCATAATTGATCTGATTGCCTCTTAAGGCTTTCCCCTTCATGGAGCCACGGAATTGTTTACGACGTTTTACTCTTTTTGGCATTAACATTATTTATCGCTCCCTTCCTTAGTTCCTTTTGTTGGAAGTACTTCACCATTGTAGACCCATGCCTTTACGCCAACCTTGCCGTAAGTGGTATCTGCTTCAGCGAATCCGTAATCGATATCTGCACGAAGTGTCTGAAGCGGAATGGTTCCTTCGCTGTAGAACTCTGTACGAGCCATATCAGCTCCGCCAAGACGTCCGGAAACTGCGGTTTTGATTCCCTTTGCGCCGGATTTCATAGTTCTCTGCATCGTGGACTTCATAGCACGTCTGAAAGAAATACGGTTTTCAAGCTGCAGAGCAATGTTTTCAGCTACAAGCTGTGCGTCTCTGTCCGGTCTCTTAACTTCTTTGATATCTACGATCAGCTTCTTGTTTACAAACTTCTGAAGCTCAGCTTTTACCTTCTCGATCTCAGCGCCGCCCTTACCGATTACGATACCCGGCTTTGCTGTGTAGATAATGATCTTTACTCTGTCAGATGCTCTCTCGATCTCGATCTTGGAAACACCTGCGCTGTATAATTTCTTTTTCAGAAATGTTCTGATGTTGTAATCTTCTACCAGGTAGTCTGCAAAATCTGCTTCTGCATACCATCTGGAATCCCAATCTTTGATAACACCGACTCTAAGGCCATGTGGGTTAACTTTCTGTCCCATGCTTATCCTCCTTATCTTTCATCCAGCACGATGGTGAGATGGCTTGTTCTCTTTTCGATTCTGTAAGCTCTGCCCTGTGCTCTTGGCTGAATTCTCTTCATTGTAGGTCCTTTGTTTGCATAGCACTCTGCAATGTAGAGGTTATCTGCACTCATACCGTTGTTGTTTTCAGCGTTTGCAATTGCTGATTCCAGTAATTTCTTAAGCACGCTGGAAGCGTATCTTGGATTGTATGTCAGGATACCAAGTGCTGTCTGCACATCTTTGCCGCGGATTACGTCTAATACGTAGCAGGCTTTCTGAACAGAAATTCTTGCATAAGATAATTTTGCAGACGGTCTTGTCTCTCTATTATTCTCATTTCTGGCTCTCTTAATCTGGCTTCTATGTCCTTTTGCCATTTTAAAGTGCCTCCTTTCGTCATATTCAATATCAGGTTAAACTGACCTGCTGCCTTGATAAGACAACAGGCAGTTGTATATTACTTACGAACGCCGGATTTCTTTTCGTCTTTTCCGTGTCCTCTGTAGGTTCTGGTTGCTACGAATTCACCCAGTTTGTGGCCAACCATATCTTCTGTGATATATACCGGCACATGCTTTCTTCCGTCATGAACAGCAATTGTATGTCCAACGAAAGACGGGAAAATTGTAGAACGGCGGGACCAGGTTTTGATTACGGATTTATCGTTTGCAGCATTTAATGCATCTACTTTTTTCAGTAAGCTTGCGTCTGCAAAAGGTCCTTTTTTCAGTGAACGAGACATGCTTTAACCTCCTTATTATTTCGATAAAGCTTTTCCATCGCGTCTTCTTACGATGAGCTTGTTGGACTGTTTGTTCTTCTTTCTGGTCTTCAGACCCAGAGCAGGTTTGCCCCATGGAGTAGACGGGCCCGGACGGCCGATACCGGTCTTTCCTTCACCACCGCCGTGCGGATGGTCGTTCGGGTTCATTACAGAACCGCGGACAGTAGGTCTGATACCCATGTGACGCTTACGTCCAGCCTTACCAATATTGATCAGGTTATGGTCTCCGTTTCCTACGACGCCGATAGAAGCGCGGCAGATGATCGGAACCATTCTCATTTCACCGGATGGTAATCTTAATGTTGCGTATTTGCCTTCTTTAGCCATTAACTGAGCACCGTTACCAGCGGAACGAACCATCTGTCCGCCCTTGCCGGGATGCAGCTCGATATTGTGGATCATGGTACCTACCGGAATCAGTTCCAGAGGTAAGCAGTTACCTACGCGAACTTCTGCTTCCGGTCCGTTCATTACCTTCTGGCCTACCTTTAAGCCTTCCGGTGCAAGAATATATGCTTTCTCGCCGTCTGCGTAGCAGATGAGGGCGATGTTTGCTGTTCTGTTGGGATCGTACTCGATTGTCTTAACTGTTGCAGGGATTCCGTCTTTTCTTCTCTTGAAGTCAACCAGTCTGTATTTTCTTCTGCTGCCGCCTCCGCGGTGTCTTACAGTGATCTTACCCTGATTGTTACGGCCTGCATTTTTCTTCAGAGACACTACCAGGGATTTCTCCGGTTTGTTGGTTGTGATTTCAGAGAAATCAGAACCAGACATGTGTCTTCTGGAAGGTGTATATGGGTTATAGGTTTTAATTCCCATGATTGTTCTCCTTTCAACTTTATTATCACGCTTTTGACTGCGTATATCCGCGATAAACAGAGCGCCGAAAATTCTCGAAGGAGCAGTTCGTCGTGCTTGTTTATCACTCGCTACTGCTTAAAGTCCCTCGAAAATCTCGATGTCCTTGCTCTCTTCTGTCAGAGCTACAATAGCTTTTTTGGTCTTGGCGGTCTTTCCGACTACCATACCGCGGCGTCTCTTCTTACCATCCAGATTCATGGTATTTACGCTCTTTACTTTTGTTCCCTCGAACATTTTCTCTACTGCTTCTTTGATCTGGGCTTTGTTTGCTTCCGGATGAACCAGGAATGTATATTTCTTCTCGCCCATAGCGTTCATGGATTTTTCTGTAATCACTGGCTTCAGGATTACGTCATAGTACTTAATGTCAGCCATTATGCGTACACCTCCTCGATGGATGCCACCGCATCCTTGGTTACTACTACGGTGTTATGCTTCATAACATCATATACGTTGATGGTGTTGACGGTTGCGGTCTGTACATCTGCAATATTTCTTGCGGAAAGAACAACATTCTTGTCATCATTAGCGGTCACTACAAGAGCCTTGTCTGCTTTCAGGTTTGTCAAAACCTTCTGCATTTCTTTTGTCTTTGCTTCTGCAAGTGTCAGATTGTCAAGAACGACTAATTTATTGTCCTGAACCTTGGAAGTCAGAGCAGATTTGAGAGCAGCTCTTCTTTCCTTCTTGTTCATTTTTACTTCGTAATCTCTCGGTACCGGAGCAAATACAACTCCGCCGCCTGTCCACTGTGGTGCGCGTGTGGAACCCTGTCTTGCATGACCTGTTCCTTTCTGTCTCCACGGTTTTCTTCCGCCGCCGCTTACCTCAGAGCGGGTTTTTGCCTTCTGGGTACCCTGGCGTTTATTTGCAAGCTGGCGAACAACAGCAAGATGAACCAGATGCTCGTTGATCTCTACGCCAAACACTGCGTCGTTCAGCTCCATTGTTCCAACTTCATTGCCTTCCATATTAAAAACAGTTACGTTTGCCATTCTGATGCTCCTCCTTTCTCATTATAAGGACTTTACTGTTTCTTTGATGGTTACCAAAGATTTCTTAGGTCCTGGAACAGCACCTTTCACTAACAGTAAGTTGTTTTCTGTATCTACGCGTACGATCTCAAGGTTCTGAACAGTTACCTGAACATTTCCCATATGGCCTGGCATATGTTTGCCCTTGAATACCTTGCTCGGGTCAGAACAAGCGCCGTTGGAACCTGCATGACGATGGTATTTGGAGCCGTGAGCCATAGGTCCTCTGGACTGTCCGTGTCTCTTGATCGCGCCCTGGAAGCCTTTACCTTTGGAGATTGCAGTTGCGTCAACGTGATCGCCTGCTGCAAAGATATCAGCCTTGATTTCCTGTCCTACTTCATATTCGCCTGCGTTTTCAAATTTGAATTCCTTTAAGAATCTCTTAACTGAAACGCCTGCTTTGTCAAAGTGGCCTTTTTCCGGTTTGTTCACCAGTTTCTCTCTGATGTCGCCGTAGCCTACCTGAACTGCTGCATATCCGTCGTTCTCTTCGGTCTTAACCTGAGTTACGACACATGGACCCGCCTGTAAAACGGTTACCGGAATCAACAGACCGTCTTCATTGAAGATCTGAGTCATTCCGACTTTCGTAGCTAAAATAGCTTTCTTCATTCTTTCTTCCTCCTTATAGCGGATTACCATTGCGGCAATCATATACATTTAGAAATACCTTGCGGTATCATCTAGCTTAATTGTAATACCAAATTATTTGGTTTTCATCTTGATATCGATGTGAACGCCAGCCGGCATTTCCAGTCTGGACAGTGCATCTACTGTCTTCTGCGTTGGTGTCAGGATATCGATCAGACGCTTATGTGTACGCTGCTCAAACTGCTCACGGCTGTCTTTGTATTTGTGAACTGCGCGAAGAATTGTAACAACTTCCTTCTTAGTAGGAAGCGGAACCGGACCGCTTACGGTTGCTCCGTTCTTCTTAACAGTATCGATGATTTTTGCAGCAGATGCATCTACTAACTGATGATCATAAGCTTTTAATGTGATTCTCATTACCTGATTTGCCATAAAAAAAGTCTCCTCCTATTCGTACTCGGTTATCGGTACGACAAGCGGCGACTGTACACATCTCCACGCGTGTCCTGGTACTCACCAGCGCGTGCCCATCCCCAGATGGCTTTCTGAACTTGTACAGTGACTTGTCGTCAGTTTCCTAACTTGACATTCGCTCCACGGAAAACCTGCCTCTGCGGACAGCAACCTCACGCTTCATAGCTATCATGTCACAGCACTTGTTAGTATACACAATGTCATTTTCAAATGCAAGCACTTTTTTTGTTTTTTTTCAGGAACAATATCATAGCAGGGTATTATCCATATATTAATAGGAAACCTTGTCGATAAACCTCTGCAAGCTGTCGCTTTTATCTGTTTCGCTTTCAAGGTATATTTCCATTTCTGGGATAGCAGCTTTCAACCGTTGCTGTTCTTCCTCAAATGCCATAGACATTGTGGCGAAGCGTTCATCGGAGATTTTACCGATAACATTGTCCTCATAGATTTTCTGGATAAGGTTGTCTATCTCCTTAACACGCTTTTTCGCTTTTGACAGCTCCCTGCGTTTTTCTGACAATTCTCCTGACTCATTCCACGTTCAAAGGTATCCTCAAAGAAATAGTCACGCATTACCCAAATCGGGATAAAACCACCAAATAAATTTAATGAAAAAAACATATGGCTGACAGTATTCCATTTAAAACTTTTATAATTTCCTTTTTTCGCAATAAGGGCAGCTATGATTCCTGCTGGTATTGCAACCAATGGCGCAATCGGAATATGCCCAGACGCAATCAGCAACAAACTCGGAAGAAAAGCTGCAATTAAAATAGAAATCCATGACGGGGATTTTGTCAGCATCATGTGATATGTAGGAGCTGCAAGCAGCGCAACAATTTCAGGCATCAGTACAAAAAGTACCGCAACAGGCATTGTAATTGCCCCAACAATAAAATAAGTGACAAGATACAATGCGATAAATACGCCCGCTGCGATTGCACCTCTTGACGATTTTGTTTTTCTTGTATTTTCCATTTTGGAATCCTCCTTCATAATGTTTTAATTTATCCTCCAACCCTCGGTAGATGTCTGCAATTTCCAGAGCTTTGCATACAATCCACAATGGGATAGAAGTTCGTTATGTGTTCCCCGTTCGACAATCCTTCCATTATCGAACACAAAAATATTATCAGCGGAAGTGATTGTTTTTAATCTATGGGCGATTACCACAACCGTTCTTCCTTTAATCAGACGGCTGATTGCCTGCTGTATTTCCGCTTCATTTTCTGGGTCAAGAGAGGAAGTCGCTTCGTCCAGAAAAATGACAGGCGCATCCTTTAACATAGCTCTTGCAATGGAAATCCGCTGCTTTTCACCGCCCGAAAGAGTAGAACCTCCCTCTCCAATCATCGTGTCGAATCCTTGCGGCATACGCATAATAAAGTCATAACAATTTGCAAGACGGGCTGCATTTTCAATTTCCTCCTGCGTTGCATTTTCACGCCCATAACGGATATTATTTGCAACTGTATCCTGAAACAAATACACATCCTGAAATACCATTGATATTTGCTTCATCAGTTTGTCTGGCATAATTTCTTTCTCATCAACGCCTCCAAATAAGATTTTTCCTGCGGTGGGGTCGTAGAATCGTGCCGCCAATTTCAACATCGTACTTTTTCCTGAACCTGACAGTCCTACAAGAGCTGTCATTGTATTTGGTCTGAATGTTGCGTTAATATCATGGAGAACCTCTTTTGTTCCATACCCAAAGGAAACATTCTGAAAGGCAATGTCGTGTGTCGTTGGCGCATCTTTTTTGCCGCCCATAGTCGGCTCGTCAAGCAAACGGCTGATTCGTTCCCCTGCCATGCCGCACATCGTTAATTCTGAATAATTCATAATTGCTACGGAAAGCGGGTCAAACACACGAGTGCCAACTAACAAAAACATGACAAATTCAGGGATTGTAAGCGTTCCTCCGCTTATTAAAAACACACCAACTATGGTCATAAGCGGCAGACCTAATCGCAAAAGAGCGGTAGCAACAAAATTCAGCGGACCGATTCCACTCTCAAGTTTTATACAAGCGTCACGATAATCCGTACACGCCGATTTTAATTTACCGAAGTTTTCCCCCTGCATATTGTAGGCTTTTATAATTCTCATACCATACAGGTATTCCTGAAGCTTACTTGCCTGTTCAATTCTTGATGCCGCAAGTCGGTCATCCAGTTTTCGCTCCAGATTACGCATACCAAGCATAAGTACAATCGCAATCGGAAATCCGCAAAACATGGCTATTCCCATCCTCCAGTCTGCTATGAGCATGGCAACGGACGCAATGACCGCAACGAGTACACCACTGACAATCTGAGGCAGGATGTGCGTCATTGCCGATTCAGTTTTAGAAAAATCGTTCATCATCGTATTACCGATTTCGCCAGAAGATTTACCCATCAATACGCCAGGCGGCAGTTCTCTGATATGCTCCGCTAATTTTACACGCCCGTCGGCAGATGTCATATATCCATCCCGATAAGTAATTTTGCAGGCAATATTCTCCAAAAGATAAGTAATGATAAAGCAGATAACCATTCCGCCCCATGAAAGCCATAAGTGGGAACGGTTTAAATTTCCTGTCATAAAGTAATCATATATTTGGCTGATGATATAAGCCGTACACAAGAATGGCAGCAAATTTGACAAATTGGCAAGCGCATTTGAAATAATCGGTTTTATCAGCCTTTTCGGGTCGTTACAGGTAATTGCATAAAATAGTTTTTTCATTGTACGTCCTCCTTGCCATGCTCCATACGCCAGTTAGCAGATTCCATACCCGTTTTCCACATAGCCGCATAGAGCTTATTCTTCTGCAGCAACTGTTCGTGTGTGCCTGCTTCTGCTATTTTTCCATCTGCTACAACAAGTATTTGATTTGCATTACAAATCGTCGCCAGTCTGTGGGCAATCATAATGACCGTCTTGTTTTTGATAAGCTCTGTCAATGCCAGCTGCATCTCATGCTCATTTTCTGCATCTGCATAGGCGCTTGCCTCGTCCAAAATCAATATTGGCGCATTTTTTAAAATTGCTCTTGCTATAGATACACGCTGCATTTCACCGCCAGACAGATAAATACCTCCATCTCCGATTTTGGTCTGATAGCCTTCTGGGAGCGACAAGATAAAATCGTGACATTGCGCCGCCATTGCAGCTCGTTCTACCTGTTCTTTTGTGGCATCGGGTTTTCCCAAAGCAATGTTATTGTAAATGGTATCTGACAGCAAATAACTTTCCTGAAATACAAAAGACATCTGTTCCATTAAATCAATCTGATGTATTTCCCTGATATCAATGCCACCAATCATTATACTTCCATCGGTAATATCCCAAAATCTCGGTATCAGTTCTGCTATGGTAGATTTGCCTGCGCCTGACGCTCCAACCAAAGCAGTAATTTCACCCTGACGTGCTGTGAAAGAAACTCCGTTTAAAATGGCTTTCCCACTATCATCATAAGAAAAATGGACATCCGAGAAAGTAATATCATGCTTTTTTGGTACTTTCCCCTCTGATACTTCCTGCAAAGGCTTTTCATTCAGTACGGATTCTACACGCTTTACACCTTCCGTAATGATATTCATGCTCTCCGAAAATCCCCTTAGTTTTAAGGTCGGCGTTGCCGCCGCAGGAGCCAGTATCAGGAAAAACAAATATGTAATTACAAAGGAAATATCTTCTGGATTTCGCAAAAACAAGAGTAATCCTACAGGTACAATAAACGTAGCAACCGATAACACAAACATCCGAAAGCGCACAAAGCCGGGGCGAATAACCTCTGTCATGCTTGTTGTAAAATCTCTGTAACTGATAATATCATCGTAAAACTGACGAAAAGATTTCACTGTCTGTCCAAAGATTTTGATGGACGGCATTCCTTTCACATATTGAATGGATGAAGAACTGATTTTTTCCAGTGCATCAAAATTTTGCTGAACGCCTCCGCTTTTCATAATTTTAATCATAACCGCAAACTGGCACACAAAACCTACGACGATTGGTATCAGGCAGGCAAACGCTAGCCAGACATTCTCCATAAACATGACAACAAACATCGCAATCAGCATAACAACCGTACTCACAAGGTCGGGAAGTTGATGAGCAAGAAAACCTTCTATCTGTTCCACATCGGCATCTAAAATCTGTTTGATTTTACCTACGGAATTATTCGATACATATCCCATCGGCAATTTCCCGATGTGTTCCGCCACCTTTAATCTCACGCCGCAAATCACACGATAAGCGAATGTGTGGGCTTTAATACCTCCCAGATATGTAGCTAAGTATCCTGCCAGAAGTCCTATAAGACCGTAAACAGCCAAACGGATAAGTGAGTCTGAAGATATAGCATCTCCCGTAACCGTATGCTTTAGTAATTCCGCCATCACACGATAGACAGACCAGAACGGAACAAGCTGGCATAGTGTTCCGATAACAGACAATACGATACTGGATATCAGGGCAGAATTATTTTCCCCTGATATTTCTATCAGCCTCGATATTCCCTGTTTTGTTTTTTCTTTTTGTTTCATTTTGGACATTCCTCTCTTTCTTCATATTTTCATTTCAGACCGAGTTCGTTCTGTACCCCTAAAACGCCACAACGAGAATGCCCTTTCGGAACATTCCCGTTGTAATGTGGTATCCTTATGTGATTTTTAGAGTTAATGAAAGAATTTGTCTGTTACTTTTAAAATATCTTCCATTTCATATTCTGTGCTGTCTTTCGTAAATTTACCGTTATATATCATTCCCCAACAGCCATATAGAATGAATACTGCCTGCGCCTCTGCAGATTCTTCTGTAACGCCTAATGTATTTTTTATTTTTCCCTCCCTGATTCCCTGCATCATAAACTTGGCATAAGGCTTTACCATTCGATTTAGCATTTGCACCAAATCCCAGAGTTTATAGGACGTATCGGATATAGAAGTGTCTGCTTTCGGGTCAAAACGCTCGGCATAGCCTTTGATATCCTCTACTATCATGCTTCGGAAAACACTTAACTTTTCATCAAAAGGAACTGTATCATCTTCAATAATTTTACATTTCCGTTCAAGACGTTCAGAAATATATTGCTCCATAGCTGCAATATAAATATCCTGTTTCGATTTAAAGTAATAATAAAACATTCCCGGCGCACCGCCTACAATATCTAAAATATCCCGCACGGATACGGCTTCGTAACCTTTCTCAGCGAATAACTGAGCGGCAATATCAATCAGTTCTTTTTTCTTACTTCTGGCTTTTTGCTGTTTTTTTTCAGATTTCTCACTTCCTTTTTTTGGTTAGAAAAATCTAACCGTATGTTTTAAGATTTGCTCGTTCCATATAGAACGAGCGTCTGTCTATTATTATATTTCTTTTTTCCGTTCTGTCAAGTACTTGCACAGATTTTTATTAAAATTGAAAACAGCAGGGGGATATTCCCCGCTGCTCTCTACTTCCTAAGAAAAGATAATTTCTTTTTCCACAATCTCCTTTGCACACGCCCGTATATTATTGAGCCTTTGCACCCACAAAAACTGATTTTCAGCCTTTAACTGTTCTGTGATACCCTGTGCCTGTTTCATGTCTTCTACTAGCCTTTCAAATAATGATTTTGCCATTTTGTAATTCCTCCATATGATTTGAATTTTTCCCTACAATTCAATCATTCTGGCTGATTACAAGGCGAAAGGGAAACAACTTCCTTACGAAGTGTTCCCCTTCAGGCAGTCCTTTTTTAGATTAATTTGCAGCAGTAGCTCCCGCCAGGGAAGCAAGAGCTGTTTCCTTTTGGATGATATCGTCAACTGTTGAAAACACTTCGACAAGACGATTACTGTCAATATAGCTCATTGTATCCTCGGAAGAATTTATGTGAAGCTCTTCTGATAGATCCTGGGTTATTGTAACAGCCGGAATCCCAAGCAGCGAAAACGGATAGTGATCCGAATTCATCTGACATACAAGCTGATATTCGGTTTTTTTGGTGATCAATTCAGAAATCTCGTTCGCAATCGGTTCGAAATCAACAGTTCCGCTCTCATCAACAACTTCTTTTCCTTCTGATACCATGACCCAGTAATCCAGATTACTTTTCTCTGCTACAGAATCAATATTAATCACACCCATAATATTATCATACCCTGAATCCTCTAAAGAAGAAACATAATATCGAGAGCCTGCAAACCATGCTTCTTCACCGGAAAAGCAGATAAACCTGATATTAAAAGGATAGTCCTTCTGGCTGTACATCCTTGCCGCATTGAGCAAAACTGCCACCCCTGAAGCATTGTCATTTGCTCCCGGAGAATTTTCGCAGGTATCATAATGGGCGCTGATGATCAACGTCCTATCGGAGGAAGAGCCAGCTTTCTCAGCTATGATATTGGTTCCCCTTTTATCACCTTCACTCCCGGTAAAGGCGCCTCTGAGATACTCTTCCTTATTGCTTCTGCTTTGAATAGCCTTTTCATTCAGCCTATCATCATAGAAAAAATCCTGTTCCTGAACATCATAGCCCCAGTTTTTTAGTTCCGACACCAAATACTCTTTTGCATCATCAATTTCAGGCGTGCCGATCATCCTTGGATTTTCCGTCATTTTTTCTATTGCACTCTTCATGTATTCTTCTGCATCCGTGCCTGTTTCTGCATATACTCTACTACAGCAGAATAAAAAAGCAAACATATATCCGGTAATAAATATTTTCTTTTTCATGAGATTCACCTTCATTTTTATTACAGTAATGTAAAAAATACTACCTTTTCCAAAATTCAAACTGCGGACAGCTTCTTAGCAATTAATAACAAATCCCCCAATGTATTCCTTTAATAAGGCTTCCTGCTATCCAGACAGCAATAAGCATCTGCAATACCGTGCATTCCAGCCCAAACACTTCTCTTTTTTTAAGGCCAACTAATTCATAAATGGAAGAAAAAGCCCCACGTAATTTTACATATGCCACTCCGTTCACTTCCACAGGAACCAGAAGGCGAAGCATACATGCCAAATATAAAACTGCCATTATACTGATTCCGCAGTGACGGATAAACCATTGCCGTTTACGGCAGGAACAAAAAAGAAGGATGGCTATACTGCTCCAGAAAACAGCCATAAAAAACGAAAAAAACGTAATGCTCATACTTTTTCTGTTATTTAACCTTTCTTCAGTTCTTCCACAATGTTTTCCAGTTCCTTCACCAGAGCCTCGTTTTTGTTGTTTTCATCATCTACGAAACGACTCACCATGGCGACCGCAACCTTTGCCAAAGCCTTTTCATCACGGATTCCCAGATTCTGCATTACAAATGCCCCATATTCCTCCCGTGTCGTAGTTGGCGCAAATTGTCTTGCATACTGCTTGCCTGATTTTACCAGGCCGCTGATTTTAAGCATTTCCTTTTTTTCCAGACTTTTCACCAGCCTGTGTATATAACTGTCGTTAAACTCGTCTGTCATTTCCGAGATTTCCATGGTTGTCAGAGGACGTTCGGCATCCCAGAAAATCTCCATCATCACTTCCTCTCCTTTAGTTAATTCAAATCCTTTGTTTCTCATGCCAATTCTCCTTTCTATCCTTAATTATATATCAATTGCACTTTTTATGCAACAAAAATCGCTGCTGTAACATAATAATTATAGCCTCTGGTTATTGTTTATACCGTAGGTGTGAACAGCAACACCTTCTGCAAACAAACGGCCAATACCTCTGCTAATCAGCGGTATTGGCCGTCCACGTAAATCTTTATCCAATTCCAGTTAATCAGTTCTGAGAAGGATCGTCTTCTCCGCCGATGATATCTGAATAATCAAACAGAGTGACATTGGTAATCTCATCCTTCACAATATCCGGCGCATATGGTTTCATAATCGGGCATTTTCCGATTTGCCATATTCAACGCTCCTGTCTTTATTCTGATTGCCTGTCCTTATCTGACTGCAATTCTGCTAACATCATTTTCTCAATTTTAATTACGTCCGGCTGCGTCGGTGTAAAGCGAATCCCTCTATGTAACAGATTGATAACTTTTCTTGCGTTCTTTTCCATTTCCTGTATTATCTTCGGGTCTGCAATCCGTACAGGCTGTCCGTTATTATTTCCATAAGCGGCATTTCTCCTTGTATAGATTAAGCCTCTTGCCGTCCCCGGCAAGAGGCTTAAAAACTTTTCCACGGCCTATTTATTATTCACATGTCCGGGAGCGAACCTCGTTTACACAGCCTATTTATATTCCGCATGACTGGGAGCGGACTGCTTTTCAAGGTAGTTGCCTACCTGCTACTATTATTATACGCAAGCCCTACAAATATGTCAATCCCCGCAAAAAATTAAAATTTCATAGCAGGGTATTATCAATATGTTAATAGGAAAGGACCGCCTTTCAGGCAGTCCTTTTTTATAGCGAAAATTCACAGTACAACTTTAGCCGCCCCTCTAAAGGGATGCTCTTCTACATATCTTTTAGCCCCATCATCTATCTGCTCCGGAGTCAGCTCATCAAAATGTTCTTGCTGCCATTTTGTATAATCAAATTTCTCTCTTATTATAATAGAAATAAACTGCTCTGTCTCTACAACGCCAAGTTTTTCCAGAAGACAATTCATTCCCTTATTCATAATCTCTACTGTATTCGAACTCATGCATTACACCTCCAATTCCCTGATAAAGTCTAACGGATTCATCATCTTTAGCTTATCTGTTTGGTACTTTAACAGTCTACGGTCAGTCGTAAGAAAATATTTGCAGTCTGACATAATCGCACATACTACATGACACGCATCCTTATATTTTACGCCAGTTTTCATAATCTCATGTGCCTGCTTGGATACTTCTTCCAATCTGGCATCACTAACATAAACGGTGGTATTCTTCTCAATAAATTCTGTTATAGCATTCCTTCTCATCTCATAAGGATTTTGGCCATTCTCATACACAAGCATATATGATGATGACATTTCCAACTGACCATTCCGAATCAAATCCTGTATATGAAGTTTCGCTTGAGTTTCCAAAGAAATACTCACATATGACTGATCATCATATGGTCGATTAAAACAGCAATTGTCCAAATAAACTCTCATCTAAGCAAATCACCTCATTTTTCACAGAAGTGAAGGTACTCACGCTCTTACCAGCAAGTTAATATACCCAACTTCCAGCCTACACTTCTTTAATTTAATTCTACCATCGAATTTAGCACTTTACAAGCGCAAGGAAAAATTTTTCAGAAAATTCACAAACGAAAGGTTACTGTTCTATCTGCGGTGTCAACCAATAGCGGGCAGGTTACACTTCAATCTGCTATTTTATATACCTGTACATTTTCCTGATATGTATGCAGGCTTTAAAGGAATCTGCTAAAGTACAGGATAATTTTCTGGCTCTTTCGAGCATAATGTTGTGTGGAAGATCAGAAACATTATCTGTACGGTAGACCCTTTCTGATTCCTGCGCTGATAGTTGTATTGCTATGCAGTATATATAAAGAATGGCAGGTGGAAGTGTAACCTGTCCGTTATTGTCTAAACAGTAACTCATCGCAATATATTATCAATCTATTAATTAGGAAAGGACCGCACTAAAGCAGTCCCTTCTTAATTATAATAATAAGCTTTACTCTTATACCGCATATTATACGGTAATGGTCTTCACGCTGCTCCATGCCGAATAACTGTTTACGCCATTAACCTTTTTATAAGTTCTGACACGGATATAAAATTTCCCTTTTCCCGGTTTAATTTTCCCGGAAGTCTTTGACGCGCCTTTGGCTCCGAGTAATTTTGCATTTGAAAAGTTACTCTTTTTCGAATATTGTATCTGATAACCTGTTGCCTGTGAATTTTTCTTCCATTTCACCACAATATAGGAACCGCTCTTGGAAAGAGATGCCGTATTCTGTGAAAGGAAATACATATACTTAGCATTGGATACCTTACTTAGTTGAGTTCCATTCTTGCCATAAATTCTATATGTATACCGTTTACCGTTTGCAACCGAGGTATCTGTCCAGGAAAGCGTAGACGGACTGGTAATGGTCTTCACCTTTGTAAAAGATCCATTCCCTGATTGTCTCCATATCTCATAGCCTTTGACGCCATTTAATTGATTCCATGATACCTTAATCCCCTTTGCAGCAGGATTCAGACTCTTTAATACAGGTGTAAAGTAGTCCAGAGGCACTGTCCAATTTTTCCACTCCACACGCTCTGCACCATGATTCGTCAATTTAGATCGATCCCAGGTCTTATCGCCGGACGGATAATAAGCCGTGAAACTTTTGCATCCTGAAAAAATAGGTTTCCAATCATCAAATTTCGGAGCAGAACCACAGAAATAAACTTCCCTTAAAGAAGTGCAATTTTCAAATGCAGTTGCGCCAATTTTGGAAACGCCTATTCCCAACGTCAATTTCTCAAGAGATGTACAGTTACTAAAAGCACCTGCATTTGGCCATCCACCGTCAATCTCTTCTACCCGATCGGGTATGGAAACTTCTTTTAAGGCGGTACATCCTCGAAATGCAGTGTTATCTATGGCTCTGACATTGTTTCCTATTGTCAGATTGCGAAGCATGGTACAGCCATTAAAAGCACACGTCCCAATTTTCGTAACGCCATTACCCATTTTTACTGTATTAAGCATGGTGCAGCCCGCAAATGCCGACATGGGTATTTCCAGATTTGAGCCATTGATTACAGCCGTCGTCAGTTTTGGGCAGTCCATAAAACACTCTATACGGATTTTTTTTATTTCGGATGGGATACTGACAGTGACAAGGCCGCTTCCGCGAAAGCCTTCCCAGGGCAATTCTTCCAATGTACTTGGAAACTGAATTTTCGAAAGAGAAGTACAGTTCACAAAAGCTGCCATTCCCAAACTGGTAAGTCCCTCCGGAAGATTAATAGATTCTAACGATGTACACCCTAAAAATGCATAATCATCAATACGCTTCATCGTAGACGGTAACGTTACTTTCTTTAGGTTCTTACAACCTGAAAATGCATCTTCCGAAATGGTTGTTGCGCCTTTTTCAAACATAACTGTTTTGATTTTATCCCCGTATTCATGCCTCCATGACGCTTTATAACGATTCATCTCTCCCTCTCCATAAATGAAGAGCGTACCATCATAATCCAAAGACCACTTCAAGTCATCTCCGCAATCCCCTCCAGCCACGTAGGATTCCGCCTTTGCACTTACAGAAAAAAAGCACACCGACGCAATCAAAGCCAACATCCAAGTAAGTATCTTCTTCATGAAACCCCTCCTTTTCTTTTTTTCCATTTTAACACAGCCCTTTTGCTTCCTGCAAGTGTTTTTGCCAAGCACTTTTCCCTGAAAAAAGCACTAAATTTCTCAGTTTTCAACGAAGGGCTTTTCTCATTTACATCGGGTACTGTTTATACCTCCCGGCGTACAAAGGCATATTAATATATTTACCTTTTAGCTCATGATCCCTGTATTTATCTGCAAGCGGTAATCCTTGCTGAAGCATACTAACTAAACGGCCAATACCTCTGCTAATCAGCGGTATTGGCCGTCCACGTAAATCTTTATCCAATTCCAGTTAATCAGTTCTGAGAAGGATCGTCTTCTCCGCCGATGATATCTGAATAATCAAACAGAGTGACATTGGTAATCTCATCCTTCACAATATCCGGCGCGTCCCCATCTTTTTTTGCTTTATCCGCAAGCTGGGCTGCGGACCAGACCGGAATCGCCATCTTCTTGATCTCCACCGGTTCCACTTCCTCTTCTTCCTCAAGGCGCTTCACTTCCTTTGGAGCTGCCTTGGGCGGCGCCTGCACTTCTTTCTTTACCCTGCGTACCGGCTGCGGTTCCTCAGCAGTTGCGGCGGCAATTTCCTTTTTAAGCAATGCATGGGCCTCGCTTGTGGCCGCCTGCACATTTACAGCAGGTTCTTCCTCTTCCTCCGGCTCTTCCTCATAGATTTCGTCCACAAAGCCACCGGTTTTAATAATCTTTTTCTCTTTCTTTTCCGCCTTTTTGCGCTGCTTTTCACCGCGCAGCATCTGACGGTCTTCCTCCTTCATACGTTTGGCACGTTCTTTTTCTTCGCGCTTCAGTTCTTTTTTGCTCTTAAGGTTTTCCGCAGGATAATCATCCTCCGCGGAATCGTTGTCCGCGGGATCCTTTTTCAGAAGCTCCGCAATGACATAGAGGATAACCAGGAACAGAACTACAAGGCCGAGAACGATCAGACCTTCAATACTCTCCGTAGCTACAAGGAGATATCCCAGATATCCAATGGTGATCACTACCTTGGGCACATAATTCTTCACAGAAACAGGAATAGTCTCTGAGGCGGATACGGTAGGATCCACAACTGCCGCAGTATGATTTTCCATATCCAGGCTTACGATATTATAACGGTATGTTACGGATTCATCCTGTACCAGAATCGGAGTGCCTGCATTGACCTCATCTGTCTTTACCGGAATCGCGTAGGTCACGGAACCCATAGGCAGGTTCGACCCCTCGCCCGCATTATCCACAATAACTGTAGTTACTCCGAAAAACGGCGGTGCTGCAAGAGCAACCACACAAAGTATGGTACATATCACAACGAAATGTACGATAAATTTCAAAAATTTCGACATTGGTACTTTTCCTCACTTCTGCTTTTAGCTTATTTAGTTACGTTGTTCGTTTCTTTTTTAACCTGCTTATTATTTTGCCCAAACAGTAACCCCAAACATACTGTTTTCGATTGCACTTCCTTATTATACCTTGTTTTTTTGTCCCGGTCAACTTATAATGTTCTTACTATCATAAAAGAAAGGATACATTTTTATGGAATTTCTGCAATTTCTGTCCGGTATACGTACCCCTGCCGGCGATATCCTCTTTCAGGGGATCACATACCTTGCTCAGGAATTTTTTGTTGTAGGCGTTATCTGCTGGCTTTTCTGGTGTGCGGATAAAAAGC
The DNA here is from genome assembly GCA_030524715.1 of Eubacteriales bacterium. Classification (GTDB taxonomy): domain Bacteria; phylum Bacillota; class Clostridia; order Lachnospirales; family Lachnospiraceae; genus Blautia_A. The sequence goes on along the minus strand of JAUNGB010000016.1, from coordinate 28,835 downwards.
TGGCCTATTCCCTTGGTTTCGCGTACTTTACCTCCGGACTTATGGTACAGGGACTGAAGATCACCTTCCGCATTCCCCGCCCCTGGATCCTGGATCCCGAATTTACCCCGGTAGCCTCCGCTGTTTCCGGAGCCACAGGATATTCTTTTCCAAGCGGACACACCCAGAGCATTACTTCCCTGTTTGGGACGCTTGCACTACACTGGAAAAAAGTATGGGCCAAAATCCTGTGCTTTATACTTATTTTTGCCGTTATGTTTTCCCGGATGTATCTCGGATGCCATACGCCCAAGGATGTAGGCGTTTCTTTTGCCGTCACCATGGTTTGTGTGCTTATTAACTATTACTTCTTTTACGGGAAGCCGAAGGAGGCCTCAGAAAAGGATGCAGACCTCCTGTCCGGACATGAAAGCACAGTTGCCCTTATCATGGGGGCTGCCTGCCTCTTTCTCACTGTGTATGCCCTCCTGCTGGAACACCGGGGCGTCATCGAGCTTATATATGCTCAGGACTGCCTGAAAGCATCCGGAGCCGGCATGGCGTTCGCCCTTGGCTTTTATGTGGAAAAGCGCCGCATCCGCTTTGACATTCCGCGTACATTGAAGGGAAAGATTATCCGTATGATCGTCGGCCTTGCAGCAGCGCTCCTTCTCCTTGAGGGTATCAAGCCTGTTATCGGCGCCTCTCTTCCCGCCTCATGGTTCCGCTACTTTATTACAGTTTTCTGGATAGTGATCCTTTATCCGGCTTTATTCACAGCAAAAAGCAGTAAAATATAAGGCAGTATGCATAAAGCAGCATATATAAGGTGCATGCATAAAGCAGTATGTATAAAAAGGCATTTTCAAGAACAGGTCTTCTTTCCCGAAAATGCCTTTTTGCTACAATGGCTGATTACTGAATAGTTATCCGTATCTGCCCTGCGCCCTCACAGATACTTTTATACTCTTTGCTCAGAAAAATTATTGATTGCTTAAATACTTTTCGATGCTGGACATGGCAGCCTCTTCGTCTTCTCCGTTTGCAGAAAGTGTAATTTTCTCTCCGGCATCCAATCCCAGCGTCATCATTCCCATGATGCTCTTGGCATTCACTCGTTTCTTCCCAATCTCTACATAAATCTCACTGTTGAACTGACTTGCAACCTGTACCAGCTGCGCCACCGGACGAGCCTCAAGTCCAGTAGATAAATTAATGGTGATTGGCTTTTTAATCATAATAACTCCTCCTTGTTTTCCCGCAATCCGTCTGCGATGGCGCTTAACTTACGTAAGCGGTGATTCACGCCGGACTTGCCCACCTGCGGGGTTAACATCATACCTAATTCTTTTAGTGTAGCATCCGGATACTGCAGCCGCAGCTCAGCGATTTGTGCAAGACCTCTGTTCAATTCCTGAATTCCTATTCTTTCTTCAATTAACTCAATGTCTTCAATCTGCTTCACTGCCGCGCTAACCGTCTTATTGATATTCGCAGTCTCACAATTTACTTTCCGGTTTACGGAATTGCGCATTTCCTTCAGGATCCGGATGTTCTCCAGATCCATCAACGCAACGTTGGCTTCCATAACCGCAAGCATGTCCACGATCTGCGCGCCCTCCTTCACATAGACCACATATGACTTTTTACGCAGAACGATTTTGGCGTCAATCCGGAAACTGCGGATAATCTCCTGTAAGTGACCGGCCTTTTCCTGATCCTGGCAAACAATCTCAAAGTGGTATCCCTTGCGGGGATCACTGATAGAACCGGATGCCAGAAAAGCGCCGCGGATAAACGCTCTTTTACAGCAGCTCTGCTGCGTGACCAGTGCATTCTGGAAAACAAGCGTTTCTCCGTCCGTTTTGTCCGCCGTGAGCTTCGTTCCCTGAAGTACAGTCTGGATCTGTTCGGGAGATACAAGTTCCACAAAATATACCCTTCCTCTTTTCGAGGCGCCGCTCTCACGTACGGAAATTACTGTCTCTATATTAAATGTTTTTTGCAATAAAGTAAAGTACTTTCTTATCACTGCGGCATTTTCTGTCTGTAAGCGCAGCTTCTGCCCGTCCTCCAGCCTTCCGCAGGCACTGAGAAGAGCGGCAAGCTCCGCTATCCTGCAGTGGCGGGCAGTCCCGATCTGTTTGGAAAGTTCTTCTTTCACCATCCCTGAAAAAGACATTTTCCAACCTCTCTTCTGTTTCTATATTTTATTTCTATGTTTTTCTATGTTTTGATTCTGATATTTTATTTCCGGTATTTTATTTTCTGGTAACGGCGTCTCTGGCAATATCCCTGTGCTCCAGTCTGAGACCGTACTCCTTTGTTTCCAGCAGCCTCTCATACAGGACGCGGGCAAGGGTTACGGAACGGTGCTTCCCTCCGGTACAGCCAACCGCAATCACCAGATTTGTCTTCCCTTCATCCACATAGTGAGGGATCAGGAACTTCACCATGTCCTCAAGCTTATCGGCAAACTCCCGCGCAGCATCATGATCCATCACATAATGGTAAACGCCCTCATCCAGCCCTGTCTGCGGACGGAGTTCATCCACATAATAGGGATTCGGCAAAAAGCGTACGTCAAAAACAAGATCCGCATCCGCAGGAATCCCATATTTAAATCCAAAGGACAGAACAGAAATCACAAGATTATGGAAGCTTGCGTTATCCACAAAAATCCTGTCAATCTCTGCTTTCAGTTCTCTGGTCAGAAGGTGCGTAGTATCAATAATGTAATCCGCACGGTCTTTCAGGAACTTCATCTTTTCCCGTTCCAGACGGATACCGTCGTCCACCCGTCCGTTCAGCGCCAGCGGATGACTTCTACGTGTTTCTTTATAGCGCTTTACGAGCACATAGTCTTCCGCATCCAGAAAAAGGATTTCAAACTGGTATCCTGCTTCCTCCATCTGCTCCAGAACCTTTTCCAGTTCTCCAAGGGAACGGCCGCTTCTGGCGTCGATGCCGATCGCCGCGTTCTGCACATCCTCTCCCTGCATTCCCACCATCAGGCTCACGAACTTTTCCACCAGCGCTATCGGAAGATTATCCACACAGAAATACCGTGCATCCTCAAGCATTTTCAGCGCGGTGGTCTTACCTGCGCCTGAAAGTCCTGTTACTATGACCAACCTCATATTTTTCCCCCGTCATTTGTTTCTTTAGCCGCGCACTCTAAATCCACGCGAATTTTTTTATTTTTTAAAATTCTCCCAGGAATTTCACCTCCGGCTCCAGGACAACGCCAAACTGCTCCTGTACCTTCTGGGAAACATCCTTCATCAACTGCACAACATCCGCCGCCGTGGCATTCCCGGTGTTGATCACAAAGCCGCAGTGCTTCTCGGAAACCTGCGCACCGCCTACCCGATACCCTCGAAGGCCGCTGTCCATGATAAGCTTGCCTGCAAAATACCCCTCGGGCCGCTTGAAGGTGCTTCCCGCGCTGGGATATTCCAGCGGCTGTTTGCTGGTCCTGCGCTCAGTCAGTTCCCTCATATAAGCCTTGATCTCCTCCTGATTTCCCTTCTTCAGGGAAATTACAGCCTCCAGTACGATATATCCGGCTTTCTTTATAATACTGGTGCGGTAGCCCATTTCAAGCTTCTCCGCCGGGATATGAAGGATTTCTCCCTCCCGGGTCATTGCCGTCACTTCCTTCAGGACGTCCTTCAGCTCGCCGCCATAGGCTCCGGCATTCATAACCGCCGCCCCGCCGAGAGTCCCCGGGATCCCTCCCGCAAATTCAAACCCGGTCAGGGACGCATTTTTGGCCGCCGCCGCGATGGCGGAAAGGAGCGCGCCGGAAGACGCGCGTATCTCGGTCCCTTCCACTGTGATTTCTCCCATATTCCGGTAAAGCTGGATGATAACGCCGCGGTAACCGCTGTCACTCACCAGAAGATTGCTTCCGTTTCCAAGAATAAAATACGGAAGATTTTCTTCTGTGCAGATTTTGATGATCCCACTGATGCTCTCATAATTTTCCGGAAGAAGGAAATAATCTGCCGGCCCTCCGATCCGGAAAGTCGTATGACGGCTCATCGGCTCGTCTGTCAGTACTCTTTCTTCTCCCAGTAACTCGCAAAACCTCTGTCTGACTTTCTGATTCACAGATTCTATCCTCAAACTTTCTATTTTTAATTATATATGTTTTTGTATATATACTTTTACATATATGTTTAATTATACATGGTAAAAGCCCATAGCTTTCATACATCCTGTTTTTGGCATTTTTATAAATTTTATAAATTATAAAAAAGAAGCTATTCCCGTGAAAACAGGGAACCTGACTGTATGCCCAGCAGATCGCGGACCACCTCACCGGCGATCATAAGCCCTGCCACACTCGGCACAAAAGCAATGCTCCCCGGTACCGGACGGTCGGTATTTCCCTTTGTCTCCCCGTTACTGACTCCCTTAATGGGACGCTCCTTTGAATAAAGTACCTTTACCTTTCGGATGCCCCTCTTGCGCAGCTCCGAACGCATAACCTTTGCCAGCGGGCAGACACTGGTCTTGGAAATATCCACAATCTCAAATCGGGAGGGATTCAACTTGTTCCCTGTCCCCATGCAGGAAAGAATCGGCGTCTGGCATGCCTTGGCATTCTCGATCAAAAGCAGCTTGGACGTCACCGTATCAATGGCGTCCACTACATAATCAAAGGAATGGAAGTCAAACATTCCGGCAGTATCTTCATTATAAAAAGTCTCGTAAGTGTGTACGAGAATATCGCCGTCTATATCGTGTATTCTTTCCTTTGCAACCTGAACCTTACTCTTGCCTACCGTAGATCTGAGCGCAAAAAGCTGCCGGTTAATGTTTGTTTTGGAAACAGTGTCGTGATCCACCAGAGTCAGGCTTCCTACGCCGCACCGCGCCAGCGCTTCTACCGTATAGGATCCAACGCCTCCCAGACCAAATACCGCGATCCTCGCCTTACTTAGTTTGTCAATCCCTTCCTTACCCACAAGTATTTCCATACGGGAAAATGCATTCTGCATACGTAACCCTCCCAAAAGGCACCGTTATCTGCCATTATGATTCTTATTCTGTCCATAGCCTGCAACAGATATGACTTATTATACTATCTGCCCGTGTAAAAGTACAGTTTTTCATTCTTTTTTAAGAATTAACGTATAATTATTTTTTGCTTTCGCATACTACAAGAAATATCGGTTGACTTTTAAGCATGGTTCACGGCAACATCTATAAAGCTGAAAAGGAGTATCTCTTATGTGGCAGCAGATTTTTCTTGCGTTTATCGGACTGTGTTCAGGCGTTATCATTGCCGGAGGCATGGTAGGCCTTCTGATCGGCCTTTCCATTGTCCCCCGGTACGCAGGCATCACCCATACCTCGGAGCATATCCTATTATATGAGGATATCACTCTGCTCGGAACTGTTCTGGGCAATGTATATTTTCTTTTTGAGTTTCCCATTCCTCTGGGCGCCCCGTTTCTGATCCTGTACGGCTTATTTTCCGGAATTTTCCTTGGAAGCTGGATACTGGCCCTGGCGGAGGTGGCTGATATCATTCCCATCTTTTCCCGCCGTATCCGCTTTACCGAGGGCATTCCCAAGGTCATTCTCTCCGTGGCGTTTGGAAAATTTCTGGGTTCCCTGCTCTTCTATTATCTGGGATGGGCGTAAGCAGCCAGTGCAAGGCGGAAACTTTTTTTACAGAAGGTGCGCCGGCATGGAATCCCTTCCCCACGCAGTACGGCTGCGTACTGTTTCTTCCTCCGCCGTTTTCTTAAGGGGACATTCCCTGATACCCTCGCCCCGATACCATTTACGGTAGTCCCCGGGGGAACAGCCCATTTCTTTTTTGAAGGTTTCTGAATAATAGCTGGATCCGCTGAAGCCGTGACGCAGGGCCACCTCGGTAATGCTTTCCGTCTTTTCCAGAAGCTGCGGCATACTCTGCTCGATACGGTACGCCTGAAGATATTCAAAAGGCGTCTGCTCCATCCGTCTTTTAAAGAAGCGGCAGTATTCCCCGCTGCTGACTTCGCTGTAAGCCGCCATCTCCCCAAGGGTTATTTTTTCTTTATAATGGCTATGCAGATAAGAAAGCATTTTTTTCATTTTTTCCGCCTCCCGGCAGGCAGAACGTTTCAGAGATGGATTCAGGCGCACAAATTCCCGGTAAATACCGCTCCACACCCGGTACACGGCGCTTTTCAGTTCCATCTCATAGCAGCACTCCTTTTTCTTTGCGATTTCTCCCGCATATGACAGCCCCGTAAGAATATCCTCCTGAGAAGAACCGCGTCCTTCAAGCTTCAGATACGGAAAATTCTCTGATTCCGCAACCGGCATTACATATTTTTCTGTAAGAATCCCCTGCGGGCCGTCTCCAACATAGTTGGCGTCCACAGCAAACAAAAGGAAGGTACAGCCGTTCCCTGCGCTGCTGACAAAACGGTATGCATTCCCTCTGTTGATAAAAATCCCCTCTCCGGCCTCCGCCGTTTCTTTTTCCTGATTGACCTGACAGGTCACGCTTCCTCTTTCCACATATAAAAAATGCAGTTGTTCTTCCAGACGGAAGGACATATGGCCAAATTCCCTCTGCTCCAGCTCAAGCCTCCAGATCCGGATACCCGGACTCTGCGTTTCATCCGTCAGCAGCTTTACATTCCTTCCAATAAAAAATCCGCTCATCTGTCGTTCATCCTTTCCCCTTATCCAACCCTTTGTTACTGTCCGTGTCTACGGTGCAAACAGTAACCTTTTCTTGTCATTATACGGAGAAAATTAAAAAAAGTCAAAATAAGGAAGCATATTCCTGCATTTTTTTCACAAACTAAAAACAAATAAATTGCATTGACGACTTACTCGCAAGTCTTAATGCAGAGTAAATAAAGCAGGAAAGGAAGGATCATATGCCGACAAAGCAGCAGCAAGAAAAACAGAAGCAATATGAGCAATACGTCAAAAAAATAACTCCTACCCACAGCCTCCCTCTGAATATGGCCAAGGCATTTCTCACAGGAGGGCTGATCTGCGTCCTTGGACAGGCGATTCTAAATTTTGCACAGTCAAGAGGGCTCGATAAGGAAATGGCAGGCAGTTGGTGCTCTTTGATCCTGATCCTTCTGAGCGTGATCCTGACAGGTTTGAATATTTATCCCAAAATCGGAAAATTCGGCGGCGCGGGAAGTCTTGTCCCGATTACTGGCTTTGCCAATTCAGTGGCGGCGTCGGCTATTGAGTTCAAGGCGGAAGGTCAGGTTTTTGGCATCGGGTGCAAAATTTTTACTATCGCAGGACCTGTCATTCTTTACGGGATCATGAGTTCCTGGATTCTTGGGGTAATCTATTATATTTTAAAGCTTATGGGGGTGACGGCATGAGAAAGCTACTGCAGCAGGGCGCAGCCAGCACTGCGTTTGAAAATCCGGTATTTATCCAGAGTACCGCTTCGATCGTAGGAAAAAAAGAGGGCGAAGGGCCGCTTAAGGATTATTTTGATCTCATCTGCGAGGATCCCATGTTCGGGGCAGATACCTGGGAATCCGCGGAAAGCGCCATGCAGAAGGAAGCGGCCACAATTGCCATAGGAAAAGCGGGGCTTAAGCCGGAGGAAATCCGGATGGCCTTTGCCGGAGATCTGCTGGCGCAGGCTGCCGCTTCCTCTTTTGGGATCGCAGAGATGGGGATTCCCTTTTACGGACTGTACGGAGCCTGCTCTACCATGGGAGAATCTCTCTCACTGGGCGCCATGGCGGTTGCCGCCGGATACGGAGACCATGTCTTATGCGCAACCTCCAGTCATTTCGCAAGTGCAGAAAAGGAATTTCGTTTTCCTTTGGGTTATGGTAATCAGCGGCCATTATCAGCAACCTGGACCGTAACCGGAAGCGGAGCCTGTGTACTGGGGACGGAGCCGCCGGGAACAGGCGTCTCACCGGACGCACAGGTTCTCAGGGAATACAAAGGCTGCGCCGTAATCACGGAAATTACCACAGGAAAACTGGTGGATTATGGATTCAGGGACTCCCTGAATATGGGCGGATGCATGGCGCCCGCAGCCTGTGATACCATTTACCAGCACCTGTTCGATTTCGGGCGTTCTCCCGGGGACTATGACGCCATCGTTACCGGAGATCTGGGAATGGTCGGGCAGAAGATTCTGCTCGATCTGCTTTCAGAAAAAAATATAGATATCAGGGACATCCATGAGGACTGCGGACTGCTGATCTTCAACAATAAAGCGCAGGATACCCACTCCGGCGGCAGCGGATGCGGATGTGCGGCCGCTGTCCTGTCAGCATATCTGCTTCCGAAGGTAGCAAAGGGAGACTGGAAACGGATTTTATTTGTACCCACAGGGGCAATGCTTTCCAAGGTGAGCTTTAATGAAGGCGACTCTGTCCCGGGAATTGCGCACGCGGTAGTGATCGAGCATACGGAGGCGTGAATTTCCGGCCGGTCTTCCGGAGTGTGTTTGAAAATTGCGGATTTTCCGCAGAATGGAGGTAACTATGGATTATATAAACGCGTTCTGGGTGGGAGGGCTTATCTGTGCCCTCGTCCAGATCCTTTTGGATAAAACAAAGATGATGCCCGGACGGGTCATGGTTCTGCTTGTCTGCTCGGGAGCGCTCCTGAGCGCAATCGGAATATATCAGCCGCTGACGGATTTTGCGGGAGCCGGAGCTTCCGTCCCACTTCTGGGCTTTGGGCAAACCCTCTGGAAGGGAATGAAAAAAGCAATCGACCAGGATGGGTTTATGGGCTTGTTTACCGGAGGCTTTACTTCCTGCGCCGTGGGCGTATCAGCCGCATTGATCCTTTCTTACATTGCAAGCTGGATCTTTAAACCCAAAATGAAAGATTGATTACGGAGGCACTGCCATGAGTGATACCTTATATTTACAGTTGGACAGAAACATTGAAGTAACACATCCCCATGTATATCTTCAGGATATTGCCAAGCTTTCCTGCAGCAATTCCAAAATACTGAACCGCCTCAGAGTCATGCCGGTGGCAAACCTGGATCCGGACAAGCCGGGAAGATATGTAATGTCTGCCATCGATCTGGTGGAACAGATTCAGAAAAAAGAGCCGGAGCTTGAGATCACACATTTGGGGGAACCTGATTTTATTCTTACCTACGAAAAAGAAGCCCCGGTAAATATGCTCTGGCGATGGGCAAAGGTCTTCTTTGTCTGCCTGAGCACGTTCTTCGGGGCGGCGTTTTCCATCATGACTTTTAACAATGATGTGGATGTCAGCAAGCTGTTTCAGCAGATCTACACACAAGTGACCGGAAATGCTTCCAGCGGGTTTACCGTTTTGGAAATCTCTTATTCCATCGGCCTTGGACTTGGCGTTCTTTTCTTCTTCAATCACTTCGGAAAAATGAAGATTACCTCGGATCCGACGCCTATGCAAGTACAGATGAGAATGTATGAGGATGATGTAAACACAACGATCATCGAAGATATAAACCGTTGGCAGGAAAACCAGGCGCAGCAGAACGGAGCTAATCCATCCTCGTAAAGACTCTATAAAATCGACTTCTTATTTATCCAAAAGAGTCTCTTACGGCCGGACAGAATCGGCTTCTGCCAGAATCCGTGCCTCCCACGCCCTGTAGTCTTCTGAATCTTCCCTGTCGCGGTTCTCCCCCTCTGAAATATTAACTGCGTCAGCACAATACCGAAGCCTTATAAGTCTGTCATTTAAATAATAAAACCTGTATGAATCCAGGGATTCATAATATGCAAACATAAGCTGATTTTCATCATAATAATACCAACGACTATAGCCATAGTTTCCATATTCACTGCTGAGCACTTCACACACCAGATTTCCGTCATAATCCCAATAGGCAGTGACCGCACCGTCTGCATATGAACTTTCCATATATAAACCGGCATCGCGATTGGCAACAATCGCATTATACTTCTCTCTGATATCTGTTACGATATCCTCAACCGGACGAAGCAGTTCTTCCGGTATGGGAGTGGGAGTCGGTATTGGTGTAGGTGTGGGGGTCGCTGTCGGTATGGGGGTTGCTGTCGGCACGGGTGTTACCGTCGGTACAGGCGTAACTATCGGTGTGGGTGCTACTGTCGGCACGGGCGTTTCTGTCAGTATGGGCGTTTCTGTCGGTACATGATTCACTGTCGGCAGGGGCGTAACTGTCCTGTCCCTTCTGTAAAAAAATATGCCTGCTGTACAGCCAAAAATCAATGCCAGAAGCCCTGCTCCCAGAAGCGTCCTTTTTACCTTACTGTTCTTATCTGTTTTCCTTGCATTCGGTAAATCCGCGTTTTTTTCTTCCGGAATCTTCTCTGTTTCAGTATTATCCATCCTGAGATACAATGCGGCATACAATTCGTCCATTGATGGATATCGTTCTTCTTTGTAAACACTCATTCCCTTTTTCAGGACCTTCTCTACATAGGACGGACATACAATCTGCAGTTCCTGCATTGATTTCATACTATCATTATGAAGGCGCTCCAGAGCCTCCGGCGGGATGACTCCTGTTATACATCTGTACATTGTTGCACAAAGAGCATACACATCTGTCCACGGTCCCTGTTCCCCATGTGTTCTGTACTGTTCTTCCGGTGCGTACCCCGGTTTAAGCATAACAGAAAGACTTTTCCCTCCGGATAACAGATAATCTCTTGCGCCCCCGAAGTCTAAGATTTTTACTGCACCGTCTTTCCTGATCATAATATTATCCGGACTGATATCCCGGTGAATCAGGCCCATCTTGTGTACTGCCTGCAAGGATCTGATTACAGGCTGCATCATCCTGAGTGTTTGTTGTACGGAAATACGTCCTCCCTGTTCCTGCAAATAAGATTTTAATGTAATCCCATCTACATATTCCATTACAATATATGCCGTATGGTTTTCTTCAAAAAAATCTTTTACCGTTACAATTTCAGATAAATCAACACACTTTGCAAGAAGTCTTGCCTCCTTAATGAATTTATTTCTTCCCTCTTCAAAAACGCACTGATAATTTCCTGTATATGCCTGCACTGTATTGCTTCTGCTTCTGTCACGCATCACATACCCATTAGGATAATATTCCTTAATGGCAACACGCATTTCCAGATTAAGATCCATTCCAATATAGGTAATACCAAAACCGCCCTCACCGATTCCCATTCCCACAAGATATTTACCTGCCAAGATAGTAAATGGATCAAGATGATATGGCGGTATCTCAGTATTTCCCGGTTCAAAACCGCAAAACCGACATTTTTCCCGGGGACTGTTCTTCTCCTTCATACAGCGAATGCACAGATTTTCTATTTTCATATATTCTCTCCGCCTCAGACATTTGCAGTATCATTTACACCAGAGACAGATTTCCGTAATAACCGTGTCGTCCCAGTCTGTTCCTTTATAAATATCCTCAATAACTACCTGTAATTCCCCTGTTCTTACAGGCGAAGTAAATTGGACGGAGAACTCCATACGATCTTCAGGGAAGTCTATGGACCATTCCTGATCCTCCATTACGATTTTCAATGTTTTCGGACGGTTATTTCCGTAATAGTATTCATCTGTTTTCCAGTTTCCAAGCTTTAAGGTCATTGCGTCGATATCATATTCCTGATCGAATGTAAAGGATACGGATTCCCCTATTCCCGGCCCGTCTACGCCTTCCTGCCAGTTTTTTGTATCGTCTTCATCGAAAATATTGATCGGGGGATTCTTCACCAGTTCCTGTTTGATCGTTGAAGATGCGTTTGCCGATACTACCTTATCCGCGCTGATCTTCCAGTGAGAGTCTTTAATAGCTGCCGCGGCTTCCACATCCATAAGCAGTATGGGTTCGATTACCGGAACCTCTGTAGGCGTAGGAGCAGCCGTTGGTTCGGGCTTCTCTGTAGGCGTAGGAGCAGCCGTTGGTTCGGACTTATCA
>JAUNGB010000016.1:0-16932 GCA_030524715.1 Eubacteriales bacterium | reverse complement strand
TGTAGCCTCGGACTTCTTTGCAGCCTCGGACTTTGCTGTCGGTTCCGCCTCTTTTGTCGGCACAGCTTCCGCTGTTTGCCGTCCGGGCTTTGAACTGTCCTCTCCATTGTTCATTGTCTTAGATAAAATTATCCCGCCAGCGCCTGCAATAACAACAAGTTCAAAAATAATTATAATGACAAGAACAAAATTCGGCGTCTTCTTTTTTTTCGGTTCTCCCCCTTTCGCAAGCGGATAACCGCAGTTATTGCAATATTTCTCTCCCGCGTCTATCTGCGCGCCACATTTTGGACAATACATTTCTCTACCTCCGGTAAATATCATTATAGAAACGGCGCCGGACCGTCAACAGAAACGGCTTCTTCCGGAAAGGCTCTGACTTCCCATATCTCACACTGCCCCCGTATAGTATTCCTGGGCCAGTTCCGCGATTCTCCTGACAATTCCATCCGCCAGTTCCGGGTCGGGCAGTTCTTCAGCCATGATTCCGATCAGGTAACCTGCGCCGTCCTCCAGCGTGACCATAGCGAAATCTTCTATCCGTTCCTCCTGTTTCGCGTACAGCTCCACAACAGTCCCCTGCCCTGTGGTATCGGAAATGATCCCCTGGTTCCATCCTGCCCTGAGATAATCCAATTCCTTCTGGGCGTAAGAACTTCCGTCTTTTGCAGCGTGAACAATCGTTTTGATCAGCTCCGCGCCGTCGCCTGCGGATGTATAGCCGGCTTCATTTTCTGTTTCCCAGATCGTAAAAGGATATTGTTCCAGCACGAATCTTTCCATATCATCCCGTTCCAGGCTGGTATCGAACAGTACGTCTATCATATCCCAGTACGGATCAGAGCTTCTGTTGTTCATAAGCTCTTCTGCTGCCTGTGCATAAGATCTATCCATTCCGCTGTCAATATCGCTGTACACCTGATCAAGCATAAAGAAATAAAGAATATCCCCGGCATGCATATTCTGTCCGGAGTTTTTCTGGTAAGACACATTGCCTGATAAATCGGAAATATAAATCTCCCAGACTCCTTCCGCGTCTGCAAGAGTGCGATCTGTTTCCTGTATAAAATCCGACCTTGTCATCACAGCCTCCGTCTCCTGATCGGGAACCGGCGTCGGCGAAAGCTCCTGAACGGGAGTTACAGAAGGCACGGATTCAGCCTTTTCCGTCTCTACCTTTACTGCTCCCTCCCCGGGATTGTCACTCTTTCCGAAAATTCCTTCCTTTCCTCCCGCCAGTACACAGATTTCAAACGCCACAAGGATTACCAGCAGAATATCCAGAATCAGCCACAGTATCGTTTTTTTTCTGTCCATAACCGACTCATCCTATCCTTCCTTCACAGACACACCACTACAGCGGCCACTACCATCAGGATCATAATACACCCCAATATCATCGCTGCCATTTTAAGGTTCTTATTCAGGGAATCATCGTTCCCGGTGTCCCGGCCGTAATCCGTTGGAACTGCGGGCTGCCTGCCCCCGCCTGTTCCTATATTGTTTCCGTTCTGCGCTGCATGAGGCGTATTGCCCTGTTTTTGATACAGGGCTTTATACAATTCTTCCATAGACTGAAAGCGTCCGTTTTTATAAACGCTCAGTCCCTTTAAGACCGCGGCTTCCACATTAGCCGGGCAGTTGACCTGAAAGGCCGAAAAAGGCTTGATCTTATCCTGATAGGAGCGCTCCATAGCCTCCGGGGGAATTTCTCCGGTGATACACCTGTACATGGTCGCGCAGATCGCATAGACGTCCGTCCATGGCCCCTGTTCTCCATGTGTACGATACTGCTCTTCTGGCGCATATCCGGGCTTCAGCATAATGGACATACTCCTGCCTGCGGATCCAAAATCCCTGGCGCCGCCAAAATCCAGCACCTTGACAGAACCGTTTTTCTGAACCATGATATTATCCGGACTGATATCCCGATGGATCAGGTTCATCTTATGTACCTCTCCCAGAGATCTGATCACCGGCCCCAGCATATGCAGAGTCTCTTCTGCAGAAAGCCGCCCGCCCTTTTCCTTCAGATAATCCTTCAGTGTTTTTCCATCCACATATTCCATGACGATATACGCAGTGTGGTTTTCCTTAAAAAAGTCCTTCACCGTGACAATTTCGGGCAAATGCATACATTTTGCAAGGATTTTGGCTTCATTGATGAATTTTTCCCTGCCCGCTTCAAAAAATCCCTGCTGCTCTCCCGAATAGGACTGGACAGTGCTGCTGTTTCCGCTCATATCGCGGACTGCGCAGCCATTAGGGTAATATTCCTTTATGGCTACGCGCATTTCCAGATTTAAATCTATCCCAATATAAGTAATGCCAAAACCGCCTTCCCCGATAGCCGTTCCCACAAGATATTTTCCTGCCAGGATCACAAAAGGCGGCAGATGATGGGGAGGTACTGACGCAGCCGCAGGGTCAAACCCGCAATGCTCGCATACTGCCTCTGGAGAAGACTTCTCCTTCATACATTTTATGCACAGATTCTCTATTTTCATATGTTCCTCCGGATTTCCCTATTTCCTGTAAAGCAACCATTCGCATTTCGCTTTACTGCATGCTTATCTGCGTTCAGGCTTCCTTTTTCTTATATTGATCCCAACTGAAATCTGCTCCGCATAAAGGAACAAACAGAAGATCAGTCTCGCCCAGAGTGATCACGTCATGGCTTTTTAAGATTTCGCTGCTTAGAACCACATTGTTATTCAGGTAAAACAGCTCGTGGGATTCTCCCGGCTGCGCATAAAACACCGACGCCCTTGGCTCAAAGATAACACAGGCGTGACGTCTTCTTGCAACCGCCATGTCTCCCCGGATCACAACATCCATATCCTCCCCGCGTCCAAGAAAGTTTTTGCCCTCCTTCAATTGGAAGCTCTGTCCCTGGCACGCGCCCTGTACGCACACAAGCCATCCCACAACCGGCTGCGTTCCTGTTCCCAAAGTGCTCTGAAAGATCCCTACTGTTTTCGCATCGTCGTCAGGCGCAAAAGAAGGCGCCTGAGGCATGGTTGGCATTGATGAGATTCCCTGACCAAATGCAGGGGCTTCATTTTCCATTCGTCCCACTGTTTTTACATCATCGTCAAGCTTCTGGCAATGAGGGCATATCTGATATTTATCCGCATCAAAAAAATGTCCGTTCTCACATTTCTGTAAATTCATTTTCAATCCTCCTGTTATTTCCGGTACTGTAAAGCCTCACAGCCCTGTTGTATTTATACTTAGTCTTAATCACTGCAAAAGAATTTCATTTTTGCCTTCTCCCAGCAAAAGCCTTGTTCCCCTTTCGCATTTGGTCAGGACATTTTTTTCCATTCTCTGATAGCCGTTGATCCTTACTCCTAGAGAAGAGTAATCCGTTACATAATAGCAGTTTTCGCTGCTGCTGTACTGCACTGTACAATGGCGTCTGCTGACGTCCATATCCGTAAGGACTAAATTGCATACAGCGCTGTCTCTTCCTATGGTAACGATCTCGTGGTTCTGAAGAGGGATCTGAGCGCCGTTCATAGAGCCCTTTGTACACACCAGCATTCCTGATTTCAGTCCGATAGTCTCCCCTTCTGTTCCCCGGGTCACATTGTCATAAATGTTTTGATAATTACCATTTTGATAGTTATTATTCTGATAATTATTATTTTGATAATTGTTGTTCATCTGATTTCCGCCGGAGAAATCATTCTGATCTATATAACCGTAATCTCTCTGATCGCTGCCCTGAGCCCCGTATCTTGGCACGTTGTCCACATAATCCTGATTAAAGCACATACACAGCCTGTTCAGGTTTTTGATCATAAAATACATTGCCACAAGCGGACCGACTCCGAAAAGCAGAACGCCGATCAGCCCCCACAGAAGATAGGTAGTTCCGTTTTCTTCTATGACAATGCCGTATTCTTTGCCCACACGCTGCATTCTGTTCCCCTGCTTATACAGCCAATAATAATGATAAATCCCGCAGGTGATCAGCGACAAAAGGCATGCGATCAGGTAGTTGGGCGACTGCTGGGAATCGTCATTTTCCTTTTCCCGGCAGACAACGTTAATATCCCTGTACATGTTCCAGTAAAAAATAATCCCGTAAATCCCGCAGGTGACCACTGACAGCAAAATCAGTATCAGCAATGACCTGTCTTCTTTTCTTCTCTCCATCTTTCTTCCCTCTCTTTTAAATATTTTCTGTATTCTGCGGCCATCCCGTCATCAGCTTTACATACCAGATGCATATTGCCGTACGCCCGGAAAGATTTTTAACGTTCTGACCTTCTACCTGCTGTCTCTGGCTACATTTCTCAAAAGCAATGTACTGACTGCAGAAAATACAACCATCATAATAAAAAGAATTCCCCATGCCTTCCACAGATGCCCCGCGCTGAATTTAAAAAAGTCTTCCGCGGCATGCTCCAGAGAAGGGATTTCCTTCTGCATCCGAAGCTGCATGGCATTGAGGTTTACGATACTTCCCAGCGCCTCCACCGACCAGCGGCTGATCGTCAGATAAGAGATCCACTCTCCCAGCCCTTCCAATGTAAATAAAATTCCGGAAAACAGAAGCTGTACGATCAGAATAAACGGCGCGACCGCCATAGCCTTATCTCCTGTTTTTACTATGGAGGAAACAATAAAACCTATGGCCATGGATGCAAGAATCGTCAGCCACACCGTCATAAAAATCTCTATATGGAAATGCCCCGTAAGGATTCCGGCGCCTGATTTTCCCACTGCGGTAAGAAAAACCACGGTAAGGATCAAAGCCTGCAGAAATCCGATTGCCGACTGAACAATGATCTTGGACAAAATATATGCCGGCAGCTTCAGGTTGGCCATATATTCTCTCTTGATGATCACACGCTCTTTACAGATTTCCTGAATGGAATTAAAAAGCCCCATCCAGATTCCCGAACAGCTCAGGGCAAACATCATGGATTTCGTGGATTCATAGATATCAAAAATATCTTCATCCGATACAATATAAAGCAGTATTCCGATGATCAGCGGCTGCAGCACGATCAGCGCAAGCCTTAGCAGATCGTTTTTTATCAGCTCCGCATACCGAAGGCTCAGATAAAAAAGCTGATAAAACAGGGAGGTTTTACGTTTCTTCAGTTCCTCCCGCCCGGAATTTTCCGGCTCCTTTGCAGCCGTCTGCTCCATGCAATGGGCGAACTGCTCTTCCCACAGCGCCGGATTTTCCGCAACCATATTATATATATCCACCAGGCTGTCCGTATCAAAAAACATCAGCGCCTGCTCCGGAGTCCCCGCGAAGCACAATCTTCCCCCTTCTCCCATAAACAAGATCCTGTCGCACATATCAAGGCTCTGGGTGGTATGGGTAACCATGATGATCGTCTTATCCTTTGTTTTTGACAGCTTGCTTAAAATCGCCATCAGATTTTTCTCCGTTCCGGGATCCAGCCCTGAAGTAGGCTCGTCAAGGAAAAACAATTTGGGGTCGGCCAGAAGCTCCACGGCTATGCTGGCTCTCTTTTTCTGGCCCCCTGACAATTTTCTGATGTAGGTGTTCTGATGCTCTGTCAGCTCAACCATTTCCAGAACCTCGTTGATCTTTTGGTCAATTTCCTGCATGGACGTATCCTTTGGCATTTTCAGCTTGGCTGTATAATACAGCATTTTACGCAGGGTCAGATTTTCATAGATGATATCCTGCTGCGGGACATAACCGATAATGCTTTTCAGATGCTGGAATTGTTTCCGGAGATCCATTCCGTTGCAGAGCACCGTTCCCTGAATGTCCCTGTCAAAACCGCCCATTGCGTTCATAAGAGTCGTCTTTCCCGCTCCCGAACCGCCGATAATAGCCACAAACTCGTTGCTGTCTATCCTGCAGTTCACATTGTTTAAAATCACTTTTTTCTGCTTTCCCACAACCTTGCGCAGATTTTGTGTTTCCAGCGTAACGCCTCTGGTGGAATTTTTATAAAACAACAGATGTCCGGAAAAAATAATCCGGTGATCCAGAATTTCGATCACATCCTGCGCCTTCAGCGCCTTTTCCTCCCGGACAGCCCGTCCGTTTACAAGGAGGCCGTTGGTGCTTTTTAAATTCCGTATGGTACAGATACCGTTTTTCTCCTGTATCACCGCATGCTCTCTGGATACGCTGGAATTTTTAAGTACAATATCATTCCGGTGGCTGCGTCCGATGGTGATCGGCGCTTTTCCAACCGGAATTTTTTTCCATGTGGCATGATCCTGTTTGCTGTAAAAAAGGATCGTGATCCCTTCTTGGTCCCTGCTTCCGCGGATCCTCAGCAATGAGCCGTCCCTGATATCCGCTTTTTGTTTTGTATGGAAAAGGAAACTGAGCATTCCGTCACATTCCACTTCCGTGCCGTTTGCGCTGTTCAGATCCACATAAAAAATCCTGTCTTTTTCAAATATGATCTCTCCATGGGATCCGGATACAAACTGAAACGGCAGTAAAACCGTATTCATCCTGGCGTCCCTGCCAAGCTTAATGCTCCTGCTTCCCGCAGGAATCTCAAATTCCTGAATATGTCCGTTCCAGTCGATCACCGAAACATAAAAATCATTCTCTCTCATCCCGCCCTCAATCCCTTGTTTCTCTTATTGTTGTTTCAATCCACACTCGGTAAATTTAACGGAGTGCGACATACGGAAACGTCCGCGTAGATTGATTACTATCGGAATGGGATACCGATTTCCCTACGCCCATCCCCATATAAGTTTCCTGAACCGCGCATCTAAAGCTACGCGGATTTCTTCTGTTCTTTAAAACACATTCTAAATCACAATCAGTACTCCCAGGGCAGCCGCCGTGATCACCAGTACCACATTTAATATCTGAAGGAATCTCAGCATACCCTTTCCTGACCTGTCCGGATTTTTAAGACCTTCCATGATCTCCTTCTCCGTGCGCGCGGAAATCTTCACGCCATAGTCTGAGACAGAAGGCAGTTTTTCTTTTTTTATACGCTGCAAAGCGCTCACCGGGGCGCACCCTGTTATCAGCCGGTAATATACCGCACAAAAGCTGTAGGTATCCATTTCCCTGTTTTGCGTAAAGAAAGCCTTTTCATAGTCAAAGGGCGCATATTTTCCCTGAAAGACCGTATATCTGATAGTCTTCATTTCTTCTGAAAACCATGCCAGGTTCAAAAATCTGATCTCTCCTGTTCTGCACAGAAAAATATTATCAGGGGAAAGGTTTCCATGTATGATTCCGTTATCATGAAGAATTTCCAGGGCCTGCGCGATCTTCTCCATCAGCTTTTCCGCCTCTGACGGAACAAGGGGATTTTCTCTCTCAAGCATTCCCCGGACTGTCCTTCCCTCCAGAAATTCCATCACATAATAAGAGGTATTATTTTCTCTGAAAAAAGTATAGATGGGAACCAGAGCAGGAATATTCTGAAGCTTATGCAGCTTCCTGGCATGCTCCATAAACTGCTGATTCAGTCTTTCCCACAATTCCGCATCCATCCCGCCCTTTACATCCAGGCCGTTTTCTTCCCTTTGGGCAAGGGCGCAGGGGAACCATTCCTTGATCACGACCTTCCGCTCAAGAAGAGCGTCCCATGCAAGGTAGGTGAATCCGATCCGGTCGGAATTTATCAGTTCTCCAATAATAAATCTTCTGTTCAGAATCGTCTCCGCAGGAATCTGCCCTATGTCCGCCGCCTTTAAGCCGGCTTCCGCGCCGCAGAAGGGACAATACTCCTGCTGCTCATAATCCTGCATGCAACTCATACATTTTGCCACGATTAGTCCCTCCTGGATTTTTTTCCGCTTCCGGCTTCATAAGGATCAATGTAGTGTTATCCTGGCCTCTTGCTCCCCACCGTCCGGCAATTTCAAGCAGCCGCTCCCCTGCCAGGGAGATATGGCCGCCGCTTTCTTCCACAACAGCCTGAATCTGCTCATCGGATAATGTTTTATATAATCCGTCGCTGCACAGAAGCAGGATATCCTCTTCCAAAAGCTCCACAGGGCTGAAATTTCTGTCGATCAGGGACAGCCGCCCCATTCCCAGATAGCTGGTCAGGGCCTCCCCCTGCTGTATTTCCGTATTGTAATAATTCATGTCGATCTGCCCCTGGGCCAGCTTTTCCCGAAGCATTGTTTTATAATTATGGGCCGCTGTAAGACAGCGCATTTTTCCGTTTCTCAAAAGATACAGCCTGCTGTCCCCCACGGAAACCCAATATAGCCTGTTCTTGTCTATAATTACAGCCACAAGGGTGCTCCCCGCATTCAGGCGGTTTCCGTCTCCGTCAGCCAGATCATAGACTGCCCGGTCAAGAATGCGCGCCTCATTCTCCAGAAAGTCAGGGATCTGGAGAACAGGCCATGCCTCGTCTAAATCTCTGAAAAAACGCTTCACAGCCAGATTGCTTGCCTTTTCCCCTCCGTTCAGTCCGCCCATTCCGTCACAGAGCGCCGCAATTCCCAGATCCTCCCATACCTTTGCCTCTGCGGCGTCCTGCTGGTATTCTCTGGTGCCTCTGTCAGTGGCCGTATAAAATTTTATTCTCATTTTCCCCTCCCGCTCATAAAGCGGACATTGGCATTCCGCTCACTATATTGCTTATCTTATTGCCAGAGAATCCTGATCTGAACGTTTCCTGCCGCTATTTCATCATCGGGCGTCAGCTTACGCCTGTTATTGAGACGCACCCCGTTCACAAAGGTTCCGTTATGGCTTTCCAGATCTGTAATAAATACGTCTTTTCCGTCCGTTTCCAGAGCGAAATGCTGGCGCGACATCTTAAGATCGTCAAAGTACACGTCGCAATCGCCGCTTCTCCCTACCATGGCGCTTCCGTTAATGGTAACATTCATCTCACATTGTCCGTTGATCTTGTCCCTGACTGACAGCTTTACGGTTTTCTGCGGCAGCTCCCTGGAGGATACATGCTGCTTCACATCCACATTAGAAGCCAGTGTGGCATGGCCGTCCACATAAATGACGCCCTTGTTTTTCTTGACTTTTTTATAGATGATAACCACGATCACAATAACCGCGATCAGTACCGCCAGGAAGATCAGGGCCGGGATCCACCACCATTTTTCCCAAAAGCCCGGCTCCTCCGGTTCTTCTGTTGGCTCCTGAAGCTCGGAGGCCACAGTACATGGCTCTGTCAGGGCATTCTTTTCCATGGATCTGTCTGTAATGCCGGAAAACGATATTTTATAATTTCCCTCATACAAAGGCTCCTGAAAGGTCAATACCGAGACAGGAGCGTCCTCCTGTGTATAGAATACAGAACCGACGGCTATTGCTTTCCCATCCTTTTCCACTTTATAATTGCTCTGGGAATCCGCGCCGAGGACGCTCTCAGAAAATGTCAGCCTGATCTCGTTTTCGCCCTGAAGGGCAGCATCGGCCACCTTCGGCGCTTCCGTATCGGGAATCCAGCGGGTAGGCACCACTTCTCTGGTGTCCGACACCTTATGCTCTGTAAATTTAATAGTGAAATCCTCTTTCTCATTGCTCGCCACGTTCGTATCACTGTGAAAATCCGCCACAAAGCTGTTTTCTATGGTGCTGCGTATCTGAGAAAACACCTCTCTGCTCTCCCCCTGGGAATAAATGCTGAGGGTTCCGCCCGTATTTCTGGCAAATTCCCCAAAGCTGTTAATATATTCTTCCTTTCCCACATCAACAGCCACCGCATACAGGGGAATCCCTTTACTGTTCAGCGTATTCAAAGCCTCCGCGGCAGTAGCCTGCCCTGTTACGCAGTCCTCCCCGTCTGTAATCGTAACGATCACACGCCGCTTTTCCTCAAGCTGCGCAGCCTGTTCGATCATACCTGCAGTCTGGACAACAGACTGGAACAGCACGGTTTCCATATCGTCATTTTTCAGGTTCTGCACAGCTCCCACGGCATCCGCGGCATTCTGGGAGCCGTCCAGCACAAGCTTCGACTCATTGCCGAAGGTAAGCAGTATGCATCTGTCCTTCTCTCCTTTTGAAGAAATGAAATCACAGATACCGTTTTTGATATTTTCAAACTTATCGTCCGGAATGGACGCGGAAATATCCAGCATCAGATAATAATCCACGCCTTCTCCCGTTTCTGAAAAAGCAGAAGACGAATCAAAGGACAAGGCTTCGCCTCCCAGATAAGCTTCGTAAGAAGCTTCCTGCTCCGGCGCGCGGTAATACACCCTGACCTCGGGCATATTCACCGATATCTGCTCAACCTCGCAGACATTTCCCGCCGCCCACACAGGAGCCTGCATCAGAACAGATAAGAGGATTCCTGCAAGAACCGTCACTTTTCTTCTTTTTCCCATATATGCCCCTCCTCGCAAAACGGAATAAAGGCAAGGGTACTTTCACCCAGAAGAATCTCATCCCGTTTTTTTAGTTCTTTCGCTTTCATGATCAATTCTCCGTTCAATCTAGTGATCGTTCCCAGGCCCGGTACGAGAAAAAAGCGGTTCGATCGGTAATCGTATACGATCGTCGCATGATTTTCTCTGGAAATTCCGGGATCGTCCACAATACAGATATCCATTCCAAGGCTGCGCCCGATCCTGTTATTTCCGTTATGGAGACGATAATCTCTGCCTTTTTCCCTTCCCTGAATACATACCAGCCATCCTGTAACATAGTCCGTCCCCGCCTGTCTGGAAAAAATCCCTATGGTTTTCTGGTCATCCGGCTTTTGAGCTTCATACAGGCCGATGGTAACAGACTCCTCCGGCTCTCTCCTTGGAATCGCAATGGTAACGCGTTCCCTGATCTGATCCTCATACCGGTTTCTTTCGTATTCCTGACTTGAGCAATAGGGACATTGGGAATACTTGCTGTTGTCAAAAAAATGGCCGTTTTCACATTTTATAATAGACATACCACTCTCTCCTGATTTTTACAGTCTCATTTTAATACCTGTTTATCTTTTATTCACTTATCTTTTATCCACGTACACGCATATTGCGGAGTAATTATCCATATCTGAGCCGGCCCCTCTTTTCAGAACGATCTTCTCCATTTTTTCAAGCCACTGGGCGACGCTTCTGGATTGCTTAAGGGTCTTCTCCATTTCCTTTTCCCGGATCAGTTCCCAAAAGCCGTCTGTGCACAGCAGAAACGCCTGGCATTCTGACAGCGCCACCGGCTCCGAGACGTCATACGAAGAATTTTCCCACGGCGTCCCGAGAACGCGCAGGAGCTTGTTGCGGTCTGCATGACGGCGGATTTCGTTTTCTGTTATTTGTCCGGCGTTGACCAGCATCTGCGGTACGCTGTGATCCTTTGTCCTGTCGATAATATGAAAATCTTTGAAATAATACAGACGTGAATCTCCAATATGCGCCCATCTGGCGTACTCCCCTGTCACCTGAAGAAGAACCATGGTGCTTTTCATTTCTTCTCTGATCCCCATGGCTTCTTTTTTCTGCATAAGCCTTCCCTGGGCGCTTTGAAAAGCATGACTGAGATAATCCGGGTCATTCCCTGTCTTTTTAAATATACGGATTGCCTGGTCGGTGACAATGGAGGACGCGGCATCGCCCTTTCCATGTCCTCCTAATCCGTCTGCCAGAGCAAATGCGGCGCCAAAGCCCTGTTCGCACATAAGAACCGAATCTTCATTGCGTTCTCTGCCTCCGGTTCTGCTAAACATTGCATAGCTGATCATCTGTGTGCCCTCCCCTTCGTTTCTTCTCAGTCTGCTTTGCGGTAAAAGTGCTGATAATCCGTAGGAGCGCTCCATAATCCGCCCCATGAGAATCCGTAATGGGCAAATATCTTGTAGCACTCATCTCCGTCTGCGATCATATGAGGGGCTCCGCTGTTCCTGTCAACATACGGGTCAGCGTTTGAATGGGCATGGGATCCGTCGGCATTGATGTAGGGATTCTGCTGGGGGTTGATATCGATCGCCCTTCCATACGCATGATCTGAAAGAGATCCGCCTCCCGTGATAGCACGGTAGCAAAAGCAGGAGGTGTTGTTTTCTTCGATGGATGCATTGTCCGCTTCATCTCCTGTCATGCCCTCTTCCCAGTAATTATCTATCAGATAAATGGACTGTATCTGATATTCCAGCTGAAACAGTTCTTTAAAGATACTCAGCACATCCTCTGCCAAAGCCGCGTTTACGATCATCTCCCCCACCTGGATCTCATTATTGAAATTATAATGCACCAGCTTCAGATAGCTAAGCTCATCAAGGGAAATATCATCATTATCTCTGTATGATTTTCCATTAATCCTCTGAAAGATCTCCCCGTCACGTTCAATACTGCTCTGCGTAAAGTAAGAATCCAGATCCGCCTTAACTGCTTCCGGATCCAGAATTTCCCCGGGCTGCAGTCCCCGCTTGTCAGAAAACAGGGAGTCTCCCCGGGATGGGGAAAGCGCGCCCTCTGCGGCGCCCTCACTCTGCTCCTGAGGCTGTCCTGCATTCTCCTGAAGCTGCGTCTCCTTTTCCTGAAGCTGCGCTTTAAGGCTGTCTATTTCACTCTGCTTCTGTATGTTCTCCTGGCTGTACTGCCTGTTCTCTTCTTTAAGCTCCATCCGGCTGTTGTTCAGCCGGAAGCAAAGCAGCGCCGCCGCGGCCGCGATACAAACCACAAGCACAGCCAGCACTATTTTAAGAATATCTCCCGGTTTAATTTTTTTCCTGATCATCACTATCTCTCCCCCATAAAATAATAATATCTGTAATATTCAAGACTCACTCACAAGTCCTGGAGCGTATTTGAAAATTGCTTTCTGCAAGATGTATTCCACAATTTGTGGGATATGCTGTATTCTGATCAGCTATACTGACATAATTCCAAACCGAATCCCTGCATATCTGGATATACATAATACAGCATCACATAAATAACTGTATCAGCCATCTGATTATAAACGCTGCGGCGATCACCGTCAGGGCAATCCGTTCCTGCCTTCTGCCAATGTAAATACAATCCCGGAATATATAATACCCCGCGCATACAAACGTCACCGGGAACAGGCTATGGTAACGAAATGCAGCGTTAAAGTCCAGTCTCAGCGCAGAAAGAACGGCACGGGTCATTCCGCACCCCGGACAGTCTATATGGAACAGAAGACGGACAGGGCATTTATAAAACACACACGCGCCGCACAGCAGCAAAAGCCCTGCTGCACGCCTAAAAATCATATTCCTCCTGCTCCATATTTCTTTACATAAATATCCTATCATCTTTCCGATTCATCTTTACAAAAACTTTCATTATTCCTGAAATATCTTAGCATCTTTATTACGTTCTGTCATTTCTGAAATATCTTAGCATTGCTATTTGCCGTCGATTTTTCTGCCGTATTTAACTATACATCAAATATATTACAGATATATCTCATAAACTTAATTTTTTTATAAAACATAAGTAATATGCATACTTCGTTACTGTTTGCACCTGCAGTGTGAACTAATAGCGGACAGGTTACACTTCAATCTGCCTTTTTATATACCTGCACATTATCCATACGGCAGAACCTTTCTGATTCCTGCACTGATAGTTGTATTGTTATGCAGTATATAAAGAAAGGCAGGTGGAATGATAACCTGTAAACAGTAACATTTGACACATTATATTATATAAAGAAATGATAAAATCATAACCAGCAGAAATTTTTGAATCAAAGCTTTTGCCTGCTGGCTGCAGGCGCGCGCCGACAGAAATCATTAAAAACAGAACGCGGCAGCTCACCCGCAAAATATTAAGCAAAGGGGGTTTTATCATGGCATTACCCAAAGAAAGAATTTATACCACTGAAGATATTTACAATCTGCCGGAAGGTACCCGGGCAGAATTGATTGACGGACGAATTTATTATATGGCTCCTCCAAGCAGGCAACATCAGGATATTTGTTTTTCACTGTCAAGAAAGATCGCTGACTATATCGATTCAAAACATGGCTCATGCAAAGTCTATCCGGCGCCGTTTGCCGTCTTCCTAAATGAGGATGATGCAAATTATTTTGAACCGGATATCAGCGTAATATGCAATCCTTCCAAACTTGATGATAGAGGGTGCAACGGCGCGCCTGACTGGATCATTGAGGTCGTATCCCCCAGTAACCCAATGAATGATTATATTCTTAAACTGTATAAATACCAGTCGGCAGGCGTTCGGGAATACTGGATTATCGATTCAGGAAATCAAACGGTTACGATATATGATTTTGAGAATCAGGTTCTTGCCCAACGCTTTACTTTTTCCGACACAATCAGCCCAGGAATCTATGATGATTTCTCTATTGACTTCTCGCAACTGAATATTTGATACTTTGCTTGCTTTTCTTTCCGGACTATGCTATACTCACTTACGTTGCAAAGCCCATTACACGTAGCCTGCTCTGTATGCTATGGCAAAAAATAAGGTCTATAGGGCTTGCCGCCGATTCCCGGCGTTAAATGAATCGAGTGTTCGAGACCTTCCACTCGTAAAACAAAACTAAAGGAGAAAAAATCATGAAACGACCAAGTACTTTATTCATCGCGCATGCTGCCATGATCGGCGCCATTTATGTCGTTCTGACACTGGTGTTTGCGCCCCTGAGCTTCGGAGAAGTCCAGATCCGCTTTTCGGAGGCCCTGACGATCCTGCCGTATTTTACTCCGGCAGCTATTCCCGGATTATTTGTGGGATGTATCATTGCCAATCTGTTGGGTGGAGCAATCCCAATAGATATCCTGTTTGGGAGTATCGCAACTTTGATCGGAGCAGTATTTACCTATAAGCTGCGGAATAGCAGCCGTTTTCTCGCACCGCTCCCTCCCATTATCGCAAATACGGTCATCGTACCGCTTGTGCTGTATTATGGCTACGGAATCAATCTTCCCATCCCATTGATGATGCTGACTGTAGGAATCGGCGAAGTTATTTCCTGCGGTGTTCTTGGCATGATCGTCCTGACGGCGCTTTCTAAGTATGTCCATCAGATATTCGGCCGTCAGCAGACTTCTGTCAGCAAATAAAGCCGGTCTTATATTTAAATATGTAAGATATCCGTTACTGTCTGCACCGTAGGTGTGAACAGCAACCAAAGTTCCGCTCCTGTGTACACCGTAAATGTTAAACAGCAGCAAAAGTTCCGCTCCTGTGTGTATCACACAGGAGCGTTTTTGTAAAGCGGCATTGGCATTCCCTTAATCCAGTATCCGAATACAGAGTATTTTTTATTTTCTTCTGCAATAAAGCGTACATTCACCGTTATAGTTTCCCCCTTAGATTTCTCAGTATCCTTTTCTCCATTCTGGATACCTGCACCTGGGAAACTCCCAGTTCTCCGGCAATCTCTGTCTGGGTCATATCCTTAAAATAACGCATACAGATCAACTGTTTTTCCTTCGGCTCAAGCGTATCCAGAATTTCCTCCAGAAAAATACGGTCCAGCAGCAGCTCCTGCTGGTTCTCATTTTCCGGGAGCTTGTCCATCAGTGAAATCTCCGTACCCTCCCCCTGATAAATAGTTTTATGCAGGGATTCTACCTCGACCTTTGATTCCATCGCCAGCACAAGCTCCTCCATGGAAATTCCGATTTCTCCGGAAATCTCCGTAAGCGTAGGCTCTCTCCCCAGCCTACGCTCCATTTCTTCCCTGGCCTGATAAATCCTGTAATGATTTTCCTTCAGGGAACGGCTGACCTTCAGCATCCCGTCGTCGCGCAGAAAACGCTTGATCTCCCCCGCGATCATAGGAACCGCATATGTGGAAAATTTCACATCAAAAGCCATATCAAAATGATCCACTGCCTTCAAAAGTCCGATACTGCCGATCTGAAACAGATCCTCCATCTCCACGCCGCGCCCCAGGAATCTCCGCGCCACACTGTAGATCAATCCCACATTTTCTTCAAATAACGTATCTCTTGCCTCTTTATCCCCCTGGTGCGCACGCCCGATCAGGGCAAGAGTATGGTCCATTCTTACCTCCTGATGATTTTCTTCATGTGTACCGTAGTTCCTTTTCCCACTTCAGAATCCACGGAAACCTCATCCATAAACGCCTCCATAAATGTGAATCCCATACCGGAGCGGTCTTTCTCAGGCTTGGTGGTAAACAAAGGCTCCATCGCCTTTTCCACGTCCGCGATCCCTACCCCTTCATCGATCACATCCACAGTGAGCTCCCGGCCGTTCAGCCTGCAGATTACCTTAATCTTATGTACCTTTCCTTCGTATCCATGAATAATACAGTTTGTCACTGCCTCCGAGACGGCCGTTTTCAGGTCGGCCACCTCTTCAAGGGTAGGATTAAGCTGTGTGCAAAAGGATGCTACCGCAACCCTTGCCAGCCCTTCGTTCACAGGGCGGCTGTCAAAGATGATCGTCATTTCATTGGTATTTTCCATCATATACTCCCTTCCTATTCCCCAATCATTTCTGCTTCACACTGAATCGGCATATATTTGTGGACGCCGGATAAATGCAGAAGCTTGTCAATATGGCTGCTTACATGAACCGCACGGATACAGTCCCCCCGCATCCCCAACGCCCGGTACCTGCCCATAATAAGGCCGATCCCGGAGCTATCCATAAAGGTGGTTTCTGCAAAATCAAAAACAATGGTCCTGATATACGTCCGGCTCATAATCTTATCTGACTCCTTACGGATCATATCCGAAGCCGGATGGTCCAATTCCTTCGGAAGCATAATGGTCAGGCACGCTCCCTCCGTCTGAAACAATGGATTCATAAAACATTCTCCCCTCATTTTCTGTTTTTATACATTTTTTTACAATATGCGACTTGCAATAAAGCGGACATTCGCATTCCGCTTTGCTACATGCTCATGAACGAAAGTCGCCCAGCGACTTTCAGGAAAGCGGACATTCGCATTCCGCTTTGCTACATGCTCATGAACGAAAGTCGCCCAGCGACTTTCAGGAAAGCGGACATTCGCATTCCGCTTTGCTACATGCTCATGAACGAAAGTCGCCCAG
>JAUNGB010000197.1 GCA_030524715.1 Eubacteriales bacterium | reverse complement strand
CAAGCTTTCTCATAATCCGTAAAATAGCCTTTAGATTTACTGTTTTCCCCTTATTCCGCTCAATCCAACGCTTTACCCGACGGATTCCATAAGTTTGATTGCAGATATTTTGACATTCTATGATTGCATGCATCAGCCATTGATCTTTGGATTCCTGTTGCTGTCTGTTGCGCCATGCATAGTAACCGCTTCTGGACACTTCAAAGAATTTGCACATATCCGTAACGCTGTATATTTCTCGAAATCGTTCAATAACTCGATATTTGATCGTCACCTCCTCCCAGCTTCGTACAGAAAATTTCGCAATAATTCTACCTGCATTTTCAGCTTTATAATTTCATCATACTGTCTTACTTCTTTTATCCTTGCATCTTTTCGTGGTCTCCCTTGAGGCCGAGGAATATATCCATTTTTTATCAGCCGTCGCTTTCGATTTTCACGACATACCAGCTGTTTTACCTATTTCTTGCTTAAGCCTAACTTCTCTCCGATTTCCCGATTTGTTTCTCCTGCTGCTTTTCGCTGAAAAATTTCTTCTGCGTATTGCATTACGTGTGTATATTGTCTTGACATGCAAATACCTCCTACTGTAGTTCTATTCTACAATAGGAGGTATCTTTTTTCATTGTCCGTTTTTCCGGGTACAGTCCACGCTGTCCTACTCCACAAATTATTGTGAAACTGGATAGTAACCACCGAGGCAATATCTGCATTTACTCAGCTTTAATCATATACTCAAGAGCTTCTTCTTCACTTAAAGCAAATCGCTGTTCTAGCTTTTCCAAAATCTGATCATCATTCCACCCAATATCTCTATATGTAACAATTGCACTTAAAATGTCTCTTTCTTCGTTTTTCTGATCATGTTGTGTCGCTTCCGGTTTTGCCGGAACTATGTGCGCAAGAATAGGCGACATTTCTGGCAATGGTAAATATTCATATCCTTGTGGCAGTTTTATTTTATTCCAATCCACCTTTTTGGCAGCATACACTATTTCGGAATACTTTTCTTCGCCACGTTTCTTTCTATATGTCAGTACAATTCTATCCGCTTGTTTTACCTTTTTTCGTATGTCACCTTCTAAAACAGTATTAGGAACATACCTTCCATACTTACCTGTTCGGATAAAGCCAACACATGCATAAACACCGCCCGCAATTTTCTCTGTATATAATTTCGGCTGAGACATATTATAATCCCCCAGCATATTGGCCGATAAACTTTTCTTTACCAATTTAGGTAGCGCCAACATTTTTAATGGGGTCGTCCCGTCATCCGAAAACTCAAAGTCATTCTCTGTTAGTCTTCGATCAAGGCACATTTCAAAGAAATGCTGTGGCTTAATTCTTGTCTCAAACCCAGTCATATGCAGGAAATTGCTCGCATCAAATGTTACTTCTAAATGATATGTATGTTTATGCTTATCTGTACATACAAATAAAAGGCTCTGATCTACCAGATTATTTTTATATTCCGTTGCTGCAGAGAAAACTCTGGTAAGAGCTTCCTTTTTCGTTATATTCTCTATTCCCATCTCTTTTGTTTCCCATCTGCTTTTAACAAAATTTAAAGGGAGACTACAACACCGTGATGCTGTGCGTCTCCCTTAATGACTGATTTTATCGTTGTCCGCCAACCTCAGGCCCCTACGTCCTGCATCGCTTTCGGGTTTTATCGTTGCCCGCCAACCTCAGGTCCCTACGCCCTGCATCAGTTCGGATTTTAGGTGTCAGCCACACCAGCGGAATGACGTCCGCTTTCCTCACTTTTATTATACTCAAAACACCGCCGAATATCAACACATTCTTCAAAAAATCTTTTGTAAATTTTTTGCGACCGATTTGTGGGCACCAGGGCGTTTCTCCCTAACGGACTCTTTGAGTCCATTATAACACGCCTGTCAAGCCCCCTGTGGATGACCATCACTGTATCAATATTATCTCAGTGCCCGGTAGCAGTCCGCAAGGAAACAAAGGAATGCCCCATACCCGGGTTGACGGACAGCAAAAACAGTCGTAAACTAGAAAGGAA
>JAUNGB010000196.1 GCA_030524715.1 Eubacteriales bacterium | reverse complement strand
CATATCGGCTATCAGATATTGTATGGATTTTCAGGTTATTCAGCCCGGTAAAAATGCTCTCTTTAGAAATACGCAGGCAGCCTGTAATGACAGCAAAATAAAGGCTGTCGTTTGTCTTTAAAACATTTTCAAACAGGTTACGAATCATTAAAACCATTTCATCATAATAACCTTCCTGAAATGCTTTATCAAGCGGAACATCATACTCGTCAATCAGAAGAATAACCTGTTTGTCGTAATGTTTTGCCAGAAGGTATGACAATGTACCGAGGCTTTCCATAAGGATAGAATCGGACATTGTGAAAATGGCTTCATCCTTCTCTCCCCTTCCAATATTAATCAGTTGAGCATACTTCTGTTTATCGAAATCAGAAAGTTTATCGCTTTCTGTAAGGAAATCAAAGCGAAGGGCTTCATTTCCAATTTTATTACGCAAAGCATTACATGCTCCATAATAGTCTAAACCGCTAACGCCCTTCAAGGTAATGGAGATTACAGGAAATTTCCCCATGTATCTCTCAAACAGTTCTTTTTCCTGCGAGATTTTCAATCCGTCAAACAGTTTTTCATCCGCTCCGATTTCAAAAAAGGCTTTCAGCATACTCATATTCAATGATTTGCCAAACCGGCGGGGACGGGTGAAAAGGTTTACCTTTCCCCAGTTATGCAAAAGCTCAGATATGAACATTGTTTTATCTGCATAGTAAAAATTTTCGTTTGAAAACTCTTCAAAATTTTCAATACCTACCGGTAGTTTTTTTCTCATCAAATCTCTTCTCCTTCCCGATGTTTTCCCGAAGATACGGCCCGGACAAATTCCTGATGTACTTCTTCATTTGGTATAAAAGCACATTTTTCTCTTGAATTATAAGCCAGATACCCTAAGTGAACCAGCAAAGTAAGTACATCATCTTTACTCTTTATATTTGTCATATCATTCTGGAAAGTCCTGAAATCAATAGAAACATGCGCGCCGCCCAGCATCTGAACAATTGTTTCCTTTAATCCGTCTTCATCCATCTCGATATAAATTTTTAAAGATTCATATGTCTCTGTCTGCGTCCAGTAAGTACTGAACTCCTTCATCTTCATTGCCATGACAACAGAATTGGGGCTGTACACAGACTTTATTCTGCTGAAAGAATAGCCGTCGTACCAGTATTTCGCCTCTTCAAAATCCATATCGTTTTTTTCACAGAGAGCTTTTACTTCAGTTTCTGTAAAGCCTACATATTCTTCCAAGGGGCCGGGCTGTAACATTGTATATTCTCTGAAATCTGTCATTGCAGACTGGGTACCATACTTTTTGATCGGTAAAATTCCTGTCATATAAGCTGCTTCAATCGTTTTATCAGTAAGGCTGCTCTTAAAAAGACTTCTCAATAACTGAATATATTCCTTCTGAACCTCCGTACACTTCATGGCCTCGCGAAACAGCGCATCCCATTCATCAATAATCACAATAAATCTGCTTCCCGTGGCTTCTGTAACGCTTGTGAGAGTCTCGATCAGGGTTGATTCCTGCTTTGCTTCCGGAAAAGCCTCCCTAAGCTCCACAATCACCTTAGACTGTAAGCTGGAAACAACCTCCCGGACATCCGGCACACTGGAAATGAACAGCGTAATATCCAGATAAATCACATCATACTGGTTCAGATATTTCTCAAAAAACGCATCATATGAAATTTCCAAGCCTTCAAATAATTCCCGGGAATCGCAGCTTTTATCATAATATGCACAGAGCATCTTTGCTGCAAAAGACTTTCCGAATCGGCGCGGTCTGCTCACACATGTCAGCTTGTCCATGGTTCCAAGAGTACTGTTAATATAAGCAATCATTCCTGTTTTATCAACATATTCCCCTTTCCTTATTGCCGTAAAACCGGCATTCCCAACATTAAGGTACTTTCCCACGAATCCCACGCTCCTTCCAAACTTTCTAAAGGCGCTGCATATGTTTACAGTCAACTCCGTTTATATGCTATCATCCTATCATGCAGCAACAAATCAGCAAATTTGTTCCGTTTATAGCAAACTCTTTAATTATCCCGCCATTACCTTACACTGTTT
>JAUNGB010000105.1 GCA_030524715.1 Eubacteriales bacterium | reverse complement strand
ACCTGAGAAAGAAAAACCGGAGAAAAGGCCTGAGAAAGTATCAGAAATTGAAAAACCAGCGGATACACAGCCGGGTGAAGAGGAAAAACCGGAAACAGAGACAGCGCAGGAAATGAGGGCGCAAATGGAGGTGGAATCCAAGCTGGAAAAGGAGTATGAGAAAGAAAATAATGAAATGTGGGAAACAGAAAAAATGAATGGAAATTCTCCGCGGCTGAGTGAGCCGGACTTGGAAGCACAGTCTGTCAATGATCAGGAAATGCAGCCTGCCAGCGCCCGGGAAGAGCAGCTTGTCAATGCCCGGGAAATGCAGCCTGCCAACGGCTGGGATGTGCGGCTGCAGCCTGACAATACCCGGGAAATGCAGAAGGCGCCGCCGGAAGTTAATCCTGCCGGAAATCCTTCTGTTCCGCTTAAAAAAGTAAATTCCAACAGATATACATCCTATAACAGAAATACATCCCACGACAGAAATACCTCACAAGAGAGAAGCACACCATATAAGAGCGCGCCATATAAGAGAAATCCCTCCCGTTCACCGGCTTCGGTAACTTTTACTTTTGGAGAGCCGTACAGTCCGTTTTCTGATGGAGAAATCATAAATTGCAGAAAAATCCACCCCAAGGATCTGGCGCATTTTTCAAGACGAGATTGTTCGCTGAGGAATAACCGCTTCCTTTTATACGGATATTATAACTTCGGACATCTTCTGGTGGGAACGACAGCCTCCGGACAATGCATACTTGGTGTTCCCGGCGGCTATGACCAACAGGAACGTTTTATGGCAAATATGTTCGGGTTTCCGTACTTTAAAGAATGCAGACAAATTGAACTGCCCAAGGGAAGAGGCGGTTACTGGTACCGCTCAATCAATGCCCCGAATACCCACTAGGGGAATTGTTTCAAGCAAAATAGTTCGGAAATATTTCAATTCTTCAAGAGAATAGCTGCTGAATCCAGGCTGCAAAACCTCATCAGAGTCTTTGTAAGCCTGGAGATAGTATGCTTTTGCGCCCTTCAGCCATTGTCCGATGATCCGGAAATCTTTTTCGGTATGAAGCTCCCTTACGACAGTTGTACGGAATTCATAATCAATATTTCCATTCATTAGGAAGTCCGCTGTCCTGCGGATCGTATCCATATCAGAATGCCGGATGCCTGTAAGCAGACCATAGTTGTCGGGACAGGCTTTGATATCCATGGCGATTTTGTCCACAAGATGCTCTTCGGCAAGTGTTTTTACCACATCATATTGTGAGCCGTTGGTGTCCAGTTTGATATCATAGCCTAATTCCCTGATTCTGCGTAAGAAACTACCTAATTCCGGATGCAGCGTAGGCTCCCCTCCTGTAATGCAGACGCCGTCTAAAATCCCCTTCCGTTTACGTAAAAATTTCAGAACCTCATCTTCCGGGAGTTCAGCCTGTTCCTGCACGTGGAGTACAAGCCCGCTGTTATGGCAAAATGGGCAACGGAAGTTGCAGCCGCCTAGAAAAATGGTGGCCGCTACCTTTCCGGGATAGTCCAGAAGTGTTGTTTTGTTCAGTCCGCAAATTTTCATAAATTAAATCCTTTCCGGAAGTATGTCTCGTATGCAAGAAATATGTCAGACAACTTCCTTATCTGTAAAAGACGTTTTACATTAATCGGTAAGAATTCCCCGTTGCTGTTTGGCTACTGTTCACGTCTGCGGTGTAAACAATAACGCGGCAAAGGCTCCGGCGTACACAGTTACCATGATACTGTTCACACTGGCAGTGTAAACAGTATCATAGGTGCGAACAATAACACCCGAATGTCTGTGTCAATTAATTTTAGCGGCTATTTATTGATTTTACAAGCCTGATTTTATATAATGTTACCAGTGTCAAAAGGTATTTGTTACTGTTCGCACCTGCGGTATTGGCCAATAGCGGACAGGTTACATTTCAACCTATGATATTTTAGCAACAAAGATGAAGGAATAATAACGACTGGAAGAGGGGGATATTATGACAGAGCAGGAGCGGTTTATGAAGGAGGCGATTCGTCAGGCAATAAAGGCCCGGGCGTTAATGGAGGTTCCCATCGGCTGTGTCATTGTATCGGACGGAAAAATCATATCCCGCGGCTATAACAGGAGGAATACGGACAAAAACACCCTTTCCCATGCAGAACTGAATGCAATCCGTAAGGCCAGCAAAAAGCTTGGGGACTGGAGATTGGAGGGCTGTACCATGTATGTGACTCTGGAACCGTGCCAGATGTGCGCGGGGGCGCTGATGCAGTCCAGGATCGATGAAGTGGTGATCGGCAGTATGAACCCTAAAGCGGGATGCGCGGGCTCGGTGCTGAATTTGCTGGAAATGGACGGCTTTAATCATAAGGTAAAGGTGACAAGAGGCGTTCTTCAGGAAGAATGTTCCCGGATGCTTTCTGATTTTTTTCGAGAGCTGCGTGAAATAAAAAAACAGCAGAAGAGTAATCTTAACTAAAATCTTTGTATATTTGTATATTAGGAAAGTTCAGCGTTGTATACTTCAGAATAGAACGGAGTACTTTCTTAATATATAAAAAAGGATACCGTCAGAGGACAGTATCCTTAAATATTCTCTTTTTGCGCGCCGCACTTCGGAATGCACCCACAGACGTTACCTCTACAGTTAACTCGGCCCAGGCGCCCTCAAGGCACACAAGAGCTTCTGCTTAGTGCTGCTACATTCCTGTCCTGACACGGTTCACAGATTCCTGTTGCTTGAGACCCAAACGTCAACGCCACTTATAGAGGGCAGCTCCACAAGAAACAAGCCTCGGATTGGCATCACCCCTGCTGTAGCGGATTGCAGGTTCAGGGCACCGCTATCTCCCCGGCTGCGCAAGTGTAAGTATAGACGTTTTTGCGGGTTTTGTCAAGGGAATGAAGTAAAGGAATTCCTGAAGTTTTTGTGGTATTTGTGATATTTTATGGCTATTATGTTTTTGCATATGCCTTTCCGGTGTTTTCTTTTTATTTTCTATTGCGGGAAAAGGGCAAAATATTATATAATAAGACATAACAAATTTACACAATAAAAAGTGGGGTGCAATTATGATTAAAAGAATTGGCTTATTGACAAGCGGCGGCGACTGTCAGGCATTGAACGCAACCATGCGAGGCGTAGTGAAGGGGCTTTCCAATGCTCTTGACGACCTGGAGGTTTATGGTTTTGACGACGGCTATAAAGGCCTGATCTACGGAAAATACCGTATGCTGACATCCAAAGACTTTTCCGGTATCCTGACACAGGGCGGAACCATTCTGGGAACCTCCCGTCAGCCGTTTAAACTGATGCGCGTGCCGGACGAGAAGGGGCTGGACAAGGTAGAAGCTATGAAGCAGACTTATTATAAGCTCTGTCTGGACTGTCTGGTAATCCTTGGGGGCAATGGTACCCAGAAGACTGCAAACCTTTTAAGAGAAGAAGGGCTGAATATCATCCATCTTCCCAAGACGATTGATAATGACATTTACGGAACGGATATGACTTTCGGTTTCCAGAGTGCGGTGAATATCGCGACCAACGCAATTGACTGCATCCATACGACGGCGGCATCCCACGGACGTGTATTTATCGTAGAGATCATGGGACATAAGGTAGGAAGCCTTACCCTTCATGCAGGACTTGCAGGCGGCGCTGATATTATCCTGATCCCGGAGATCCCGTATGATATTAAGAAAGTCGGGGAAGCCATCAGGAAACGTAACAAGGCAGGCAAGCGTTTTACCATCCTTGCTGTGGCAGAGGGCGCTATTTCCAAAGAGGACGCCAAGCTTTCCAAGAAGAAATATAAAGAAAAACTGGAAGCAAGAGCAAAGAAATATCCTTCTGTTTCCTACGAGATCGCAGACCAGATCTTCAAAGAGACAGGAAGCGAGGTGCGCGTTACTGTTCCGGGACATACACAGAGAGGTGGAGAGCCATGCCCCTATGACCGCGTACTTTCCACAAGACTGGGTGCAGGCGCTGCTGAGGCGATTCTGGATGAAGAATACGGCATTATGGTCGGTATCGTAAACGGCAAGATAAAACGTGTTCCGCTGGCGGAATGTGCAGGCAAGCTGAAAATGGTATCACCAAAAGATCAGACCGTTAAGGCTGCGAAACAGATCGGCATCAGCTTCGGCGATTGATGCTGTTCACACGAATAGAACATAAAGTGCTGCTGTTTACACCGTAGGTGCGAACAGTAACCATAAAATATGACACCGCCGCGGGAACCCTCCTGCGGCGGCTTGATGAATATGAAAGACCGCACAGAAAAGCCAGACATAAAAACGCGGCTGTTTGGAGAGGTTCCGACAGGCAAAGCCGCAGCTTTCATTGAGATAGGAGATCGTTCATGAGCTATACTGCTTTATACCGTAAATTCCGGCCCGACAATTTTGCAGATGTAAAGGGGCAGGATCATATTGTAACAACCCTGACAAACCAGATCAAGGCAAACCGTATTGGCCACGCATACCTGTTCTGTGGTACCCGCGGCACCGGTAAAACAAGCGTCGCCAAAATTCTTGCCAAGGCGGTTAACTGCCTCCATCCGGTGGACGGAAGCCCGTGCAATGAGTGTGAAATGTGCCGGGCCATTCAGGCGGGGACAGCCATGAACGTTATAGAAATCGACGCCGCTTCCAACAATGGCGTGGACAATATCCGCGAAATCCGTGAAGAGGTATCCTACCGGCCTACGGAGGGCAATTATAAGGTTTATATTATCGACGAGGTTCATATGCTTTCTACAGGCGCATTTAATGCGCTGCTGAAAACACTGGAGGAACCGCCGTCTTATGTGATCTTTATTCTGGCGACCACAGAGGCCCATAAGATCCCCATTACGATTCTTTCCAGGTGCCAGAGGTACGATTTCCACAGAATATCCATAGATACCATTGCCGCCAGGCTGAACGAGCTCCTGAAGGCGGAAGGCGTGGAAGCGGAAGAAAAGGCTGTCCGTTATGTGGCAAAGGCCGGGGACGGTTCCATGCGAGACGCGTTGAGCCTCCTTGACCAGTGCATTGCCTTTTACCTGGGCCAGAAGCTTACCTATGATAAAGTGCTGGATGTTTTGGGGGCTGTGGATACGGAGGTGTTCAGCCGGCTTTTGCGCAGGGTACTAAGGGGAGACGTAACAGGAGCGATCCGTCTGCTTGAAGAGCTGATTACAGGGGGAAGGGAACTGGGACAGTTTGTGGGGGATTTTACCTGGTATATGCGCAATCTGCTGCTTGTAAAAACCTCAGAGAACCCTGAAGAAGCAATTGATGTTTCTTCCGAAAACTTAAAGCTCCTGAAAGAAGAAAGTGAAATGACGGATGTGGAGACTTTAATGCGTTATATCCGCATTTTTTCTGATCTGTCCAACCAGATCCGCTTTGCTGCCCAAAAAAGAGTGCTGGTGGAGATTGCCCTGATTAAGCTGTGCCGTCCTGCCATGGAGACAAATCTGGATTCAGTGCTTGACCGCATCCGTGTGCTGGAACAGCAGATAAAAGAGCGTCCGGTGCAGCAGGTTGTCGTCGGCGCGGATAAGGCGGAAGCTGACGGACAGGACGCTGCTTTGCAGCAGAAGAAGCCTCAGAAGGCAGCGCCTGAGGATTTACAGAAGATTGTGGCAAACTGGCGGACGATCGTAAGCCAGACCTCCGGCGCATTTAAGCTTATGCTTCAGAAGGCCGTCCCCAAATATAACGGAGAAACCGGAGAACCTGTTCTTTTTGTGGAATTTCAGGATTATCTGGGGCAGAATTATGTTGACAATCCGGAGGCGAAGCAGGAGCTTCTTTCCATTATCGAACAGCAGACAGGCAAAACCGTAGACATTCAAATGCTGGTAGTCAACCAGCATCAGCATACGAACCTGGCGCAGATCACCGTAGACCAGGCGATCAGAGAGAACATTCATATGGATGTGGTTATAGAAGAAGAAGTCCGGTAGAGCGTGTTTGAAAATTGCTTTCTGCAAGACGTATTCCACAATTTGTGGGAGATTTGTCACAAATTAGAAGTGTTTAACACACTCTAAATCAAAAATATCAAGGAGGATTTTATTATGGCAAAACGTGGAGGATACCCTGGCATGGGGATGCCGGGAAATATGAATAACTTAATGAAGCAGGCGCAGAAAATGCAGCGTCAGATGGAAGAAAACCAGAAGGAACTGCAAGAAAAAGAATTTACCGCCACCGCAGGCGGCGGGGCAGTGGAGGTTACTGTTTCCGGCAAGAGAGAGGTTACTAAAGTTAAGCTTTCTGAGGAAGTGGTGGATCCGGACGACATTGAAATGCTGGAGGATCTCATCGTAGCTGCAACCAACGAAGCGCTGCGTAAGGTAGAAGAAGAGTCCGCTGCCGTAATGTCGAAGCTGGCAGGAGGCCTTGGCGGCATGGGCGGAGGCTTTCCGTTCTGATGGAATATTACAGTACCCATATTAATAAACTGATCGAACAGCTTTCCCATCTGCCGGGAATCGGTGCAAAGTCTGCGCAGCGTCTGGCTTTCCATATCATGAATATGCCCAAAGACCAGGTGGAGCAGCTTACGGCTTCTATTACCAACGCCAGGGAAAATGTTCAATACTGCAAAAACTGCTTCACCCTCACCGATAAGGAACTGTGCCCTATCTGCAGCAATCCCCGCCGGGATTCCGGTACGATCATGGTTGTGGAGAATACCCGCGATCTGGCTGCCTACGAAAAAACAGGCAAATATGACGGCGTTTACCATGTCCTTCACGGCGCTATTTCCCCTATGCTGGGGATTGGCCCGGATGATATCAAGCTGAAGGAACTGATGAAACGTCTTCAGCAGGATGTAAAAGAGGTTATTATTGCCACAAACTCCAGTCTGGAGGGGGAAACTACAGCCATGTACATCAGCAAGCTCATTAAGCCTACCGGAATTAAGGTGAGCCGTATCGCAAGCGGCGTCCCTGTGGGTGGAGATCTGGAATACATTGACGAGGTAACCCTGCTTCGCGCCTTAGAGGGCAGAGTGGAGCTTTAGATAATCAACAGGAGTGATCCTGTGAAGATACTGAGCAGATACCTGCAGAAAGGCGGGCCGCGTGTCGAAAAGAAAAGCAACCTCATCCGATGTTGCGAAGAAAGCCGGCGTTTCCCAGGCAACCGTATCTATGGTATTAAACCGTAAATACAATGTGTCTTTTTCACGCGAAACCATAGAACGCGTGGAACAGGCCGCCCGGGAGCTGGGCTATGAGCTTCCCAATCGGAGAAACAAAAAAGAAAATAAAAAAGAAAAGCTTATTGTGGTATTTTGCCCGACGCTTACCAGCCCTTACTATGTGCTTCTTCTTCAGGGGATCGAATCCGTAGCCAACCAGCAGGGCTACGGTGTTTTTATCTGTAATACCCAGAGGGACGCCCGGGTGGAAGAAAAATATCTGCACATGATGCAGACGGTACGGCCCCAGGGGATCATTTATACCTGCAACCCCAATCCTGATTTTCAGAAACGGGTGGAGGAGCTTGCTATGGAGATTCCTCTGGTGATCATCAGCAATAAAGAAAAGACTACGACAGTAGACGCGATCAATCAGGATAATACGGTAGTGGGCAGGCTGATGGCGCGCCATCTTCTGGATCTTGGGCATCGGGACGTGGCGTTTATTACGCCGCCTCTTACAAAGCGCCAGTGGCAGCGTTCCAAGAGAATCGACGGTTTTGTGAAGGAATTTGAGCGAGAGGGCCTGAAAGGCCATGTGATCATAAAAGCTGCAGACGAGTCCATGGACCGGCAGCTTCCCCGCATGGATTCCGAATATTCCATGGGCTATCAGCTTACCATGGAGCTTTTGGACGAAAACAGGAACTTTACGGCCATAGCGGGACAGAACGACATGATGGCTTTTGGCGCGGTGGACGCTCTCCAGGAGCGCCGTCTCCATGTGCCCAAGGACGTATCTGTGATTGGGTGCGATAATATTTTTTATTCCGGAATACGCCGGATGTCCCTGACGACTATCGAGCATTTTGTAGCCCTGAAGGGCAGAGACGCCTGCGATATCGTCATTCG
This sequence comes from Eubacteriales bacterium, assembly GCA_030524715.1. Taxonomy (GTDB): domain Bacteria; phylum Bacillota; class Clostridia; order Lachnospirales; family Lachnospiraceae; genus Blautia_A. The sequence continues at coordinate 8,084 of JAUNGB010000105.1, read as the reverse complement.
TAAGATTGATATGAACGATCAGTTTTACACGGGGATACATCCCACAAGCCTTTACAATATTGAATATACCCCAAAGGTGATCGCGCGAAAAACCACCTCTTATGCCCGCACCCGTAAAAATGCAGACAAGGAAAACAATACAAGTGGAAAAAAGCATACAAGTTCAGAGGAAAGAAAAAAATAATTAAATAAATTCTGAAGAGAAAATTATTACTAATAATTGTGACGCCATGTAACCTGAAGATGGTAAAAACAGGAATCCGGATACTAAAATTTTTTGGAAAATCCTGTTTTTTCGGAATTTCTATTAATAAAAGTTGGTTTTATTAATAGGATATTTATTAATAAAACAAGCCGCATCTTGACCTGATTTTGGAATATGTTATAATAAAACCATCAAATAAACGAGCAAAAACTCAGGAGGGTAAAAAAATGAAATTCTTTATTGACACAGCAAAAGTTGAAGACATCCGCAAAGCTAACGACATGGGAATCATCTGCGGCGTTACCACAAATCCGTCCCTGATCGCAAAAGAAGGAAGAGATTTTAACGAAGTAATCAAAGAGATCACCGAGATCGTAGACGGACCTATCAGCGGCGAAGTAAAAGCTACCACTACCGATGCAGAAGGAATGATCGCAGAAGGACGTGAGATCGCGAAGATCCATCCGAATATGGTAGTAAAGATCCCAATGACCGGAGAAGGCTTAAAGGCTGTTAAGGTATTATCCGCAGAAGGAATCAAGACAAATGTAACTCTGATTTTCACAGCTAATCAGGCGCTTCTGGCTGCAAGAGCAGGCGCTACTTATGTATCTCCGTTCCTTGGAAGATTAGATGATATCTCCACAGACGGACTTCCGCTGATCCGCCAGATCGCAGAGATGTTTGCAGTTGCTGATATTCCTACAGAAATCATCGCAGCAAGTGTTCGTCATCCTGTACATGTAACCGAATGTGCTCTGGCAGGCGCTGACATTGCAACTGTTCCGTACAAGGTATTAGAGCAGATGCTGCATCATCCTCTGACAGATGCAGGAATCGTTAAATTCCAGCAGGACTACAAGGCTGTATTCGGGGAATAATTGATAAGGAGAAAATCGACATGGAGAAATTAGAACTTCAGAAAGCTGCAAACGAAGTCCGCAAGGGTATCGTAACTGCAGTCCATGCGGCAAAAGCCGGCCATCCGGGCGGTTCTCTTTCCGCGGCAGACGTATTTACATATTTATATTTTGAAGAAATGAACATTGACCCGAAGGATCCGAAAAAAGCGGATCGCGACCGTTTCGTATTGTCTAAGGGACATACGGCGCCTGGACTTTATTCCGTTCTGGCAAACAGAGGATATTTCCCGGTGGAAGACCTGAAGACTCTGCGTCATCTTGGCTCTTACCTGCAGGGACATCCGGATATGAAGCATATCCCGGGTGTCGATATGTCCAGCGGTTCTCTGGGACAGGGAATTTCCGCAGCGGTTGGTATGGCCCTTTCCGCAAAATTAAGCAATGAAACTTACAGAGTATATACACTTCTTGGCGACGGTGAGATCGAGGAAGGCCAGGTATGGGAAGCGGCTATGTTTGCAGGCCACAGAAAGCTGGACAATCTGGTAGTGATCGTAGATAATAACGGATTACAGATCGACGGAAAAATTGACGACGTGTGCTCCCCGTATCCCATCGATAAGAAGTTTGAAGCCTTCAATTTCCATGTAATCAACGTGGCTGACGGCAACGATATGGATCAGTTAAGGGCAGCCTTTGATGAAGCAAGGGCTACCAAGGGAATGCCTACTGCGATCATTATGAAGACTGTTAAGGGCAAGGGCGTATCCTACATGGAGAACCAGGTGGGATGGCATGGAAAAGCTCCGAACGACGAGCAGTATGCGCAGGCAATGGCAGATTTGGAAAAGGTAGGTGAAGCATTATGTCAGAAGTAAAGAAAATTGCCACAAGGGCGAGCTACGGCAACGCTCTGGTAGAAATCGGAAAAAAACATGAGGATGTAGTTGTTCTGGACGCTGACCTTGCTGCAGCTACCCAGACCGGTATTTTCAAAAAAGAATTTCCGGAACGTCATATCGACTGCGGTATCGCAGAGTGCAACATGGTAGGTATCGGCGCAGGCCTTGCAACTACGGGCAAGGTTCCTTTTGTGAGCACCTTCGCTATGTTTGCGGCAGGACGTGCTTTTGAGCAGGTACGTAACTCTGTAGGTTATCCGAAGCTGAATGTGAAGATCGGCGCTACTCACGGCGGAATCTCCGTTGGCGAGGACGGAGCGACTCATCAGTGCTGCGAGGACTTCGCTCTGATGAGAAGCATTCCGGGTATGGTGGTAGCTTCTCCTTCCGATGATATTGAGGCAAAAGCCATGGTAGAAGCAGCTTACGAGCATGTTGGCCCTGTTTATATGAGATTCGGCCGTCTTGCAGTTCCGGTTATCAATGACAATCCGGATTATAAATTTGAATTAGGAAAAGGTATCGTATTAAGAGAAGGTAAGGACGTTGCCATCGTAGCAAACGGCCTTTGCGTTGCGGCCTCTCTGGAAGCTGCAGAAAAGCTGGCGGCAGACGGTATCGAGGCAAAGGTTATCAATATCCATACGATCAAACCTCTGGATGAAGAGCTGATCATTGCGGCTGCTAAAGAAACCGGCAAGGTTGTAACCGTGGAAGAGCATTCCATTATCGGCGGACTGGGCGGAGCTGTATGCGAATGCCTGTCCGAAAACGCTCCTGTTCCGGTAAAACGTATCGGTATCAATGATGTGTTCGGCGAGTCCGGCCCGGCAGCAGCTCTCCTTGCCAAGTACGGCCTTGATGGAGAAGGCATCTATAAACAGGTTAAAGCATTTGTATAGGTTGCTTTGGGATAAAATGTTTCGGGCTGTTTTGTCTCGGAACAGAACGTCCTGATGAAGCTTGTTCTGACGGAAGCAGGTTCAGAATTCCCCGGGTGATGGTATCTCCAAGGGAGATTACCGTTGAAAGCCGCGTGGTCTGCAGGGTAAGCTGTTCCAAAATTCCGGAAATATTGACAATCCCCGTAATGTGAATGTCTCCTACGGGAGGCAGTTCCTTACGGACACCGGCACCTGGGTAAAGTGCGCCATTTCCGATGGTCACATAGCCCAGGTGCTTTTTTTGTCCCAGGCATGCATCGATGGCTATTACCAGAGCGTCAGGATGACGGAAACGGATCAGCGAGGAATATTCTTCCAGATTGAGAGCGTGGACAGGACTGTCCAAAGTGCCGTATACAGATGCTCCCCGGGGATTGCAGCGGGTGAGCTGCCGGCCTATATACGGGCCGAGGCAGTCCCCGGTCATCCTGTCGCTGCCGATACAGAGAAAAACCAGCTCTGACCATGCTGGGGGCTGATCGCGGATACATTTTTTCAGGACGCGTGAAATTTCCCGGGAAGAGTTTTCTTTTTGGGCGTTAATATAAAAAGTCATATTCATTATCCTTTATTTATTATCCTTTACGGGATCAATGTTTCTGTTTTATCATATCCGTTAATGGTTCAGATTATGCGCACTGCAAAATCTGTCGCTAAATTCTTTGATACAGGTCTTACAATCTGCTAAAATCCGCATTTTGCTTATGCTATTCTGGTACCCGAAGGGGTGATATGACATGATAGAGGTCATTTATAAAGAAGAAAAGCAGGAGGCGAAAGGGAATGAAGGGGTCTTTTCCATTCCCAGGAATATACGGCAGATAGGATTGATCAGCGAGGACTATCGGATTTATGTGGAGGATTATGTTTACACGTTTCTGGGAAGGTTTTCCGGCGTGGGAAAAGATACCGGCGATGGAAAAGGCGTTCTGGCGGTGTTGATGGGAGATACCAAATGGGCAGAGGGGATTACTTATGTGTTCATACGGGGAGCGCTTGCGGTTGAAAATGTGGAAGCGGCGGCGGACCACATTGATTTTACAGAAGAGGTGTGGACGGTGATTCACGAGGAGGAAGCGAGATATTTTCCGGGGCAGGAAATCGTGGGATGGTTTTTTGCGCAGCCTCAGCTTCCTCTTAATGCGACGGAGACATTTACAAGAGCACACTTGAAATATTTTGGCGGGGAAAAGGTTCTGATGCTGATGGATCCTGTAGAACGGGAGGATTCCTTTTTTCGGTATGAGAACAGCTTTCTGGTAAAACAAAGCGGCTACTATCTGTACTACGAAAGAAATCCTCTGATGCAGGCGTATATGCTGGATAAAAATCCGGATATTCCGCCGGAGGTTACAGAAGGAGGGGCGGATAATGCCGTAAAATCTTTCAGGAAGATTATCAGAAACAAAAAAGAGGGAAAGCCGGGAGAAGCGGAAGACAGACCTTCTGTTTTTTCCTATGCGGCGACAGCCTGCCTTGTATTGGCAGTTGTGGCGGCAGGAACAAATTTATACAGAAATTATCAGGAAATGCAAAGTGTTACACAAAAAGCAGAGGAGGTTTCCAGCGCAAACGCAGAGGCGGAAAACTCCGGGTTGGTTCCGGCGGTTTCCGTAACTTCGGCTCCGGCGGCGGACACTGCGCAGAAGGCTTCTGATATCAGGAAGGCGGCGAATACGGATTCTGATGAGACGGCGGGACAAAATTCCGGGGCGGGAGAGAGCGCCGGGTCAGGACAAGATTCCGGGGCGGGAGAACGTATCGGGACGGGACAAGATTCCGCATCAGGAGAAAGCGCCGGGACGGGACAAGATTCCGCATCGGGAGAAAGCGCCGAGTCAGGACAGAGTACGGATGCGCCGGAAGTAAATGGAAATGATAATACAGACGAAAATAGTGGCGCAGACGAAAATGATGATACGAAAGAAATTCAGAGTTCAGGCGCGGTTCAGGGAACGGAACAGGCTGAAAGCGGGACAGAAAATCAAAATACAGCAGAAGACGACGTGCTTTATAAGCAGGAATCTGATATAAGAAAGGCAAAACGTAAAGAGGCTCTGGCAAAACAGGAGCAGGCCGCTGACGGGCAGGACAGCTCCGGACAGGAGGCGGACCAGACAAATGAACAGGAGGCTTCAGGCGTCGGCGCGCGCTCTTCTTATGTTATCCGTCCCGGGGATACGCTGTACCAGATCAGTATGGAAAGGTACGGAAGTATGGACGCAGTGGAAGAAATCTGCAAATTAAATGGGCTATCCGCCAATGAAATTATTTATCCGGGACAAATAATTGTACTACCGTAGAAAAATATGCTATAATGAACGATATGGTAACCTAATAAGTGGGAGTTTAAAGCTCCCACTGACAATTTTACAATAATACATAAGGTAAGGTTATTTTATGGCAAATATGTTAAAAACTTTCAGAAAAAAACAGAAAAGGAAAAAAATGCTGGCAAAAAAGGCCAGGCTTGAAAAAGCGCAGGCTTCTGCATCAGGAGGCAAATCTGCGCCTCCTGTGCATAACCGCGCCCGACGCAAAGCAGACGCTTTGAAACGTACGTTGATCATTGCCTGTCTTGCTGTTGCTGCGGTCGTGCTGATCGCGGTATATGTGGAAAAACGAAGCTATCACAGGTATAAAATCCTGCACACAAGTGAGCAGGAGGATGTGATCTCCACAAAATATGTGGAGCTGGACGGTAAGATTCTGCGGTATAGTCCGGAAGGCGCATCTTTAGTAAACGACAAAATGGAAACAATATGGAACGAAACCTATGAGATGCAGAATCCTGTCGCTGATGTCTGCGGGAAACGGGCGGTAATTGCAGACCGGGATGGAACCACAATGGAAATATACGACCGGGATGGCTGGCTTGGCAGCGTTTCTACCTCCTATAGTATTGTTAAAGCGCGGATTTCTGCTAATGGCCTGGTGGCTGCCATTCTGGACGGAGGGGATGATACCTGGATTAATTTTTATGCTTCTGACGGGAGCCTGATCGCGGAAAACCAGACGAAGGTGGACGATCCGGGTTATCCATTGGATGTGGCGGTCTCCGAAGACGGATTGATCATGATGGTGACATATCAGTTTGTGGATGGAGGCAACACCACCAGTTATGTGGCGTTTTATAATTTTGGAGATGTGGGACAGAATGAAGACGACCGCATTGTAAGCGGTTATACCTATGAGGGCGTTGTGATTCCTCAGATCCAGTATCTGAGCGGAGACCGGTCTGTGGCTTTGAGAGACGACGGTTTTACCTTGTATAAAGGAAAGCAGATCCCCAAAGAAAGCTCCTCTGTAAAAGTTGATAAAGAAATCGTAAGTACCTTTTTTGATGATGAAATTATCGGCCTTGTATTTAAAAACGGAAAAAAAGACGCGCTTTATACAATGGAAGTCTATTCCACAAGCGGCAAGCTGAAGTTCAGTAAGAATTTTAACATTCCATATACCTCCATTAAAATGAGCGGCGGTAATATTCTGCTGTATAACAGTTCCCAGATGAGCGTCATGAACAGCAGAGGCGTGGAGAAGTACAGTGGGACGGTGGACGGAACCATCAACGATTTCTTCAAGATCGGCTGGAATCGATATCTTCTGGTGCTGGACAGCGGGGTAAACATAATTAAGTTTAGTTAAGGAGCGGGATATGAGTTGGACTTGGCTTGGTATTGCGGCGGCAGTGTTTCTGGCACTGTGCTGCTTTACAGGATACAGGCGGGGATTTATTAAAGAAATAGTGTCCACCTTTTTTGTGGTATTATCCATTGCGCTTGTCTGGGTAGTAAATCCGTATGTCAATGAATTTATCCGGGAAAACACTTCTGTTTATGAAAAGGCGCAGCAGGGGTGTATGGAGCTTGTGCAGGATGCTGCCTTGCCCGCTGAGGGGATTGGGCATAGTGAGCAGCAGAGCGTAATTGAAGAACTGCCCATACCGGGTTTCCTGAAAAACGGATTGGAAGAGAACAATACAGCGGAAGTATACGGCTATCTTGCGGTAAATACCTTCGCGGAATATGTGTCCGGGTATTTGGCGCTTATTGTGGTGAACGGGCTGTCATTTTTAATTTCCTTCCTTTTATCTACTGTGCTTATACGGATGCTTACGTATGCTTTTGATATTATTGCGCGTTTGCCGGTGATCAAAGGAGTAAACAAGATGGCAGGCGCTTTAGTGGGGATCATAAAAGGCGTGTTTTTCATCTGGGTTGCCTTTCTGATATTGACAGTTCTGTGCAGTACAGAAGTCGGCAAGACAGGACTGGAGCTGGTGGCAAAGGATTCTTTTTTGAATTTTTTGTATGAGAAAGATTTTCTTATTGAAATCTTTATGGATATTTTTTATGGAAACTGATGATATACGCTCCGCGAGGATGTGCAGGGATTCGTTTTGGAATTATGTCAGCATAGCTGACCCGAATCCCGCACCAAGACTCGCGAGCGAGTCTTGAAAGGAAAATAAGCTGAAAATAATCAGGAAAAATTCAAAAAACGCTTGACGTAAAGAAAACTTAGTGCTATACTAAAATCCGCTTCGGTAAGAGGCGGATTTTTTACTTTGCAGATTGAAAACAAGATCGAAAAGAGAATAAAAAAGTAAAAAAAGGTGTTGACAGATAAAGAAAGATATGATATTATATCCGAGTTGCTGAAAACACCGAGCGTTTTCAAAGAAGCAAAAAAATAAATAAAAAAGTTCTTGACAAGACGGAGGATACATGATAGAATATGTAAGCTGTCTGAAACGAGAACAGCAAGAACCTTGATAACTAAACAGTGAAACACATACGATTCTCGAAAATTCTTTTACAAATATCATTCAGAGAGAATGAACCTAAAACAGTAAAGCGAGAGATGGCTAGTAGTTATCTTGAGCGGAACACAAACTTTTACAGAGAGTTTGATCCTGGCTCAGGATGAACGCTGGCGGCGTGCTTAACACATGCAAGTCGAACGGAGTTATTTGAAGGAAGTTTTCGGATGGAATTTAAATAACTTAGTGGCGGACGGGTGAGTAACGCGTGGGTAACCTGCCTCACACTGGGGGATAACAACCAGAAATGGTTGCTAATACCGCATAAGCGCACAGTATCGCATGATACCGTGTGAAAAACTCCGGTGGTGTGAGATGGACCCGCGTTGGATTAGCTAGTTGGCA
>JAUNGB010000104.1 GCA_030524715.1 Eubacteriales bacterium | reverse complement strand
ACGGTATGCAGTTAAGAGAAAAACAGAAAGCAAAATTCATCTACGGCGTACTGGAAAAGCCTTTCCGTAACTACTACAAGAAGGCTGACAGAATGGCCGGACAGACTGGTGAAAACCTGATGATCATGCTGGAAAGCAGACTTGACAATGTGCTCTTCCGTATGGGCTTTGCAAGAACCAGAAAGGAAGCGCGTCAGATCGTCGATCATAAGCATGTACTGGTAAACGGCAAATGCGTAAACATTCCGTCCTACCTTGTAAAAGCAGGCGACATTGTAGAAATCAAAGAAAAATGCAAAGGTTCCGAAAGATATAAAGGAATTCTGGAAGTAACAGGCGGAAGACTGGTTCCGGAATGGCTGGATGTTAATCAGGAGGCTTTAAGCGGAACTGTAAAGGAGCTTCCTACCAGAGAAGCAATCGATGTTCCGGTTAACGAGATGCTGATCGTCGAGTTGTACTCCAAATAATGCATAACAGTGTAGCATGAACGCAGACGGACACATTACCCTGCGTTCATGCGCGATTATATATACCCTCAAATGTTGAATAACCCAGAAGGAGGGAACCTTATAGTGTTTGATTTTAATAAACCCAAAATCGAAATTACCGAGATATCCGATGATAAAAAATTTGGCAGATTCGTAGTAGAGCCTCTGGAAAGAGGATATGGAACCACCCTTGGAAATTCCTTAAGAAGGATCATGCTGTCCTCCCTGCCGGGAGCAGCAGTAAGCCAGGTAAAGATTGACGGCGTACTTCATGAATTCAGCTCAATTCCGGGCGTGAAGGAAGACGTTACCGAGATCATTATGAATCTGAAGAGTCTTGCCATCAAAAATAACAGCAGCGACAATGAGCCGAAGACCGCGTACATTGAGTGTGAGGGCAAGGGCGTTGTAACAGCCGCTGATATTCAGGCAGACCAGGATATTGAGATTATGAATCCGGACCAGGTAATCGCTACCTTAAACGGCGGGAAGGACTGCAGACTTGCAATGGAGCTTACCATCACCAAGGGCCGCGGTTATATCAGTGCGGATAAAGGCAAATCAGAAGATATGCCTATCGGCGTGATCGCAGTTGACGCGATCTATACTCCGGTAGACAGAGTAAACATGATTGTAGAAAACACACGTGTTGGACAGGTGACCGATTTCGACAAGCTGACACTGGATGTATATACGAACGGTACATTAGACCCGGATGAGGCTGTAAGCCTTGCTGCAAAGGTATTGAGCGAGCATTTAAGCCTTTTCATTGACCTTTCCGAGAATGCGAAGACCGCGGAGGTTATGATCGAGAAGGAAGACAATGAGAAGGAAAAGGTTTTGGAAATGAGCATTGATGAGCTTGAACTCTCTGTTCGTTCCTATAACTGCCTGAAGAGAGCCGGCATCAATACTGTTGAAGAGCTGTGCAATAAGACTTCCGACGATATGATGAAGGTCCGCAATCTGGGACGTAAATCATTGGAAGAGGTTCTTGCTAAGCTGAAAGAGCTCGGATTACAGTTACAGCCTACAGAAGAGTAAAATATTTTAATATAAGTGGGGCTTTGCCCAGCAGCAGAGCAGTAAGACCGAACAAGCGTGTTCTGCTGTCCCACAGATGGAGGAAAATAAAATGGCAAAATATAGAAAATTAAGCAGAACTTCAGATCAGAGAAAAGCATTGCTGAGAAATCAGGTGACAAATCTGTTATATCACGGCAAGATCGTTACTACTGAAGCAAAAGCTAAAGAAATCCGCAAAATCGCAGAAGGACTGATCGCTATGGCAGTCCGCGAGAAGGACAACTTTGAAACTGTTACCGTAACTGCAAAGGTTGCAAGAAAAGATGCAGAAGGTAAGAGAGTAAAAGAGGTTGTAGACGGAAAGAAGAAAACCGTATACGATGAAGTTCAGAAAGAAATCACCAAAGACGCTCCTTCCAGACTTCATGCACGCCGTCAGATGGCTAAAGTTTTCTATCCTGTAAAGGTAGTTCCTGCAAAGGGCGCCGGCAGAAAGAAAAACACCAAAGACGTGGATATGGTTAAGAAAATGTTTGAAGAGATCGCTCCGAAATATGTTGGCCGTAACGGTGGTTATACCAGAATCGTAAAGATCGGACCGCGTAAGGGCGATGCAGCGATGGAAGTTTTAATCGAATTAGTGTAATTTTTTCCGGGGGGGGGTATTTACAGATTGTAGATACTCCCCTTCCTCGCGGGACAAAGTTGTCCCGAGTGTGTCTGAAGCCTGCTTTCCGTGAGATGGTTTTCTCAGTTCGAGACAATGAATTTTCGGACACGCTTTCATGCCTGACAGGGTGTATGCAGTGACAATATTCCGTCAGATATCAATATGCGAGGAGAGAGATAAGATGAAATCAATGACAATTGCGATCTGCGATCCTATAGAGGAAGACGCATTATTGTTGAAGGGGCTACTGAAAAAACTACTTCCGGAAATGCGGGCGGAGATTTTTTCTACCGGCGAGCAATTGCTTGAAAAAATAGAAAGGCAGACCGGTACCTTTGCCATAGCTTTCCTGGAAATACAACTGCCGGGAATCGGAGGTATTGAAGTGGCAAAGGCCATACGCGGTAAGGATTTACTGATTCCTATAATTTTTACTACTAATGACAATTCTTATTATCGTGAAGCATTTGATGTTCTGGCTTTTCAATATTTATTGAAACCTGTGAAGCATAAGACGGTGGAGCAGTCTCTGCGCCCTTTGAAACTCTGGTGGAAAGAGAAAACAAAGAATATGCTTTATTTTCGGTATCGTTCCCAAACTCATATTCTGGAGCTTTCTCAGATTTCTTATATTTCCAGCAGCCTTCATACAGTGAATTTTCATTTGACCAATGGGGAGATCGTTCATTGCAGGGGAAAATTAAATGATTTCGAAGAGCAGCTTCGGAATACGGATTTCCTGCGCTGCCATCAGAGTTTTTTTGTAAATATGCGCGAAGTGACTTCTATGAAGGTTGATTGCTTTAAGATCAAAGATGAAGTGATACCCATTTCACGATCTTACGCAAAAGAGACGCAGTTAAGATATAAAAGATATTTAAATGCAGAGCCGCGCAGCGACTTGCGTTCATAAACATATAGCAGAGCGGGATGCTGGTACATCATTGCACTTATTGTTTCAAGATCAGTGCAATGATGTACCAGAGCGTGTTTGAAAATTGCGGGAATGAACTTTCAAATACGCTCTAATATCTGCCCTGGATAAAATCAGAAAAACAGAAGATTATCGGCTCTTGATACTGCGGGTGCCCTGGAGTATGTTTGAAAATTTTTGAAATGAATTTTCAGACACACTCCGGCGTCCCGCAGTTTTTTGTCGGTTTATGGTTGATTAATTTTGCGATTTATCGTAAAATCGTACTGACATACATGCAGAAGAAGGGAAACAGGATGCGACGGAAACAACAGCCTTATCATACCAGCAGGGTGGGACATCTGCTCAGAAAGCCGTTGATATTTCTTGAGGCGGCGGTTATCAGCTTTGGGATTTTGGGCGGAGCAAGCTTTTCGGATGATGCCCATGGGACAAAGGAAATGATAAAAAAAGAAGCGGCAGAGCTGCCTTTTTTGGCCGATTCAGAAGAGATAACCCAGTCAGAGGCCGCGGATGGAACAGAAGAAACGGCAGCTCCGGAAAAGAAGACGGAATCAGGAACCACCCCGGAATTTTCCTGGGAAAATTACAGGATCATTGCCCATGCCATGGGGGAATTGGACGGATATACCTATCTGAATTCCCGTGAAAGCTTCCTTGCTTACTATGAACAAGGCTGCCGGCTTTTTGAGGTCGATTTGACCAGAACCTCTGACGGCGTCTGGGTATGCCGCCATAGCTGGAATGACCCTATGGGCCAGTGGGAGGAAGAGGGAAAAAAGACCCTTACTGCTGAGGAATTTCTTTCCGCGCCCCTTTACGGAAAATATACGCCCATGTCCTTAAAGGATCTGTTTCTCCTTTTAAAGGATTATCCGGACGCATTTGTCCTTCTGGATTCCAAACAGTATTCTGTACGGAATTACCAGAAGACCCTTGAGGATTACAGCGAGTATCTGGAAATAGCCAGGGAGGCAGGAGCGGAACAGGTTTTAGGCCAGTTGATTCCGGAAATATATAATGAAGCTATGTTTCCCGGAACGGCGCTGATGTATAAATTCCCCTCTTATATCTATTCCCTCTGGCAGAAATATTCTGCGGAGGAATTGGAAACTATTGCTGATTTCTGTAAGGAAAAGGGGATTCCAGCCGTTACGATCTACGAACAGTACTGGACAGAGGAAATACAGGGGATTTTTGACAGACAGGGGATCCTGGTATATATTTATACGGTTAATGACCTGAACAAGGCTAACGAATACCTGAATGCAGGCGTGGCAGGTATCTGCACGGACAGGATCTTGCAGGAGCAGCTTTTGGGTTGATGAGGAATTTGTGAAACAGCCGAATTTTATTGTACATTTTGTAAGAAAGGGTTATACTATAACAAGCAGATGCAATAAAGAGGCAGATGCAATAGAAAAGCAGATACAATAGAGAAAAAGATACAATAAAGAAGGTATTACAAAGGATCTGAAAGCATGAATATAAGAAGAACGGCAGCCGTCTGGGCTGCGAAATTGGCAGGCTTCATATGTAAGAAATTAGGCCGTCAGGGCGTGACCTGGGCGGGGAAAATTGCTCTTAAAATCTATCCGCCTGTTTTAGAAGAACTGGCGTCGGAGGTCCGCGAAAAGATTTTTGTAGTCTGCGGAACCAACGGAAAGACTACTACCAACAATATGCTCTGCGCGGCTCTGGAGGCCGAGGGGAAGAAGGTCATCTGTAACCATACGGGTTCCAATATGCTCAACGGAGTGGTGGCCGCTTTTGTGTTGGGTGCAAAGCTGAACGGACATATCGACGCTGATTATGCCTGCATTGAGGCGGATGAGGCGTCAACCAGGTATATTTTTCCCGCGATCCGGCCGGACTATATGGTTATGACCAATCTGTTCCGCGACCAGCTTGACCGTTACGGGGAAATAGATATTACTATGAACATACTGGAAAAAATGATCCGTTCGGTGCCAAAGATGAAAGTGATCGTAAACGGAGACGACGCTCTTTCCGCTTATCTTGCCATGGACAGCGGCAATGAATTTATCTCTTACGGCATCAGCCGTCCGGTTATGAAAAACGAGACGAATGAGATCCGCGAAGGAAGATTCTGCAAAAGATGCGGCGCGAAGCTGCAGTACAGCTTTTATCATTACAGCCAGCTTGGAGATTATAAATGTCCGGAATGCGGCTTTACCCGTCCGAAGCTGGATTTTGACGCCGATGATGTGAAGGTGGGAGACCAGCTTTCCTTCCGTGTGGAGGACAGGCACATTGTGGCGAATTATCGGGGCTTTTATAATGTCTATAATATTCTCGCTGCTTATGCGGGCGTAAGGACAGCGGGCTTTTCCGGGGAGCATTTTAACGACATGCTGCGGAAATTCAATCCCGAAAACGGAAGAATGGAGCAGTTCCGCATTAAGGGCACGGGAATCGTCCTGAACCTTGCAAAAAACCCGGCGGGCTTTAACCAGAATATTTCTGCTGTGATGCAGGATAAATCGCCCAAGGATATTATCATTGCCATTAACGATAATGCTCAGGACGGGACGGATATTTCCTGGCTCTGGGATGTGGACTTTGACAGATTAAGCGATAAGAGCATCAGCTCCATCACAGTCAGCGGTATCCGCTGCCAGGATATGAGGCTGCGCCTGAAGTATGTGGATATTCCGTCCGTGCTGGAGGCGGATGTGGAAAAGGCAATCAGAATGCGGATAGAAGACGGTGTGGGAAATCTTTATGTACTGGTAAACTATACGGCGCTGTTCAGCACCAGAAATATACTGAAGAAGCTGGAGGGGGAACAGAAATGAAAATAACTATCGGACATTTATACCCGGATCTTCTGAACCTTTACGGCGACAGAGGGAACATCCAGTGCCTGATGAAGCGCTGCCAGTGGCGTGGGATCCAGGCGGAAACTATTGCATATGAATTGAATGATACCATTGATTTTTCCAGGCTGGATATCGTGCTTTTAGGCGGAGGCTCTGACCGCGAGCAGATGCTGGTATGCGAAAAGCTGAAGGAAATCCAGAAGGATTTTAAGGAATATGTGGAGAATGACGGCGTTGTGATCGCAATCTGCGGAGGCTATCAGCTTCTTGGCAGCTATTATAAAACAGATCAGGGAACCATTCAGGGACTGGAGCTTGTGGATCTGTATACGGAACAGGGCGAGGGGCGCCTGATCGATAATATTGTTTTGAAATCCGACCTGTTTGACATGCCCATTGTGGGCTTTGAAAACCATGGGGGACGTACCTGCATCAAAAATAATAAGCCTTTAGGGAAGGTTCTGTACGGTTCGGGAAATGATGGAAAAACAGGCTATGAGGGAGTTATGTACAAAAATGTCATCGGCACTTACCTCCACGGACCCCTTCTTCCTAAGAATCCGCAGCTTGCGGACCTTTTGATCGCCCGGGCTTTAAAGAAAAAATATGGGAAGGATGTGGCCCTTGCGCCTCTTGACGACAGCCAGGAAATGGAAGCCAATGCATATATCTGCCACAGATTCGTGAAATAACACTTGCATTCGCACAAGTCAGATTGTATAATTACGGTATACGTCAGAAAAAGCTGAGAACAGGCAGAAATGTCTGACTTTTTCGGATATAAATTGACAGAAAGGAGAAAACCATTATGCAGAAATATGTTTGCGAGCCATGCGGCTACGAATATGATCCGGAGGTAGGAGATCCGGATAACGGCATCGAACCGGGAACAGCATTTGAAGACCTTCCGGAAGACTGGGTTTGCCCTGTTTGCGGAGTTGGTAAGGAAGATTTTGTACCGGCAGAATAAGATGCCGGGAGGAGAGGTGGCGAAAGCATTCTGCTTTTGACACCTTTCTTTTTCAGATGATTGCAGTCGAGTCTTGAATGGTGATAATTAAATAAGGGGAAAACAATGGCTAAGTCGCATAATCAGAAAGCGAAGATTTTATATTTGGAGCATATGCTGCGCGAGACTGGGGAGAATCGTGTGGTGACAATGCAGGAGATTCTTACGAAGCTTATGGAGTGCGGGATCCGTGCAGAGCGGAAAAGCATTTATGACGACATTGAGGCGCTTCGTGATTTTGGTATGGATGTGAGATACCGGCGGGGAAGGCCGGGAGGATATTATCTGGCAGGCCAGAAGGCCGTCCTGTCACAGGAGGAACCCGCAGAGCCGGATGAGAAGAAGGCCGTCCTGTTACAGGAGGAATCCGCAAAGCCGGATGAGAAGAAAGCCGTCCTGTTACAGGAGAAATCCCAAGGACCGGAGGATAATAAGCTGTCGGATATAGCGGAGGCTGGCAGAATGCCGGAGCCTGCTGCAGAAGACATACCGGAAAGCAGTTCCAAGGACAGTCCGGTATCAGAACGCGGCAGAGAAGAAGAGGATAAACCAAAGGAAGTTATCTGTGGATGGCAGTTCCCAAAGGATAACCCTTTGCAGAATAAGAAAACAATGAAGTTGCTTTGCTATGACGCAAAGGAGCAGCAGGTCAGGGCGTATTTTGGCGGCAGCGCCGAATATAAGAAAAAAGGGCTGGGATACATAACTGTAACGGCTCCGCTGCTAACCGGTCCGGAATTTTACGGATGGCTGACGGCTATGGGGAAGGATGTACATATTTTAAAACCCCGGAAGGCAGCCGCCGCTTACCGGGATTATCTGAAAGCCCTGGCTAAGGAATATAAAGGAATTTAGATTTACTGAAGTTTGTAAGTGGATCATAGAAAGGATGAAACATGAAAAAGCGTACCGCATGTATTTTATTGGGGATTGTGATTTCTTCCGTATGGCTGGCCGGATGTGGGACAAACGAGGCCACGGAAGCTGCCAACGAAAGTGCAGAGACAGAACGAGAAGGCAACGGAGAGGATGAAGAAACAGAAGAAGCAGTAAAAGAGGCGGAAACTGAGGAAGCTGCCGGGGATGAGAAGGCAGAGGAAGCTGATGAGGCAGAGCAGGAAGAGGAATCCGCCCAGGGTGAGGAAGAGGGTACAGAAGCAGCAGAGAGTCCTGCGGAGGACGCCCCGTTAGTGGGGATCCTTTTACCGGATGAAGAGTTAAAGGAATCGGCCATGGACGGAACTGAGCTGCAGCAGATACTTACGGAGGACGGCTACCGGACAGAACTTCTTTATGCGGGAAATGATGTATCGAAGCAGGTTTCCCAGATACAGGAGATGCTTGACAGCCAGGTATCCGCATTGATCATTGACCCGGTGGAACTGTATGCGTTTCCGGATGTGCTTGAGAGTGTAAAAGAGCAGGGAATTCCGGTATTTGCCTATGATGAGCTGATTATGGATACCGATGCGGTTTCTTATTATACTACGTTCGATTACCGTGAGATCGGACAGATGATCGGCAATGAGATCGTGGACAGAAAGAAACTGGAGGATGCGCAGAAGGAGAAGCTTTCTTACAATATCGAATTTTTCATGGGTTCTCCTGATGAGAGCAGAGAGCTGTTTCTGTATAACGGGATCATGGAAGTGTTACAGCCCTATCTGGATGACGGAACCCTGGTATGCCGTTCCGGGCGGACCTCCTTCGATGAAACAGGGATTCTGCGCTTCAGTGAAACAAGGGTAATGGATAACCTGACAGAGATATTGGAAGAGTTTTATCAGGATGAAGAGCAGATAGATATTATCTGTACAGGCTTTGACGGCGCTGCCCGCAAAACACAGGAGGCGCTGCTTGAAGCAGGATATCTGCCGGGAAGCGAGGGCTGGCCTTTGATCAATGGCGTGGGCTGTGAGGCAGAGGCGGTAAAGGATATTGCGGAAGGCGGGATCACATTCAGCGTGTTTATGGACCGGCGCGTCCTTGCCAAAGAGTGCGCGAATCTGGTAGATACATATCTGAAGGGAGAAACTCCGGAGGTAAACGATTACGAGCAGTATGACAACGGTGTAAAGATCATCGGGACTTATACCTGCGATACCAAGATTATTGACAGGGATAATTATGAACTGCTGATCGATAATGGTTATTATCTGGAAGAAGAGGTACAGCCGGAGGCGCTTCCAAGCGGTACCCCGGTACCGGCAGGCGGCGCCGAGGAAGAGGACGCCGATTCTGACCGGACAGATGAGAGGATTACCCCGACTCCCGGGGAAGAGGAGACAGAAGAAGAGCCGACCCCAGCGGATGATGATACGGAAGTCACCCCAACCCCGGCGGGAAAGGATACAAAAGCGACTCCCACACCGGAGGAAAAAAATGTAACACTGTAAAACAGAATGCGAATGTCCGCGTTACGAAAATCAAAATGCCCCGCAGTATGCTGCGGGGCATTTGATTTTCGGGACAGGCCTGCGTTTCACATCGCTAAATGGATATGCAGGCATGTCCGTCTGGTTTGTTGTTCGCAGGAATAAACTTATGGAGTTTCCTGTAAATCAATCCCGGAAGGTAAGGGAGTTATCAGTCATGGAATCGATGATCGCCAGAGATTCCAGACGGACGCCCATATTGCGGATTTCCGCCCCTCCCTTCTGGAAGCCCTTTTCAATAACAATGCCTGCGCCCTCCAGCGTGGCGCCTGACTTACGGACAATGTCGATCAGGCCCAACAGAGCACAGCCGTTTGCAAGAAAATCATCGATCAGCAGGACATGGTCGTCGGGCCCAAGGAACTTTTTGGACAAAATGACATCGTAAACCTTCTTGTGCGTAAAGGATTCTACCTGAGTGGTGTACATTTCACCATCTAAATTTAAGCTCTGCGCCTTTTTGGCAAATACGACAGGCACCTGGAAGTATTGGGCGGCAATACAGGCAATGCCGATACCGGAGGCTTCGATGGTAAGAATCTTGGTAATGGGACAGTCGGAAAAGCGGGCTTTAAATTCTTTGCCGATTTCGTTAATGAGAGCGATATCCATTTGATGATTCAAAAAACTGTCTACTTTTAAAATATTTCCCGGTTTGATGGTTCCGTCTTTAAGAATGCGGTCCTTTAAAAGCTGCATAGCCGTTCTCCTTTGATATGTATTATGAACTTTTTAGAGTGATTTCTATCATACGCCATTCTTTCGGGAAGTGCAATTATTTTTGACAAAAAAACAGAAAATATTTATAATAGCAGGAAAGAGGCAAGGTATCTGTTAGAGTGTGTTTGAAAATTGCGGGAATGAATTTTCAAACGCACTCTGGGAGGTCTTGCAGATACAGTAAAATATCGTGCCACCAAAAAAGAAAGGAAAACAATGAAAGAGTATGAAGTAATCTGGGAAATTTTTAATAAATGCCCGAGAAACCAGATGCGGGACGTTTTTGTGGAGGAAGTGGAGATCAGCGACCCGGAGGAATATGTCAAGAATAAATTTAAAGGAAAAGAGGTCAGCTACGAAAAAACAGTGCTGGAGGACGGGACTGTCATTTTTGATATCGTGACTTCTCAAATAAAACAGCGCTGCTCCTTTACAGAGATTTAATGCCTGTGATATAATAAAGCTTATGCAATGGCACCGTGAAAGCAGAAGGTTTGTACAGCGTTGTATAACGGCATTTTATAAGTGTGCGGTTTGAGGTTGGCTTGCCTTGTGCTTCACCGATAGAAAGGAGTAATCATGAGCGAAACAAAAGACACTCACGTACACATTCTGGAAGACGGAACTGTGATCGAGCATTCCCATGAAGCACATGTGCATCACCACAGCCATGCTCAGACAAAGGCTGTTTTGAACCGTTTGTCCAGAGCTATCGGGCATCTGGAGTCCATCAAGCGAATGGTGGAGAGCGGACGTGACTGCAGCGAAGTCCTGATACAGCTTTCCGCGGTGAAATCCGCCATTAACAATACCGGCAAGATCATCCTGCAGGATCATATCGAGAACTGTATCGTAGATGCGGTAGAGCATGGCGATAAGGAAGCCCTGCGGGAGCTTGAAAAGGCCATCGACCGTTTTATGAAATGATAAAGCCGAAAAAAATATTTATTTATATATAAGGAGAATCAAAAATCATGGCAAAAGAATGCAACAGCACAACCTGCAGCAAATCAAGCTGTGAAGGCTGCGATAAGAAAAATAATCCGCAGAGCCTTCAGGAAGCAATGAATGTATTTTCGGATGTGAAGCATGTCATTGGAGTTATCAGCGGTAAGGGCGGCGTAGGCAAATCCTTTGTTACCGCGTCTCTGGCAAACCGTATGGCCGCTAAGGGTTATAGAGTGGGGATCATGGACGCCGATATCACAGGCCCGTCCATCCCGAAAATGTACGGCCTTAAGGGCGCGGCAAGCGCAGACGACAACGGTATCTACCCGATGGAAACCAAAAACGGCATCAAAGTCATTTCCATTAACCTTCTGCTTCCTACAGAGGAAACGCCTGTAATCTGGAGAGGGCCGATCCTTGCCAATATGGTAAAACAGTTCTGGACGGATGTGATCTGGGGCGACCTGGACTATCTGTTTGTAGATATGCCTCCGGGAACCGGCGACGTTCCGCTGACCGCTTTCCAGTCCCTTCCGGTGGACGGCGTTGTGATCGTTACTTCCCCCCAGGATCTTGTGCGCATGATCGTAAAGAAGGCATATAATATGGCTGAAATGATGAAGGTTCCGGTGCTCGGAATTGTGGAAAACTACAGCTATGTGAAATGTCCGGACTGCGGCAAAGAGATCCGTGTGTTCGGCGAAAGCCACATCGATGAGATCGCGGCAGAGCTTCAGGTTCCGGTACTGGGCAAGATGCCCATCGATATGGAATTTGCCCAAAAAGCAGACGCCGGCGCTTTTGACGAGATTATGAATGTCTATGTGGAGGCGGCAGACGCAGTAATGCCTCAGTAAGTCTCTTTATGAGATTGGACAAAGAAAGTTATTACGATACGATTCATGAAAAACTCTAAAAAGAAAACCACAGGGCCAAACAACAGGAAAGGAGCTTCCTAATGAGTAACGTAAGACGTGTCTATGTAGAAAAGAAACCAGCTTATGCCGTACAGGCAAAGGAACTGAAGCATGAGGTCAGCAGCTATCTGGGAATCAGAACTGTTTCCGCGGTACGCGTGCTGATCCGCTATGATGTGGAAAACATTTCTGATGATGTATTTGAGAAAGCCTGCAGGACAGTATTTGCAGAGCCACCGGTGGACGACCTGTATCTGGAGAAATTTGACGCGGCGGAAAATTCCCGCATTTTTTCTGTAGAATACCTTCCGGGACAGTTTGACCAGAGAGCGGATTCCGCGGTACAGTGCGTGCAGTTTTTAAACGAGGACGCCCAGCCGATCATCCGTTCCGCTACCACTTATGTGATCGAGGGCGAGATCAGCGACGAAGAATTTGCAGCGATCAAGAACCACTGTATCAACCCGGTGGATTCCCGTGAGACAGGACTTGAAAAGCCCGAAACTCTGGTAACGGTTTTTGAGGATCCGGAGGATGTCAAAATTTTTGACGGCTTCTGTGATATGCCGGAGACAGAACTGAAACCTCTCTATGATTCCCTGAATCTGGCTATGACCTTCAAGGACTTCCTGCATATCCAGAATTATTTCAGGGGTGAGGAAAAGCGTGATCCGTCTATGACGGAGATCCGTGTTCTGGATACCTACTGGTCCGACCATTGCCGCCATACCACCTTCTCCACAGAGCTGACAGACGTGAAATTTGACGAGGGCGATTATAAGGAGCCCATCGTAAATACCTATAACCAGTATCTTTCCGACAGGGAAGTCCTTTATAAAGGGCGTGACGACAAGTTTATCTGCCTGATGGATCTGGCGCTGATGGCAATGAAGAAGCTGAAAGCAGAGGGTAAGCTTGCGGACCAGGAAGAGTCTGACGAGATCAATGCCTGCAGCATTGTGGTTCCCGTAGATGTGGACGGTAAGGAAGAAGAGTGGCTGATCAACTTTAAGAACGAGACGCACAACCATCCTACGGAGATCGAGCCCTTCGGCGGGGCCGCCACCTGCCTGGGCGGCGCTATCCGCGACCCGCTTTCCGGCCGTACTTACGTTTATCAGGCTATGCGTGTGACCGGCGCTGCCGACCCGACTGTTTCCGTAAAAGAAACCTTAAAGGGCAAGCTCCCGCAGAAAAAGCTGGTTCGGAGCGCTGCCCACGGATACAGCTCTTACGGCAACCAGATCGGCCTTGCCACAGGCTATGTAAAAGAAGTCTACCATCCCAATTACGTTGCAAAGCGTATGGAGATCGGAGCCGTTCTCGGGGCTGCTCCCAGACGTGCGGTGATCCGCGAAAATTCCGATCCGGGCGATATCATCATTCTTCTGGGCGGACGTACCGGACGTGACGGTATCGGCGGCGCCACCGGTTCCTCCAAGGTTCATACCGAGGCTTCCATCGAGGTCTGCGGCGCAGAGGTACAGAAGGGGAATGCCCCTACGGAGCGTAAGATCCAGCGTATGTTCCGCAGGGAAGAGGTAAGCCATATTATCAAGAAATGCAATGATTTCGGAGCAGGCGGCGTATCCGTTGCCATCGGCGAGCTGGCGGCGGGACTTCGTGTGGATCTGGACAAGGTTCCCAAGAAATATGCAGGTCTGGACGGCACGGAGATCGCGATTTCCGAATCCCAGGAGCGTATGGCGGTTGTAGTGGATCCAGGCGATGTGGATAAATTCCTTGCCTTTGCAAACGAAGAGAATCTGGAAGCAGTTCCTGTAGCAGTGGTAACGGAGGAACCGCGCCTTGTCCTCGTCTGGAGAGGAAAAGAAATCGTAAATATCTCCCGTGCATTCCTGGATACCAACGGAGCCCATCAGGAAACGGCCGTAGAGGTGGAAATCCCCAATAAAGACGGCTGTCTCTTCCGTCAGCGCCCGGATGTGGCGGATGTAAAGGCTAAATGGCTGGAAACCCTGGCAGACCTGAACGTTTGCTCCCAGAAAGGGCTTGTAGAGATGTTTGACGGCTCCATCGGAGCGGCAAGTGTCTTTATGCCTCACGGCGGCAAATATCAGATGACGGAAACACAGGCGATGGTTGCCAAGGTTCCGGTATTAAAGGGCAAGACCAATACAGTAACTATGATGAGCTACGGCTTTGATCCATATCTGTCTTCCTGGAGTCCGTATCATGGCGCCGCCTATGCGGTTACGGAATCCGTGGCAAGGATCGTGGCCACAGGCGGCGATTATAAGAAAATTCGCTTCACCTTCCAGGAATACTTCCGCCGTATGACAGAAGATCCCAAGAGATGGAGCCAGCCTTTTGCGGCGCTTCTGGGAGCTTACTCCGCGCAGCTTGGCTTCGGCCTGCCGTCTATCGGAGGAAAGGACAGTATGTCCGGTACCTTTAACGATATTGACGTACCGCCGACTCTGGTATCCTTTGCAGTGGATGTTGCCAAATTACAGGACGTGGTGACACCGGAATTCAAGAAGGCAGGAAGCAAGCTGGTATGGCTGCGTGCGCCGAAGGACGCCTATGACCTTCCGGATTATCCGGCTCTGATGGATCAGTACGAAAAGCTGCATAATGATATGCAGGAGGGCAGAGTACTTTCTGCCTATGCCCTTGACCGCCATGGTATTGCGGCAGCGGTTGCAAAAATGGCGTTCGGCAACGGCTTCGGCGTAAAGATCGAGCATAACCTGGATCCGAGAGATTTCTTTGCACCGGGATTCGGCGATATTATCATGGAAATCCCCGACGGCAAGGTGGGCAGCCTGTCCATTACTTATACATTGATCGGCGAGGTTACTGCGGACGGTAAATTCTCCTATGGAAATACGGAAATTACTCTGGACGAGGCTGTAAATGCATGGAAAGGGACTCTGGAAAAGGTATTTAAGACGGTGTCCGCAGAAAACGGACAGGACGGTCCGAAGACTTATTTTGCAAAGCCGAACGATCCGCAGGCATCCTACGAAAACGGTATATATAAGACCCCGAATATTTATGTGTGCAATAACCGGGTGGCGAAGCCCCGCGTATTCATCCCTGTATTTCCGGGTACCAACTGTGAATACGACAGTACCCGTGCTTTTGAGCGGGCAGGCGCAGAGGTGGACGTTAAGGTATTTAAGAACCTGACCGCAGAGGACATCCGTGATTCTGTAGAATTGTTTGAGAAATCCATCAGCCAGGCGCAGATGATCATGTTCCCGGGCGGCTTCTCCGCAGGCGACGAGCCGGACGGCTCCGCGAAGTTCTTTGCTACCGCTTTCCAGAATGCAAAGATCAAAGAGGCGGTTATGAAGCTTCTCAATGAGCGTGACGGACTTGCCCTTGGTATCTGCAACGGTTTCCAGGCCCTGATCAAGCTGGGGCTGGTACCATACGGCGAGATCTGCGGGCAGAAGGAGGATTCTCCTACACTGACCTATAATACCATCGGACGCCATATTTCCAAGATGGTTTATACAAAGGTTGTAAGCAATAAGTCTCCATGGCTCCAGAAGGCGAAGCTCGGCGGAGTATACTGCAATCCTGCTTCCCACGGAGAGGGACGTTTTGTTGCAAATGACGAGTGGATCGGCAGACTTATAGCCAACGGACAGATCGCAACACAGTATGTTACCGCAGACGGTGAGCTTTGCCAGGATGAAGAATGGAATATCAATGGCTCTTACTTTAATATCGAGGGTATCACCAGCCCGGACGGACGTGTCCTGGGCAAGATGGCGCACAGCGAGCGCCGCGACGACGGTGTGGCTGTCAATATCTACGGCGAGCAGGATATCAGGATTTTCGAGTCCGGCGTGGCATACTTCAAATAAGCTTTCTATTTAAACCTACGGTGCGATTCAAGACTCGCTCGCGAGTCTTGGTGCGGGATTCAGGTCAGCTGCGCTGATATACCGCAAAGTGGGGATGCAGATTGCGGGAATGAATTTTCAAACACGTTCAGGCTCATAGCCTTGCCTCCAGTGCAAGGCCTGGGCCTGAACAGTAACTGTGAAGAAAGTGAAGAAATTGTTGAAAAAACTGTTGACAATTGTTAGCATTTAATAGTATAATAGCAAAGCGAGTTGAGGAAAGAAATGAGAGAAATTTCTTCCAAAACTGCGGATCATGGGGTCTTAGCTCAGCTGGGAGAGCATCTGCCTTACAAGCAGAGGGTCATAG
>JAUNGB010000195.1 GCA_030524715.1 Eubacteriales bacterium | reverse complement strand
CTCATACAAAATCACTGGAAACCGCTTAAACAGCGGTTTTTTTTATGTCTTATCCTGTCAAGTTTTTAAAAAATATTTGTTGTATGGGTTGTACGGCGTTGTATTTTATGATATAATTAAGCATGAAACTTAATTATGATAAAAAATCAAAAGATCCAACTTACTTTATCCAAAAGGGATACCGTAACGGAAAGAAAACTACAACTAAAAATATTGCCAGAATCGGGAAGCATTCTGAGTTACTTAAAATTACTGATGATCCTTTGGCTTATGCCAGGGAACAGGTTGCTAAGTACAATGAAGAAGAAAAGAAAAATAACAGGGTCTCTATGGAGGTGACAATTGACTTCAATGAAAAGATTAAAATCAGTAATGACCTTGTATCTTCCTCTACCAACCGTAACATTGGATATTTCTTCCTGCAGCAGCTTTACCACCAGCTGGATATCCGTTCCTTTTTCAAAAATGCAACCGCCGGTTCAAAAATAACTTTTGACCCAACCCTTGTGAACCGCTTCCTTACATTTTCCAGGATTCTGGAACCCGATTCCAAACTTGGGACTTTGCAACACTTAGATCAATATTATGAACAACCGGCATTCGGCTATGTCCATATTTTAAGGACAATGGATATCATGCAGGAACATTATGATGACTACATCAGCCACCTTTATGAAAAAAGCTGTAGTATCGTTAAACGCAACACATCCGTCTGCTATTACGACTGTACTAACTACTACTTTGAAATTGAATCCCAGGATGAAGATTATGTTGATGAGGTAACTGGGGAAACCATCAAAGGACTACGCAAATACGGGCCGTCAAAACAGCACCAGCCTGCGCCGCTTGTGGAAATGGGACTCTTTATGGACGGGGATGGCATCCCTCTTTCCATGTGCATCACTTCCGGTTCAGACAACGAACAGACTACTGCCATCCCTCTTGAGAAGCAGCTTACAAAAATGTTTAATGGGAAGAAATTTATCTATTGTGCAGATGCCGGGCTGGGGTCTTTGAATATCCGGAATTTTAATTCCATGGGCGGACGTGCATTTATCGTTACCCAGTCTATAAAAAAGATGTCCGGGACTTTGCAGGAAGCAGTGTTTAATGACTATGATTACCGTCTCCTCTCGTCAGATGAAAAGATATCCATAAAGGCTATGAAGGAGTTTGACAAGAACGACCCTGATAATAAAAAACTGTATACAGACAAGGCTTACAAGATTATCCCCGTGGACAAAGCATTTGATCTTGGGTTTTATGAAGAAAAGACTTTAAAGGATGGACGGAAACGTAAAGTAAAATCAAAAGCAGTCGTAAAGCAGAAAATCATTATCACATTTTCCAGAAAAATGATGGAATACCAGAGATTTATCCGGAACCGTCAGATTGAGCGCGCCAGAAAACTATTAAAGGATCTTGACCCGGAAACGTACAAAAAGGGGCCCCATGATATAACACGCTTTATCAAACGGGTTTCCTCTGCTAAATCAGGAGAAGCGGTTACGGATTCATACGAAATAGACCAAAGCGTCATTGATGAGGAAGAAAAATATGATGGTTATTATGCAGTAGCTACAAACCTTGATGACCCGGCCAAAGAGATCATCCGGATCAGTTCGCAGCGGTATAAAATAGAGGACTGCTTCCGGGTAATGAAGACGAACTTTTCAGCCCGTCCGGTTTTCCATCAAAAAAGAGAACGGATCATTGCACATTTTATGATCTGTTACACTGCATTGCTGATATACAGGCTTCTTGAGAAAAAATTGGACCAGCAGGGGACCCATTTCACAGTGGAAAACATCGTGGAGACTTTAAACAATATGGAGGTTGCAAATATCGGAGATATGTGCTATATGTCCACCTACACCTGTTCTCAGGTCTGCACTGCATTGAACGCTGCCTTTGGCCTGGGCTTAGACAGGAAATACTATCAGCCAAAAGAGCTGAATAAAAAACTCAAAAAAATTTTAGGATAGGATTTCCATACAACATTTTTAAAATTCGACAAAAGGCGACAAACCGCATAACTACGCGATTTATCGCCCTTTTCTATTCTCTCAACTGTCGAAAACGG
>JAUNGB010000194.1 GCA_030524715.1 Eubacteriales bacterium | reverse complement strand
CAACTTTCACAAAATCCTCATCCTTCAGCGAAAGATTATCATAATAGAAACCGTTAGAAATGCTTTTACGCTGTCAGCAGAACGATAAAGCTCCTCAATACATTCCCGGCTGTGAAGAGATTCGCAAAAATGATTATCTGCATATAATTGTTTCAATGCGGCAATTCCCATGTGAATTGCATAGTCTGCTTCTTTGTATATTTTTTCTTTCAGCATGGTATCTTTTTCTGACGCTGAAACCAAACGGTTCATATCCAGTACAAGTAAACGGCGATAGTACGCATTTGTTTTGTCATCCAGATTCAGCGGCATTTCGTTGGCGGAAAACAGCAGCTTTGCATAGCTGTGAAATTGTGTCGGGTCTTGCCCCTTTTTTTCATAAAGTAAGGTATCCTCCCCAACAGCTTTTTTGATAATATCTACACTTTGCATAGCTGTACAGGGAATATCTGCGCAGGCATTTAATTGTTTCCCAAATAAACCGGTAGCATAAAATCGTTTGTTTAAATCTTGAAGGGAAATACTGGAACAATTTTCTATTCCAACAATGTGCTGAATCAACGCTATTGCCACTGATTTTCCTGTGCCGCCTTTTCCTTTAATCATCAAAAATTTCCACCTGTGCAGTTGGAACATCCAAGATATCCCAACCTTCCTTTACTTTTTGCAAAATCCTGTAGCCAATTTCCAAATATTCTGTTAAAATGTCCTTAAGCAGTTCATTCACTTTATTCAGTCAGAATGCGATTCGTTATACCCGGCCTGTTCAGGGAGACTGAATATATGAAACTTGTTAATACCCCCTATGATGATGTTTTCAGAACTCTGTTGAATGACTGTACCGAACTGATTATCCCTGTTGTAAACGAAATCTTCGGCGAGAACTATAATGGAAACGAACCCGTTATCTTTTTCCAGAACGAACATTTCCTGAACCAGCAGGATGGAAATACTAATGAGAAGATCACGGACTCCTGTTTTGAGATCCAGGGGGCTATCCGTAAAAAATACCATATTGAATGTCAGAGCGCGCCAGACGGCAGTCTGGCGATCCGGTTCTTCGAATACGATTCGCAGATCGCGCTGGATAACGGTGAATTGACCAAACACTGTCTGGAAGTTACTTACCCGCATTCCGCTGTTTTATACCTGCGGCACACTTCCCGGACGCCGGACGCTATGACTATCAGGATAAATACACCGGGTGGGAGCATTTCCTATCAGATCCCGGTATTAAAAACACAGCAATATTCCATTGATGAAATATTTGAGAAAAATATGCTTTTCCTGATTCCCTTCTACATATTCTCTTACGAAAAAAATCTGGGCGAATATGATACGGACTCCGAGAAGATGGAAGAGCTTAAGAAACAGTACTTTGAGATAAGAAACCGATTGGATACCATATGCGCTGCCGGAATCGTTAATGAGTATACCAAATGTACCATTATCGATATGTCCAGGAAAGTTCTGGAGCATCTTGCAGCTCATTATACCAATGTCAGGAAAGGAGTGATTTCTGTTATGGGAGGACACATCCTGGAGCATGAAGCAAAAACGATTTTAAACCGCGGCATTCAGGCCGGAAAAAAGGAGGGCATCCGTGAAGGCAAAAAAGAGGGCATCCGCGAAGGTAAAAAAGAAGGCATCCGTGAGGGCATCCAGGCAGGTAAAAAAGGCACTCTGCTTGAATTGGTCCGCGACGGACTACTTACTGTAGAAGAAGCTGCTAAACGCCTGCAAATGAACGAACACGAATTTAAAAAACTTCTTTAACTGCCTATTGGATTGCATCTATATTAGTTAAAGTGAAGAACTGCTATGAAGATCTACCGTCCGGAGCTTTGTGCCCGACGGTAGATCTTTCATATCTCTCCACATTCGTAAAGTGGACACTCGCATTCCATTTTGCGACATGCTCATGAACGCAAGTCGATACGCGACTTGTCTGCGGGAGCTTTAACCCCCACTGACATAAGCATCCACCATACCCGCTGCTTAGTGCTCTGTGCTCTTGGAGCGGGGGAATGCTTATCTGTGTTCAAAATCCTTAAAAACATTCTGAATCTGCGGCTGGCTCACCAGTAAATTGTAAATACTTTGTATTGTGCTGC
>JAUNGB010000015.1 GCA_030524715.1 Eubacteriales bacterium | reverse complement strand
TTCTCCGAAAAGCCGTCTGTGGCAAGGTAATAAACGGCAGAAATGTAGACGCCCCTGTGAATCAGATACACACAGTATAAAAGACTGGATATCTGATCCGCAGGGGGTATTTTTGTAAGCGATTCAAAAGATGACGTAGTGTAATTCTCCCACTATTCTGCTATACTGACAGCAAACTATAGGAAGGGAGACGATTACAATGGATAATCGGAAACAGCAAGTATGTTGTTAGAAATATCTATATTTTGGTTATGTAAAACCATTTTGACCAGATAATATGGGGAATGCGCTAAATAAATTTTTATGAGAGATGCCCGAATTTGATACTCATTAGGTAATGCTTTATGTTATAATTCTATAAAATACGATCTTAGGAAGGTGGAAGGAATGAAAAGAAAAAATAAAATATTATTCGTATTGGTATTTGCTTGCTGCATGATGTTATTTCCTGCTGTGCATGTAAAAGCAGCGATAGGAACGCTTCTTGTGAATGGATCTAATCAGGATAAAGCTGCTGTGAATTCCATGAAGATGGTAAAGAAGTCATTGGATATGTCGGTGTGGGACAGCAGTAAGAAAAATACCTATTCGTATAATTACAAAAAAGGTATTAATGCAGACAAGCTAAATAAAGAGATTGAAAAGGCTTATTCTGGATCCGGAGGAAATAGATGCTTTTTCTATTTTATCGGGAACGCTTCTACGAACGGAATTTCATTGAATGGAAATTCTGCGTATACTTTTAATAATCTGGCAAAAAAGCTTTATAATGTAGACTGCTTCCAGATGGTTATAGTCCTGGATACACCTTATGCCAGCAGGTTTATAGATGCTGCATCAAGGATTGATAAAAAGGGAAAATTTGTTATCTTTGCTGGCTCACAAAATAAAATAAAACCCATGTCCAATTATTATCGTTTTTCTAAGGCATTTGCCCATGGTTTAGGGTATGATGATTACCTGATGTATGGCGACATGAACCACGACAGGAATATCACAGCTTCAGAGATGAAAAAATACTGTGAGTTACAATTAGGAAATGACCTGCTTTCCGGGGCCGACATAGATCAAAAGTGTAAGTTGTATGCGGCAAATGTGAATAGTGTAATTGCGGAATATGGAATATCTGTAGGAAATTCATCTAAAGACTATCTGGACACGATAAAGCTGAATGTAAAGAAATCCCAACAGCTATATCCTTATGTCATGGGAAAAAAGGGAAATGAAAAAAAGGCAAAATGGAGCTCATCCAACCAGAATGTTGCATCTGTTTCAAAGAGCGGAAAAGTAACCGCAAAAAAAGTGGGAACCGTTACAGTTACGGTTGATTATGGCGGCGTGAAGGCAAAATGTACGGTAAAGGTAAATGATAAAAATATAACACAATCTCAAAATACATCGTTTGCTGTAATAAAAGATCACTTGGTAACAAATACTCACTATCCCAGTAAAATAACCAATACGCAAAGTGGTGAAATAGTAGGATATGCGTATACGGATTATAAGACAGTAGATTCAAATCATAGTATTATAATTGAGTATTCTGATTATTTGGATGATGCAGATAAGTATCTATTTGATTATATTATATATACAAAAGGAAGCCACAAACTTGAAAGCCATATATATTTAATCATGTATGAAATGAGTACATCTGTATCAATTTATTATGCAAGATTTTATATGAATGATGGTTCGAAACCTGAAACAGTATGCTATCAATGGAAAAATGGAAGCCATAATAAGTATTCTGGCAGTAAAAAGATTTCTTTTACTGAAATTTATAAGAAGCTTGAGCACTATTCTCTTTCTGCAATGAATAAAGAAGCTAACAAGAAAACCCAGGAAGCATTTAAGGCATGGGATGAATATTTGCGAAATAATGCAGGATTATCATTGGCAAATTTTGGATTTACAAGTTTAAAGTTTAATAATGGAACATTAGTACCGGGAGAGGATGATTTAGAAAAACAGATGTCAGAAGCTAAAAATGATTATTCAAACACGGAAAGGTCATTTAATACGGATGGTGATAAGGTTGTAAAAAACATCATGAAAGTTCATGATGACATACAAAAAGAAACTACGGATGCCTTAGCTGCCAAAATTGAAACCCTGATGGCTTCAAATCTTCCTGCTAATGCAGAAAAAGCTATGGTAAAAACGTTTACAGATAAAATCCAGGATACGCTGCTTGTAAAGCCTTCTTCCTATAATAATTGCAAAACTGCTCCACAGCTTGTAAATAAGGTTGCAGAGCAGATCAGTAATAAGAAAGGACGATTTTCATTTACTGCAGGAAAGATCCAGTATACTGCGAATTTCAAGTCTATAGGCGTAGCAGGGGCTACCTTTGTGACTGGTACAATCAATTCTAACAATGGGCACAGTTATAGTTTCCTTGGAACAAGTGTAAGTGATTCTACGATTAATGAAGAGATAAATAATCTCAAGAAGTTTGCAGATTCTAAAATAGAAGAAGCTAAAAAAGCGGTGTATTCCGATATGAAGGGAATTCTTGTTCCCAATGAACTTAAAAAATTCCTGAGTACAACAACCAAAAGTAATGTTTTTAAGCTGCTGAATAAGAAGTCTCCTGATTTAGCAAAATACACAAAAGCCGCTACGGAAATGACGGAAAAATTCATTGCCGTAAAAAAAGCATATGATGGCTTAAAATCCATTAATTTGGAAAATGCGGATGAGGCAAAGGTAGTAAAGACGATTTCCGAGTACAACAAAAAAGTTGATGCATATGACAAAGCTGTGGATGCTTTGTTGAATATTCGGTTGTGAAACAATTTTTACCTGTGCTGTTGGATTAGTAACCCACTCATCTAAAGAACATTAAGAACATTGAGCCCAGGGACAATTAAATTTTCATAAACAATAAATAAACAAAATTTTATTGTCCCTGAACTCATTGATAAAAATGGAATATTGTATACACAAGTAGCTGTGACAGAAAAATGAGCAGGATTGTGACAACAGATGAGACTAAATCTGTGACAGCCCATGAAGTTATTAACACTAATGATGTCAGAAGGCTTGAAAACATGGATCTTATTCCGGACGAGTTGGGAGGTAACAGATACTTGTGTAACGGCAATATGATCGACTTTGCCCATGCCGGGGAATGGAGCGGACAGCAGGGAGAAAACTGACCTACCGGAAAAATAAATACAGAAACGATAGGAGCCAACAGGTGGAACAGCCATCTGCTGGTTTTTCTTTTGTCCAAAAACAGAAAGCGAGGGCGCAGGAGTGAAACGGAAGTTTTGGAACTGGGTAAAGAATGACGCGGAAGAGGAACGCACGCTGATCCTCAATGGGGAGATTTCAGATGAAACGTGGTACGGGGATGAAGTGACGCCGAAGCTGTTTGAAAAGGAGCTGAATGCCGGGACGGGCAATATCACGGTCTGGATCAACTCCCCAGGTGGGGATGTGTTTGCGGCGGCGCAGATCTACAACATGCTGATGGAGTACAAGGGGGATGTGACCGTGAAGATTGACGCGCTGGCGTGTTGTCAGTCAGGCATTTGAAATGGAAACGGATTTTAACGGAAGACGGTACCAGCTTGAACTGATGGAACAGATTGATTTCCCGTCAGAGAAGGGAAACATCTCCGGGACGCTTACCTATGATGGGGACAGATGGGGAAAATATGATTTTGCCCTTTCTTATGACTGTATGAAGTATGATGACAGCAGTGAGGAGCAGTTAAAAGAGGTTTTTGCGGATTTTCCAATCTTAAAGTTAGCGGAGGCGGTTATAGCTGTTTTTAGGGGAACAGAGGCAGAAGAGTTTGGGTTTTCTTATGCAGGTTATTATAACCAGGAGATTAAAGCAAAGTGGAAACGGATGCCACTGGTGAAACTGGGGAAGAAACTGATGGAAGAAAAACGCATGGAAGATTTCCACAGGATTATATTGGACATGGAATACAGGAAAAAACTATTGGAAGAAATGTAACAGGAGGCAGTTTGTAATGAAAGAGCGGAAGGAAGTCCTGGATTTTGGAATGACTTTCCCAGATGTATATGTGGATGCGCCTTTTCATGATGATAACTGGGTGCTTCTGCGGTATCGGAAGAACAAAAAAGCATTTGCGTGGACTTATGAGAGAAACGGTCATATGTGGGTGAATGTAAAGGTTGATCCGCAGTGGCGTGACCTGTGGAGGAATACTTACCCGTCCGTGTTGCCGGGGTATCACCAGAATAAGGAACATTGGAACTCTATTATTTTGGATGGGACTGTCCCGGATGGGGAAATTAAGAGGATGATTGCAGAAAGCTATGATCTGATTGCTGGGAAAAATAAAATAAATGCAAAAGCAAAGGCGAATGCTTCCCAGGGGATACCGGGAATGTTGGAAATAGCAGTTGGTAAGCACTTCCGGGAAAATTCCGGAGAAAAACATTTGAGAAATGCAGCAAATGGATGGTATAGGTATGATTCCCGTTTTGCGCTTCCTGTTTATGATGAATCAGGAGAGGTGGAGCAGTACAATGTTTTTCATGCGTCTATGCTGATACACCATGCGAATGATGGAAAAATGTATTTATATGATGTTTTAGACATAAAAAAAGAAACGAGCAACCCGTTCAAATCATAAAATTATACTTGGCAAAAACCCATTTTTCAAAATTAGTATAGAAGATGATTGGGTAGCTGTCAAGCAAATTTTTTACGAATTAGTGAAAAAACGAGAGTTCGATTAAGAAATTGGTGGATAATGGTGAATTGGTAAAACATGGTTCGGGCCGCAGTACGTTCTACACCAGATGTGATGCAAAGTGACAGGAAAAATCATTGTAGTGGAAAGAGTTGCCAGAGGCGTGTCGGCTACTGTTAATATTATTATATATGGGATGACCAGAAAATCAATAGCATTTTGAAATTTAGCAATAAATATGTGAGCGACGGGAGACTGGAAACTTATACCAGGAAAGGATGAGATTTATGGGTGGAAAAAATATTAGATACCAGGATGGACTTATGGCCGCAATGAAATTGGAGTTTGGGCAAGCAGATTTAGAAAGCGATTTATATCAGGATTCCCTGATGCGGAGTACGATGGATATAGTAACGGATATGCATTTGGTCGGAGGCCCGTCAGAAATGATAAAGCCACTAAACGTTGGCCTCATGTTTTTCAATGAGAGGCCGGACAATAGAAAACTGGTGTCAAAGCGATATCGTAACAGGTTTATTGGTGAAATCCAGAATGATAAGCCTGTGTCCAATGGAGCTAAAACGAAACAGAAACGCAGATCAAAAAATGAATAGCAGGAGGCAGAAACTTAGATTAAAAAGAAAATGAGCAGAAACTGAATTCCTATCGAAGGAAAGGCAAGCGGTTCGGCGCTACCTATAAAGAAGACAAAGAATCAGTGGTTCAGAACTTTAAGAAACTGAACGAGGAAAAAGAAAAGCGAGCATTCCTATACAGAGATTATGGCTTACATTAAAGGAGAAACGAAAGAATGATTAAATATAAGACCTCTCAAAGAAAAGTAGATTTATATGATATAGGTAATGGATTAATGCTAATGAATGTCATATTTAAGAATCAGGAAGGCAAACTTGATTCGATAGATACTTACATCGGAGCAGAGCGAAATGGTTTTTCATGCGTGGGGCATACGGAAGGTCTTTCCAAACCTGGAGTGATATTTAGTTACGCAAGGTATGTCAGGATGATAGAAGCAAATCTGCCGTATTATCTTGATGCATTTTTTACAAATATAAAATAAGCTGTAAATGCCAGTAGTCGAAAAAGAACCTGCTAAGTTTTTCAGCACGGTCTGGTAATCTTTATACTATCGGTACAATGACATGACAGCTGCTCTGTATTATAATGGTTTACAGGAAGATCAGGTGTTATATAAGATCGTCAATTTATTGATTCAGGCAGGTGAAAAACATGTGGGATGATGAACAGAAAAAGGAAGACTACGAAGAAGAGTACATAAAGAGATGTAATGTAAAGGAAAGAAGCAATGCGGCTCCGTCTGATTTTAAACAGCTTCTGACGGGCGGATATCCGTATGTTGACCAGACAAAGTACCTTCAGAGATACTATGCTGATAAGACGAGCATCCTGTGTAGCGCAGACGGCTATGGGAAAACTACATTTTTGTCAATGTTCCGATATTTTTACGACAAAAATGAGTCTGAAGACTTGTTTGCAGATAAAGAAATCGCACGGATAGAACCGGACTATAAAAAACGCATGCATACATGTGATGTTATCGATTTGGATTTTTCGGGGTTCAGGGGAACGTCTTTTAAGCAGGCCTGTCAGTTCATAAGCAGTGTTATGTCAAAAGCTTATGCAAAATTAGCAGATGAACTGATCGATAGGTTGGATCACCGTGAACTTGAAGAATATCTTGATATTCTGGAACAGAAAGCGGACGCAAAGACCCTGCAGTACAGCCTGAAAACATTGATCTGGCATTATCTGTGGCATGTGCGTCTTAACAGTGAGGGAAGAGATCCGGAAGAGTCGCTGATTGTCCTGATTGATAACCTGGTCGTGACTGAGATTTATGCACGGCATTATGGATTCGAAAAGGAAATGAAGGAATTCAATAATCATTTCATATGTGACGACATTGATCGGAAACCATTCCTTTTTATCCAGGCAGGGGATTCGGTCGTAACTGGTTACAGCGGGAAACAATATGGATGTTTCCAGTATCAGGACGCAATTATTCATGAATTCAAGAACCAAAAGGAAGGGCAGCCGCACATTTATATGTATGGCGAAAATAAAGAAGGGAAGAGTCCGGCAGAAAATACCGGAAAGATATTTGATCCTGCAAAAATACCGGAACTTCGCAGAAGGGCAGCCCAAATGCGGAAACAGGAAAAAGAACGAGTCGAAGAGGAAGAAAGAAAAGAAAAAGCGCTCTATGCTGCGCCGCTGCCTGATGGGGTTATAATCCCTTCTGCAAATGCAGGAGCCCGTGAATGCGATATCCCGACTGAAGGTGAAACATACCGCTCAAAAAATATGCTTTTACGTTCTTTATATAGATGTTATGAACCTGAAAAAGGATTCGAAGCGATATATGGAGAAATGCAGCACCTGGAAGCTGGGATATCAACTGACTGGACAGACCGCGATATGCAGAGCATTATGGAATTGTCAGAACAAAATAAAGAACGTTGGAATAGTATATCGGCCAAGAATGACAGCTTTTGGAATTATCTTTTTGTTACAGATCATAACTGTCACCTTTACGGCAGCGTATACAACATAAAAGTATATATCACAGTAGAGGGAACGAAGCTCAGGAAACTTTTTACAGGGGCGATGAAAATCCTGTTAGAACGTGGAACACATAGTTTTGCCGGTAAAGTTTCAAAGAAAAAACGCCTTGAGCATATGTGTTTTTGGGTCGGGAGGGATGATTTTTTCCTTTTAGAAGAGTATTTTTCCGAATATGCGGACAGGCTGATAACACCAATCCCATTTGTCGCATACCGGGGCAAACTGGGAATCAGCCGAGAGTTCAGGGACTGGCCGAGCCACAATGGAAAACAGGCACAAATGATAAGCGACTATTTCTCAACAATCCGGGATGAAGATGAGATCAGTGTAGCGGAAATGTACAGTATGTTTGTCCGGGCATGGAACGGAGACCTGCCACAGGACCATCCGATGATCAGAGATTTTAAGGATGCAACAGCGCAGACACTGCTTGTGCTGCTGGACAGCATTGATGTGATTTTTGGAAAAAAGGCAATTGACGATGATCATTTGCTCCTATCAGAGGATGAACAGCTGTGGGAAGCGTTATCCCGTGGGCGATGCTGGAAAGAAGTGGGCGACATTATGTTAGGCAGGAAAACAAAGGGCGTAAGGGCGCATCCGTCTGCATGAAACAACCCTGAATCGACTTGCTACAGAACTTGACACTTAACTTGAGACATAATACAATAAATCGCAAGATAAGTTGCAAGTTAAATCTCAAGATAGGAGCAGCAGGAGGAATTAGCATGGCTTTACCAATCAATATAGAAGATCTGATTCGCAGAAAAGTTGTAGAAAATGCCCGTGTAGAATATAAAAGAGATTGGAATCCGGAACCGATTCTTCATTCAATCTGTGCATTTGCAAATGATATTGATAACTGGGGTGGAGGATATATTATCATTGGAGTAGAAGAAGAGGATGGAATACCAAAGGTTCCCGTTCCAGGAGTTGATAAGTCATCCATTGATAGGATAAATAAGGAAATATTGAACAAGTGTAATTTAATAGAACCAAGATATCTTCCTATAGTTGAACAGGCACAGTTTGAGGGGAAAGATATCATGGTACTGTGGGTGCCGGGAGGAGAAAGCAGACCATACAACAAGTGTCCGATAAGTTTTCCGACGGATAAGGCGGCAAAAAAAGGCGAGAAAGCATATTATATTCGGAAGATGTCAAATACAGTGAGGGCGAATCAAAATGAATTAAAAGAATTATTCCTGCTTGCGGGGAATGTGCCTTTTGATGACCGCGTCAATATGAAAGCGGAAATCGCAGATATGCGTCCAAGCCTGCTGTTTGAATATTTGCATGCGGTAGAAAGCGATTTATATCAGGATTCCCTGATGCGGAGTACGCTAGATATAGCAACGGATATGCATCTGGTCGGAGGCCCGTCAGAAATGATAAAGCCACTAAACGTTGGTCTCATGTTTTTCAATGAGAGGCCGGACAACTTTTTTCGTTATGCGAGGATAGAGGTTGTCGATAAGCCAGATCCAACAGGGGAAGGAATGACAGAGCAGATTTTTACTGGTCCTTTAGACAAACAGTTGCGGGATGCACTCAGTTATATCAAGAACTATATTATAAAGGAGAGGATATTTAAGGTTGATGGACAGGCAGAAGCAGACCGCTTTTTTAACTATCCTTACGCGGCGGTGGAAGAGGTCCTTTCAAATGCAGTATATCACAAGTCATACCAGATCGGGGAGCCGATTACCGTGACGACTACGCCAGAAAAGATGGAGGTTACAAGTGTTCCGGGACCGGATAGGATGATAACAGATGAGGATCTGAAGAATAGAAAACTGGTGTCAAAGTGATATCGTAACAGGCGTATTGGAGATTTTCTAAAAGAACTGCATATGGTGGAGGGAAGGAACACGGGAATCCCTACGATTCTGAAAGCCATGTCAGCGAACGGCTCGCCGCTTCCTGTTTTTGAAACGGATGATGAAAGAAGTTATATGACGGTTGTACTGCCAATTCATGAAAAGTTTATTGGTGAAATCCAGAATGATGAGTCTGTGTCCAACGGAGCTAAAATGGAACAGAGACGTAGATCAAAAAATGAACTCAGAGATTATGTCCTATCGCTGTTGAAGGAGCGGGGAGAACTGTCCGCTTCAGAGATTGTACATTCGCTGGGTTATAAGAGCGTAAGCAGCACGCTCAGAAGTGTGTTTAAGGAATTAGTTTGTGAAGACTTAATAGAATATACAATCCCGGAAAAAATGAATAGCAGGAGGCAGAAACTTAGATTAAAAAGAAAATGAGCGGGAGCGAACGAGCCATAAACCATTTTGAAAAGGAGTGTGGGGACAGATGGTTAAGAAGCTGCCTGTTGGGGTGGAGTTATATGAATCGGACAGTATTAAAACGGATACTGTCCGTTTTTTTTATATTTTTTTACATTCAATCGAATTTTGTCGATTGGTAGGGAATATGGGAGTGATTCGACAAAGGAATGTGATACTATTATATAGGAAGGGTCAAAGTCGTCTGGAATACCCGGGAATATAGACCAGGAAATAAAACTCAGCAAAATCAATAAGGTGAAGTGTTAACCACAGGCTTGATAAACAGGATGTTATTGGCCGAATAAATCAGCAATAGGAGAAAAGAATGAATAAAGCACAGGATGTTCTGGAACAGGGATTCAGGGAATTCTTTGACAATGCCCCCTGTGACTCAGGTACACAAAAGGAAAAATCCCACTCAGTTGTGTGACTGGATGGGATTTTTCCTTAAACGATATCTTAACGTGTTTACAGCTTCATGGCCGTTCTTTATCATTTGAATCACATGGCTCTTCATGTGAAGTCAGAATACCGTATGTCTGTTCATGTCTGGAGATTGCCTGCCGAACCAGATAAAGGACTTCTCCGTTCATGGAACGTCCGTCAAATTCCGCAAGGCTTTTCAGCTTTTTGTGTGTTTCAGAATCAATGCGTAATCCCAGATGTTTAGCTTTTTCCATAGTACCTCCTGCCTGCTTATGATAAAGATAAAAAAAGTTCCATTAACAAGTGCATTTTAAGTATATATGGTATACGGTAATACTAAAGCGGAATAAGTCATAACTGTTGATTGAAGGAAAATATATGGTATAGTAAAATGTGTTTAGGGAGGAATTTATAGGTGAGATAAAATAAAGTTAAGGAGTATGAAACAAGGCGGAATGCGAATTTCCGCTTTACATAATGCAGGAAGAATCTGTACCAACCGGAAAGGAGCAGCTATGTCAAATTTATTAAAAGATGCGTTAGACATCTATACAAAAGAAGATTTAAGGGATTATGCCAAACAGCTTGATCTCCGGGGCATTTCCTCTTACAGGAAATCAGAGCTTGCTGAAAAGATTGCCAATGAGCTGATGTCGCCGGATGTGATGAGAAAGAACTTGATTATCCCGGGCAAGCATTGACTTAACGTCAATGCTTGTTCTTTGTCCGGTTTTTTATGAAGTCCAGTTGTTCATGGTCGGAAACTTCCCGTGAGGCGGGGGTGTTTTTGGCGGCGAGACAGCAGAACAGGATGGCGCCCTGAAACAGGGAAAAGAGAGTTCCGGCAGGAAAATTTTTATTTAGTAGTATAAATAGTAGGCATAAGGATGGAATATAGTTTATACTACAAGAAATAATTTTTTATATTCAGATAACTTTTTTAACAAATTTTTATACCCGGATAGCTTTTGGACAATGTCCGCTTGAAAAAGAAGAAATCCATGTAGCTTTAGATGCGCGGTTAAGGAAACAAGAGGAAAACATTATGGATATTATCACTTGGATCCAGGGGATCAAGGCAGATCAAACGTATGAAATTTCAAAAGAGGATATCAATAGTTATCCTCAGTTGGTGCAGCCGGTTTTTGGGGATGTAATGGATTCTGATAAAGTGTCCGTACAAATTCTGTCAAATGAAAATATGAAGATACGCGCGCAGGTTTCCTGCGCTGTAATCTGCGGGTGCAGGTATGAAAACATCGGCGCTGAACTGGACGTCTGCCAGGCGGCAGCCGATGCTAATAAGAAATCGGACGTATATCAGGCGGTAGCCAATATTAATACGAAACCGGACGTATATCAGGCGGCCGGATCCGTGTCGGTTTCTCTGACGTTGGAGATTGGGGATAAATGTCCTTTGGCCGGATTTGGGATGTTTCATTTTGAAGAACTGACCTACATAGTGAGCCGGTCAGAGGGCAGCGAAAACTGCTTCCACCAGATTACGGGAGTATGGCGCATATCAGAAACGGAGAATAATAAACTGGCCGTCTCATTTTCCGGGATAGATTTCAGATATGGCGTTTTCTTTGAAATGAGCAGGAAAAAAACTGATTCATACTCGGACGGGGAATATCAGGGAAATATCGGACTTGAGAAATTGCTGGATCTGATAGGAATAGACGAAAAACAGAATATCATTCCGAAAGAATTAGCCGCGAAAATAAGTGAATACCTTGTCATTAAAGATTTTAGTATTTCTTACAATGCTGTGAAAAATACGCTGGAACTGATAAGGTTTTCGTTAGAAATCGGCGGAGAGCTGTCATGGAGTCCGGTACCGCAGTTTGAAGTCCGATTGACAGAATTGGGGCTGGGAGTGCTTGATATTTCCGGGAATCCCGGGGCGCCGGGCAAGTGCTTTGACGCGTCTGTCTCGGGAGAGATAACGATGGCGTCTGTTGTTTTCCCCATTTGTGTATCTTATTATTCAGGAGGAAACTCCTTTTTTGTTACGATCAAGGGAACCGACAGCAACATTGATTTAAAAAGTATATTCTCAGCATGGCTGTCAGGCTTTGATATGGAGTGCCTGCCCTTTGGAATAGACAATGTTTCATTGGGAGAATTTATGCTTACATATGACGCCGGCAGGCATGAGGCGAATTCCTTTCAGATATTGTTTTCCATTGATACAGACTGGAGCATCCTGGGCTTTGCCGTAAAAAACATTACAGTGGGAATTAAAAAAGACCAGGCCTTTTCCTGGAGTATCCACGGAGATTTTTCTATTGCAGACGCCCCATTTTCTGTGGAGGCTCTATGGGATGAGAACTCCACGTCTGTGTCCGGGTATTTGGCAGAGGAAAGCTATATTAAGCTAAGCGATTTATGGAACAGTCTGCTCAAGGGCAGCAGGATTACGCTGCCGGATCTGTATCTGTCACACCTTCGGATCGAATTGGACAACAAAAAACAGGAAGAGAGCCAGTCAGCTTTTCAGAAATTGGACAGCGGGAAACAAAAGGAGAGTCGGCCGGCTTTCCTGGAACAGGAAAAGAAAACAGAGGACAGCGGCTTTTCCGTTTCAGGCATAGTCTGCCTGTCACCGGAAGAGAATAAATCTGCGTTTAGAAGCGCCGAATTTGCGGCAGTGAAGAAAACAACGGAAGACGGAACTCCGTGGAAGGCGTTTGCACTGGAGATACAGGGGAATTTTGCGTTTTCTGAGATTCCTTTTGTGGGAAATGTAATTCCCCAATTGGACAGGGTTTCCCTGGAGAATCTTATTTTCCTGTATTCCAGCCAGGAGGTAAAGGGAGAATCCATTGGGAACCTTATCGATACAGTTACTGCGCCCTCCGGTTTTACGATGATAGCCAGTTTGAATCTGGGAGAAGAAATCCTGAATTTCCAGGGCAGCCTCGGGACGAATAAACCGGAGGCTCATAAACAGAACACAAAGCTGCTGCCGGAGATGGGGATGACCAACAGTGGAGCGGCGTGATTCCTGTCGGGAAATCTATCGGAGTATTCAAACTGGATCGTATCGCTGTCTCTTATAATGGGCAAGCTGTTACATTGGGGCTGTACGCGTCCTTTGATACCGGCGGATTGAAACTGGAACTGGATGGCCTCAGCTTTTCTTATGATCTGAAAAAGCACACGTTCGGATGCAGATTGGCCGGCCTGATGATCGACAAAGAAGAAGAGTCTTTTTCCATGCTGGGGAAATTTGTAAATTCATCTTCCGGCAGCCAGGTCTACAGCGGGCAGATCAGGATTCGTATCGGCGATTACGGTATCAATGTTCTGGGAGAATACCAGCCCAAACCCTTTCCGTCCGGATTTCTGTTTGGCATGGTACAGGGAGCCTTCGGCGGTCCCCCTTGTTTTGTGGTGGACGGTCTGGCCGCAGGTGTGGGCTACGCCAGGTCGGTCCAGGTCCCGGATATTGAGTCGCTGGAGCAGTTTCCGCTGCTTGAGGTAATGTCAGGAAAGCTTTCTCCGGAAACGATCGCGGCACAGTCAGAGAATCTGTTTCCGCCGGCAGCCGGGACAAACTGGGCGGCGGCGGGGATACGGGCAAATTCCTTTAAG
Organism: Eubacteriales bacterium; assembly: GCA_030524715.1. Classification (GTDB taxonomy): domain Bacteria; phylum Bacillota; class Clostridia; order Lachnospirales; family Lachnospiraceae; genus Blautia_A. The sequence goes on along the minus strand of JAUNGB010000015.1, from coordinate 55,279 downwards.
ATGGCGGAGAGCTCCGTGCTTCTTCTGGCAATTTTAGGAAAGCCGTTCCTTTTTGATATTTTGGGAAGCACCGCAATTCAGTTTCCCCGCGGCGGCAAAAAAATTCTGGCAGATATCGGATTACTGATAAAAATAACCATTGACCCGAAAAGCGGAGTGATACCAATCGAAGGAATCCTGACAAAATCATCTTATATTATGTCGAAGGACTGCAGGATTAGCGGCGGCTTTGCCTTTTATCTCTGGTACCAGGGGGAGCATGCAGGGGATTTCGTGCTGTCTGTGGGAGGATACAGAAATGGATATCAAAAGCCCGATCATTATCCGGCGGTGGACCGTCTGCAGCTTACCTGGAAGCTCAGCGATAATTTAAACGCCCAGGGAAGCCTGTACTGCGCCCTTACTCCCTCCTGTATTATGGCGGGCGGCGCCCTTTCCCTGAATTTTGACTGGAAATGCATTCATGCATGGTTTGACGCATACATAGATATTTTTATTGGATGGAAGCCATATTCCTATGCCTTTGACATTGGAGTGACCATTGGAGTAAAGGCAAATTTAAAGCTTTTTCACATTAATCTGGAGCTTGGCTGCTCTTTGTCTGTCTGGGGACCGGAGTTTTCAGGAATCGCGAAGATCCATCTATGGATCATCAGTTTTGACATCAGCTTTGGCAGCGGCTCTCAGAAGGTGGATACTATATCAGAAGCAGAATTCTGCGAATCCTTCCTGAAAAGTACGAAACAAAATGATTCGGACGCCGCTTTTGGAGGAAGTACGATTACCATCGCAGAGGGCATAGGAGCAGACGGCTCCTCTGACAGGGTGAAAGTCAATGCAGAGAAATTGTGTATCATCACAAAGTCTCCCCTTATTGCAGCATCCATCAAATGGAACGACCGATTCTGCGCAGGTGATCCAAAGGATAAGATCTACATCCGGCCCTGTAAAAAGGAGGCGGCGGCGGTTCACGAGGTCACGCTGACCAGGCTCGATAAAGGAGAGATAAACGATGCTTTTCAGGTGGAGCCGGTTCTGGAAAATGTTCCGACGGCATTGTGGGGGAGGGAAGATTGTTCGTCAGAAACCATGAGCGCCTATACAGGCTTGAGGATATCCGCCGCAAGGCAGATGAACTACTGGGGGATCCATTGTCAGAATGAAGTGCGGACGGTACCTCCTGTGGAAGCGGCGCTTCCGTCTATAGCGAAGCTGCCGGAACAGGAGCGCCATAAGGATCCGGATGAGGCTGATAATGTAAAGTTTGATTTGCTGGAATCCTGTGTGCCTGCATTGAAAAGCGGGGATTACCGTATTACTGTCCGGGTGGATGGAGATATCCTGGGAAAATCTGAGGTTTTGACACAGGACTTTTCGGTGGAAGGCCCGCGGTTTGATCTGAAGGAAGAGGTGGTATCCATATATCCCGGCAGCGGCGCGGAGGGACATTTCGGAAAGTGTTTGCCTCATGTCCTTTTGAAGCGTAAGACCATTCCCTGGGAACGAGGCGTATCAGCACAGGCAGCCTTTGCTGCATCAGGGCAGCAGGAAGAGCCTCCCTCCGGAGTGGTTCCCTGGTTATGGCTTATGCTGCTGTCCGGAAACGAGATCGTGGAGATCAATACAGGGACAGCGGAGAAAGTCACTGCCCCGGCAGATAAAATACGGACTCCGGAATTGACGCTGAACAACGAGGAAAAGGGCCGGAGTTGTCAATACATAGATGTGGACCAGGAGCTTTTTTCGGCGATTCTGCCTTCGAAAAAGGAGCTTTCCTGGCTGAGCCATGGACGGAGTCTGTCCGGGGAGGATAAGGCGGAAAACAGTATTCCTTCCACGGAATGGGTTTCCTGTGTGATATCCAACCGTTTGCCGGAAACGCAGGATTCTCCGGTAAAAAACAGAGCGTATCTTGTTTCTCTGGAGGGATGCGAAGGGTATTGGTCTGATCAGAAGGCAGGCTTTGAAAAGGTCAGGGTTCTGGTGATGTATAGCTGGGATTTTTATTCCAGAACAGAAGAAGAGCCTTTCGTAAAGACGGTCGCTTCCCTGGATACCGGGCTGCTGACACGGGAATCCCCCGAGGGGAGCGACCTGTATAAGAAGCTTATAAATAATGGCTATTCACCTATGCAGCATAATATGCAGGACGGCAGCCAGACCATTTCCTTTTACCGGGGGCCCTTCACTCCTGTTGAGGTTCCCGGCTCCGGGACTCAGGGACCGCTGCATTGCGCGGATTCCCTGTACCGGTATGATTCGGAAAAAGGCGCTTTTGACGTATCCTATGCTATTGCATGGCAGCTTGGCCGGCTGCTGGCCCTGGGCAACGAATCCGTTTCAGAGCAGCTGCTTTCCATGAGAAACGCCAATAAAAGGGCCTTGCAGGAGAAAATGCTGAAGAGCAGTGCAAGAACAGAAGGAAAAAAGGCAGGCTCGTGGCTGCTTTCCGGATTAAATGAGAAGGGGGATGAGATATTGTGAAATCATGGCATAAACCTATGTCCCTGTGGGAATTTGGAGAAACGGAAGAGGGGGAGGCTGGAAAATTATTTCATTATATGGCTTCAGGATCTCTGTTGGAAAACTTTTTCAGAGATTTGCGGACGTTAAAGGGAGTTCCTTTTGAATATCTGATCTCAGACAAAAGCCTGCTTCCCAATGAGAGCCTGAAATTTTTCTATGTGGATGAGAACTGGGTCAGCTGTCTTATGGACGGCGCTTCAAGCGTGGGCAGGACCACAACCTTTGACCTGAAGCATGACGATATGCTGCTTCAGCAGATGAGAGGACCGGCAGATAAGGTAAGAACCGGTTTTTTGCTGCGCTCCGGGCTTGTCAGGAACTGGAAGGGCATACGGATAGAGGCCTGTGACGGCAGCGGCAGCAGAGCTGAACTTGAGAGACTGGAGCAGATCGGCGAAGATATTATGATCGGGATCGCAGCAGGAAAAGTGGAGCGCCTGGCATTTATCCAGTCAGAAAGCGTTCTTTCCTTTGGCTTTGAAGAGGATGCCCGGGGGCAGCCTGTACTGCCGGTCACAGCACTGCCCAAGCGGGAGAAATTCGCAGACAACGACGCTGTATATGTAAAAAAGAAAAGAGGAACAGAAGCAGGCGGGCCGGATGTGATCGCTGTTCCCATGAAGCAGGGACGGGCGGATCGGGTTGTGGATCTGGAAAAACTGATGAAAGATGCGGCGGATAAACTTCAGTTAAGCGATGAGCAGAAAAATACGTTATCGGCAATAGAAACTGCGCTGGAACTGATGAATACGCCGCTTCGGATTGAAGTGAAGGGAGTAAAGCTGTGAATGATAAGCCGTTATTAGTACCGATTACATTAAACGTACTCCTGCTTGGAAATCCCGGAATAGAAAAAACGCTTTCAGCAGCAGCTTTTCAGTACAGGCTTTTGGGAAAAGACTGCTTGTTTGGAAACGAGATAATGGCAGGAGAATTTTCTACCGTTCAGGAATATCCGGGCGCTCATCTGCAGTGGATACTGCCGGACGCGCTTCTGCATGGAGTACAGGGAGAGGATGGAGAGCTTAGCTTTCCTGAAGTGCCGAACCGCTGGTATATAGTCAGGATGCGGACAAATGGAGGGCTTGTGGAATCCAGAGCCTGGCTTGTGAGAAGCGACGTGATAAGCGCTGAGAAAGAGGGACGCACCAGCGAGGGAATGGGGAAGACAGCATTGCCCGCTCTGGCATATGACGACAAGAAAGGGTACTGGGTTCCCGCAGGAGATGAAGGGGCATATTATCACTTCATCGGTGATGTGGTTTCCGCGGAGGATGAAATGAAGGAGAAGGACTCTGTGGAAAAGCTGAGCGCAGTGGGTATGGGCGATCATCTTTTCTCTGCCATGTATCCGAATTCAAAAACAGTGTTCGGATTTTACGATTCCATGAAGAATATTCAGACAGGGACCTTCACTTATCTTGTGTGCGGTTACTATGCCCGTGAAGAGTCGGATCCGTTTTATGGGAATGAGACTATGAGCGGCGACAATAACCTGATGGGATGGACATGGAAGGGGGCGGAGAAACCCCGGTGTATGCTCTGCCACGGCGCCGTATCCAAAGTAGAGTGGATGGGAAGGGAGCATTGTTACCAGTCTCAGGAAAGCCTGAAGGGAGATCTTGTACTGGCTGCCACATCGGCGGAAGCGCTTTCCGCTTATATACAGGAAAAGATGCCGGAGGCGGAAGGAATTGAGCGTATCCTGTATGCGCTTCAGTCAGGGCTGATCCCGGAACTTGACAATGAAAACCTGACAGACCGGATCATCAGCATGGAGGATAAGCTTCATCAGCGCTCTTTTCAGTATGTTGCCGGGGGCGAAAGGATGAATATAAAGAAATGCAGCGAAAAGAGCGATGAGCTTACGATTTCACTATCCCGGGAATCGCGTCAGCGCTTCATTGGCCTGAAGGATAAGCTTAAGAAGCTGAATCGTGCGGCCCGGACGAGAGCGGATCTGGAAGAACGTGCATATTTATTGTGGTGCAAGTATATCAAAGAACTGAACGATTTTTCCTTTGACGGGACGCCTGTATGGGAAGCTGAATTAGAGGAAGCGCTCAATGCCCTTTCCTCTGCAGAGCAGACGATCTCTGACAGCAGCAGGGAAATAAAAACAGAATCCGAAGAACTTGACAGGGAACTGGAGAAAACAGGATTGAGATTATCACTGGAGCAGGAGGACTTTTTTGTGCGGCCGACGGCTCCGGCGATAATGTTTGTCCAAAAAGACGAGGAAAGAACCTATCAGCAGGGTTTTCAAAGTGATGAAGACGGAACGCTGCGCTGCCGGACAGAGGCGATCGGCAGAATAGAGGCAGTGTTGGAGGGAGAAAAAATTCCCCTGGAATTTGCTGATCTTGAAAGGCATGTGATGCCTGTGGACGGCATAGCACTGCCGGATTTTGTAAAACCGATTTTTATTGAGACCATACTGCTTGGCCAGGATTTTTCTGATTTTCTGGCAGAAAGATTATTGGATAAGGCAGGAAGCCTGAATCCTGCCAAAGATATGGAAAAAGCAAGACAGGCCGTTGAAGAGGCGCGCAATGGAGAAGATAACGCTCCTTCTATGCTTGCTTTGCGCCAATGGTCTATGCCCTGGCACCCTTTGCTGCTGGAATGGCGGATGAAGGCGACTTCCCCCTGCGGTTCCACGGATGAAACAGCGCTGGATTATTATACATTAGGGGATATTGACCTGGAACCGGCAGAAACCGGAAAACCCGCCCAAAGGAGTCTGGATATCCATGGAAAGACGCTGCTGACGCCTCATGCGCCGATGCATTTGAAGAAGGCTGTGGAAGAACTGAAGGATACCTATCAGGAAGGAAGCGTGGATTACGGGAAACTGGAGGCTATTTGCAGCAGGCTTGAAAGCAGACAGATCTTATCTCAGCAGTTGGAGGGATTCACGGAAACCTTCCGCGGAGTGCAGTATTCTGCTTCGCTGCCCATTCTGCCTTTGCCGGAAAAGGAGGATACCGGCAGATATGCGGCGAGAGTGCAGCAAATATTGACCGGGATTCATCCCATGCCCTATGACGGATTGCCGGAAGATTATTTTATGGCGGTCCAGGGCGGATACATAGAGCCCTCGAAGCTTCGGCTGATCGACAGCTTTGGCCAGTACCGGGATATAAGCCTGGATGACGGCAGCCTGATATTTGGAGAAAGTATGCGCGCGGAAGAGAAGGACCGGGCAGTATTGCCGGCACGTTTTTTAAATGGCGTTCGTTTGAATTGGGAATGGATTTCGGCGGAGGACAATACGGCGGAAGCAGTGAATGAGGATACCTCGCCTGTTCTGGGCTTTATCCTGTGTGATTACCTGAATATGGATATGCAGATTTATGATGCCGACGGAGTTTTTTTAGGATGGCTTTATCCCGGAACGGACGGTTCTGCCGCATGGAAGGAGAATCCCTGGAAAACGGCTGAGGAACAGGAAAAGGGCCTCAAGCCCAAACTGAAGGCGCTGCTGGACAGTATGAAAGAATGGAGCGCTCACCAGCTGGAAATGCTTTTGTCAGAGATCGACCGTTATTTTTCTTCAAAGATCCAGGAAAAACACGCCCTGTCCGGCGTGGAAAATTTGATTGCCATTGTAGGCGGTTCCCTCGAAGTGGAGCAATATGGATTGCCTGTTGAATTTTGGGGCGGGGAGAGGAATAACTCCCACAAATATGAATGGGGAGAGTTTACTATCCGGATCGGTGATATGAGAAAAAACCAGGACGGCGTGATCGGATTTTTTGAGGACAGTAAAGACCAGGAGAACCGATTTCAAAGGCTGCATTTATGCAGGGCAGTCCAGAATGACCTGGAAGAAGGAAAGGTTCTGCTCTTTAATAATGAACTGCGGTTTTCTCTCCGGGACTTTGCTGAAGACGGAATGCAGAAATTTGTATTTTTCCTGGATCCATATAAGGAGCTCACAGTCAGGACAGGTATCCTGCCTGTCAAAGAGTTACGTCTGAATGCGGAATTATATGAAAAGCAGACGCAAAAAATACAGCCGTACATTCTGGCGGCTCCTGTTATAACCAGTATGCAGCAGACAGCGCTGCCAATCAGTCGGTTAAAGGGAAAGCAGCTAAGCTACGTGGAAACAGCGGCAGACGGCAGAAAAATTGTGCAGGAGCTGCAGGGCACGTCAGCAGAGACACTTACCGAGGACAGCCACAGAATCACTGAGGGATATCTCACATGGAAGGAGACATGAATATGGACGAGTATTTGAATATAAGCCGTGTAGAGACCTGCCTTTATGGGCATGGGACAAATGAGAATACCAGGTTCTGCTTTACCATGGAGCCGTCGGCGGTCAGCATTGGGGAAACCTGTATTTTTGATATCATGATATCAGGTGAGGACGATTGGATCATGCATAATCCGGCGGGGTATACCGCGGCGGATATTCCTGACTTTGACGGGCAGGTACAGTTGGAGGATACAGACGTCTTTTATGTGGGTTTTACTCTCGGGACAGATGCAGAATGTCTGTGCTCCGCGGACTCTGCAAAGGCAATTGCGGTAGAAGAGATCACCAGCGGCTGGACGGTCAGCGTCCGGTGCAGTAATGAAAAATGTATTCTGGTCATCGTTCCTCCGCCCGGAATCACAAAGGTCCGGGAAATACGATTTGTGCTTGGGAATCTGCTGTGTGATTCAGCAAAAGGAGACGCGCCTGTCCTTCTGTATGATTCAACCCGGACTGAGGCGGCAAGGGTGATGCTCACCAAATGTCCGGTTGCCCGGATCGAAAAGTTTGAACCTGTTGTTGATACGAAAAAGGAATTTGATATTGGGGAAGCGGGGGAACTGGCCTATCTGGCGACGAATTTTGATCCCAATGATTTTTGCGCCTATTTAAATGGAACAGAAATATTTCCTGGCAGTAAAGAAGGAAAAATAAAGATAAACAGCATTTCGTCGGATGTGTATGAACTGAGCTTTACCAATCATGCAGTACGGCCTTGCACAGCCGCACGGGAAACATTTTTTTACATTTCCATGATAAAGGAGTTTTCCCTGGATTGGATTCATAGTGACGGAAAAGCCGCGTTTTCCTGGCGGATCGACGAAAATAATGCGGATAAGGAGTATGGGGTTTCTATTGAACATGCAGGAAGCAGCGCGCTGCTGCAGGGTACGGCGGTAGAATTTGATGTGGATCCTGACCCGGACAAAGCCACTGATTTTACCCTCACTGCAAAGACAAAGGACTGCCGACGGGAATATACCCGGACAATTTCCTACAGTATTCCATGTATAGAAAAATTTAAAGAGGTGGAGGAAAATACGGAGACTGTGACTGACTGCAGGAAAAAACTGAAGCTGGTTGGAACGGCTGAAGGATTCCTGAACGCGGAAGAATTGTTTTTGCATATAGAAGACAAGAGATTATTTACCGGTTTTGTTTTTTCGTGCAAAGGAGGGGGCTTTACGACCTACAAGCATACATATGAGTGGAAAATCAAATCAGAAAATCAGTGTAAGATCCATATTGTGCTTGAGTCGGGAAGCACATATGATGCCACAGAACCGGAAGGGACGTGGTCGGTTTCCACTTATAATGCAAAAGAAAAAGCAACAATCGAGGTAACGGATGCGTACGGATATCAGGTAAGCAAAAATGCAGGGTAAAGTAGGAGTAATCAAGATAACAGCAATCAAAATAACGAACGTCTATGATATCAGTTAAGTAAAAATGCAGGGGAGTGATGGTATGGATTATAAATTAGAATGGTGCTCATGGGAGCTTACCAGGAGGTGCAATATGAACTGTGATATCTGTCTGTGCGGGACTGAGAGAGGACAGGCAGAACAGGAGCTTTCCCATGAAGAGGCAATGAACGTATGTGAGCAGATAAAGGAGATGGGGGTTAAGCGTGCAGTGCTGACCGGCGGAGAGCCTTTGATGAGGGAAGACTGGGCTGAAATCGCGTTCCGATTGACCGACGGTGGAGTGGAAGTCCATATCATCACAAACGGCTATTTTCTGGATAAGGAAACTGTCCGGAAGATCAAGAAAGCAGGAATAAAAAAAGTAACGGTCAGTATTGACGGAACAGAGGCTGCGCATGATTCGTCAAGGATCAGGGGAAGCTATGCCCGCTGCGTAAATGGGGTAAAATTGCTGCGTACGGAACAGATCCCCTTCTGGATCGCTACCACAGTGACAAAAGATAATCTCAGTATCCTTCCCGGACTGGCGGAGGAACTGCTGGAACTTGAGGCGGAGCATTGGAGCATTCAGGCCGGACTGCCCTTTGGAAACATGAAGAAGGAAAAAGTTTTGTCTGCCAATGAAATAGAACAGCTAATTGATATATGCCATGAAATCAGCAGCCAAAGCGGCATGAAGATTTATCTTGGGGAGAGCATCGGCTATTATTCCTGTAAAGAAGCGCTTATCCGAAGCAAAGCGCTGGGAACCGATAAAATTCCTGTTTTCAGGGGCTGCCCTGCCGGGATCACCACTTTGGATATTGCCTGCAACGGCGACATTCTTGGAATCTCATTGTGTGTGTCCGGATTCAGGGAGGGAAGTCTGCGGGAAAGAACCCTTAGAGAAATCTGGGAAGATCCCAATGCATTTTCCTGGAGAAGAAACATGACGGCGAAAGACCTGAAGGGCGCCTGCGCTGGCTGCACGTATGGAGAATTATGCATGGGCGGCTGTCCCGCGGTCAGATATTCCCTGACCGGAGATATATTCGGTGAAAATCAAATGTGTATTTATGGCGGCAGAAATGCCGGATGAGGAAACGATGATGTTTGAATTAAGTACAATATGTTATAAAGAAAACAAGTTTGTCTGGACCGGAACTTCCCGCCCGAATTTTGATGGCATAGCAAATTTTGTGTTTAAGGGCGGAGACGGAGACAAGTGCCATTCAATAAGCTGGTTCACAATGAAAAAACTGGTACTGGAACAGCTGAATTCCCTTGCCGATTCTCAGGATAGAGCGGTCAATGTACTGCAGGCATTTCACTATATTTTTCTCGTAATGTCCATCCGGGTTTTTCGTGACACAAAAAGTATGGCAATGGCAGCGGCGTGCTATTATTCAATAAGAACTATTACAGAGACGTTCGAGGGTTTAAAAAAGAGTATTTGTACGGGAGACACTGATGAAATTGCGGAGAAAGCAAATAGTTATCTGTGCAGCCTGTTCTCGGCGGTGGGCAATCTGCGGCTGCCGAATGAAACTAAGGACGGAAACAAGGCGCTGAATTGGAACCAATCAGTGGGTCCGGCATACGATCCAAGAGAATGGGCATATATAGAAGAGGGGCGTGTATTATATGACAACACAGGAAAGGATTTAGGAAAAGACGGAAAGCCTTATGCAGAGTATGAGAGGTGGAACGGAGATCTGAAACCGGAGCAAACTGGATTTTATCTGCTAAATAGTCTGGATCATTGTATATTATCCCGGCTGCTTTCAGAGAATATGGGGGGGGGTCAGGCATCCCAGTTTCTGTGTATGTATACGGGCTGCGATCCTTCCGGAAAAGCAATTCTTGTAAGCTCATCCAATGAAATGGAAAAACCAGACAAATGGGATGAATGCGACAAACCCATTTATTTTGTTGATGCTTATACAAATACCTGGGTAAGCTTTAATGAAATCCTGGATGTGAAAAACAATAGATTTCCAGCTAATGAACTGGATGGGTGAGTTAATCGCTCAGTCTTTCGGATAATGCAGATATCAGCATTGTCAACTTGCGGAGCCTTCTTTTTATTGATACATGATAAGAAATATGTTACCTTCTATAAAAGATACTACCGTAAACGGTAGTATGAAAATCATACAAAACAGGAGGTCGGTGAAATGAGTGAATCTTAGACGTGTAAATCCGCCGCGCCGAGTTGAGCGTGTACAGTAAGACAGAAAATTTCAATGACCCCTGTGACTCAGGTACACAAAAGGAAAATCCCACTCAGGTGTGTGACTGGATGGGATTTTTCCTTAAACGATATCTTAACGTTTTGACAGCTTCATGGCTGTTTTTTTATCATTTGGACTACATGGCTCTTCATGTGAAGTCAGAATACCGTATGTCTGTTCATGTCTGGCAATTGCCTGCCGAACCAGATAAAGGACTTCTCCGTTCATGGAACGTCCGTCAAATTCTGCAAGGCTTTTCAGCTTTTTGTGTGTTTCAGAATCAATGCGTAATCCCAGATGCTTAGCCTTTTCCATAATAGTACCTCCGATCTGTCTGCTTATGATTAAAATAAGTTTTATTAACGAGTGCATTTTAAGTATATATGGTATATGGTAACACTAAAGCGGAATAAGTCAGAACTGTCGATTGAAAAGAAAAATATGATATGGTAAAATGCATTTTAGAGAACAAACTACTTTAGAACCTGCATCGATCGTAGTTTCCTACAGGCCGTTCCAGGAAGTTGATGGAGAGAGAAGCAAAGAGAATTGATGTGAAACGTCTGATAGGTGTTTCTGTGAAAGACTTGATTGAAGAGTTTATTGAAAAAATGCGGAAACAGGAAAAAGAACGAGTCGAAGAGGAAGAAAGAAAAGAAAAAGCGCTCTATGCTGCGCCGCTGCCTGATGGGGTTATAATCCCTTCTGCAAATGCAGGAGCCCGTGAATGCGATATCCCGACTGAAGGTGAAACATACCGCTCAAAAAATATGCTTTTACGTTCTTTATATAGATGTTATGAACCTGATGTTACAGATCATAACTGTCACCTTTACGGCAGCGTATACAACATAAAAGTATATATCACAGTAGAGGGAACGAAGCTCAGGAAACTTTTTACAGGGGCGATGAAAATCCTGTTAGAACGTGGAACACATAGTTTTGCCGGTAAAGTTTCAAAGAAAAAACGCCTTGAGCATATGTGTTTTTGGGTCGGGAGGGATGATTTTTTCCTTTTAGAAGAGTATTTTTCCGAATATGCGGACAGGCTGATAACACCAATCCCATTTGTCGCATACCGGGGCAAACTGGGAATCAGCCGAGAGTTCAGGGACTGGCCGAGCCACAATGGAAAACAGGCACAAATGATAAGCGACTATTTCTCAACAATCCGGGATGAAGATGAGATCAGTGTAGCGGAAATGTACAGTATGTTTGTCCGGGCATGGAACGGAGACCTGCCACAGGACCATCCGATGATCAGAGATTTTAAGGATGCAACAGCGCAGACACTGCTTGTGCTGCTGGACAGCATTGATGTGATTTTTGGAAAAAAGGCAATTGACGATGATCATTTGCTCCTATCAGAGGATGAACAGCTGTGGGAAGCGTTATCCCGTTGGCGATGCTGGAAAGAAGTGGGCGACATTATGTCAGGTGGGGACACAAAGGCGGAATAACGCCATATCAATATTTTCTTTCGGATGTCAGTACAGGAACAGAGCGGACTTTAGGGGAACTCGTTGACTGTCAGGCGGCTTTCTGGTAAACTAAAAACAATTGGGTGATTGTGCGTTTTTGCAATTTACTGTTCTTATGGATTGCGGGAGCGAACGAGTTTTAAACCACTTCGGAAAGGAGTGTGGGGACAGATGGTAAAGAAGTTACCTGTTGGGGTGGAGTTTTTTGAAGATTTCTTTACAGGAAATTATTACTATGTGGATAAGACCATGTTCATAGCGGAACTTCTGCAAAACATGGGAAAAGTAAATCTTTTTACCCGCCCACGCCGGTTCGGGAAGACCCTGACCATGGATATGCTGAAATGCTTCTTTGAAATTGGAACAGATGGGAAGCTGTTTGATGGCCTGAAAATTTCACAGGAGACAGAACTGTGTGAAGAATACATGGGGCAGTTCCCTGTGATTTCGATAACGCTGAAAAGCGTTGACGGGAGAGATTTTCAGTCTGCGGTTGCTGCATTGAAAGTTGTAATAGGAAACGAATGTCTGCGATTTCAATTATTGGGTAAAAGCGATAGACTGTCAGAAATTGAGAAGAACAGATATCAAGCCTTAGTGAATGTTGGCGCTGATGGCGATTTTACGATGAAAGAATCAGCTCTTTTATCAAGCCTGCAAACGCTGTCCCAACTCTTGTCAAAGCACTACGGCAAAAAAGTTATTCTTTTGATTGACGAATACGATGTGCCGCTGGACAAGGCATTTCAGGGTGGATATTATGATGAGATGGTGACGCTTATCAGGAACCTTTTTGGAAATGCCCTGAAGACGAATCCCGACCTCGAGTTTGCGGTCATTACCGGCTGTCTGCGCATCTCCAAGGAGAGTATTTTCACTGGCCTTAATAACCTTAACGTCATGACGATCACGGATGAGTATTTTAATGACAGCTTTGGCTTTACAGAGGATGAAGTGAGGGAACTGCTGGAATATTATGGAAGGGAAGAAGCTATCGACACGATGCGTGACTGGTATGACGGGTACCGGTTTGGCGGGGCATCCATTTACTGCCCGTGGGATGTCATCAAATATACACAGGCTCTCCGCAGGAACAGGAAGGCGTTTCCAGGCAACTATTGGGCGAACACCAGCGGGAATGACATGGTCCGGCGCTTTATTGACAAAGCTGACCAGACCACAAGGGATGAAATTGAACAGTTGATTGCCGGGGAGAGTATCCGGAAGGCTGTTTCGCAGGAATTAACATACAGAGATTTGGACAGCAGCATTGAAAACCTGTGGAGCGTCCTGCTGATGACGGGCTACCTGACTGCCACGGAACGCATTTCCGCAAAAGAATATATGCTTTCCATACCAAATGCGGAGATCAACGATTTATTCATTACCCAGGTGAAGGAATGGTTCAAAGATACATCCAGGGCCGACCTGTCGAGAATTGAAAAATTCTGTGCGGCGTTTCCGGGCGGTGATGTAAAGCTGATCGGAGATATGCTCCACGATTACCTGTGGGACTCGATCAGTGTGCGTGACACCGCTGTCAGAAAGGACATGAAGGAAAACTTTTATCACGGCATGGTCTTAGGTTTGCTGCAAAGCCGCAGCGACTGGCTGATCCGCTCAAATGCGGAGCTTGGAAATGGTTACAGTGATATTATAATCTGTACGCCGGACAGGATTGGTATTGTGATTGAGATGAAATACGCAGAAGATGGCAATCTCGGGAAGGGGTGCGCAGAGGCATTGGAACAGATTGAGGACAGGAAATACGCTGTTGGTCTGGGGCAGCGAAGAATGGACAAAATCATAAAATACGGCATGGCTTTCTGCGGGAAAGAATGCATGGTAGTCATGGCCGAATGAGTTATAATGTATTAATGATCGCACTGCTTTGTTCAAATCATGGTGGGACGTGGAAACATTATTAAACGTAGATAGAAGATGAGATTTTATCTGGAAATGAGGTGGATGATGAGTAAACAGTATTCGATGAAGATATACCCGGCTGGCAGAGGGCGCGATGTTTATAGGAATATCGAAATCTGCGGTAACAGCACATTAAATCAATTATGCGGGGTGATCCTGGAAGCTTTTGACTTTATAGACGAGCATCTGTATGAGTTTTGCATGGACAACCGCATGTATAGTAAAGACACATATCAGTCAGATCCGAAGGGAGATGAACCTTCGGCAGATATAACCCTGGATGAAGTCGGGCTTTGTAAAGGACAGAAATTTGCACTCCATTATGACTTTGGAGATGATTGGATGTTCACAATTACAGTGTCAAAAATCAATGAAGTTCAGAAGAATTTCAAACCCCGTATAGTTAAGGCAAAAGGAAGCGTTCAACAGTATCCAGACTGGGATGATGAATAAATCCTGTTAAATAAGCTGTCAGCTGAAGTTTGTGAACCCAGGGAATAATAATAACAAATCGGTATCCCATTCCGATAGTAATCAATCTACGCGGATATAAGAAGACTTTGATTTGACAATTGTTAATGGCAGGATGAAAGGGGAAGGAGTGTGACGGATTATGGGAAAAGTTTTTAATGTGACAGGAGACTGTAAACCTGACCTCCACTATATGGTAGACATTTCGGAAAAACTTAAACAAATCAAAGAGATGGTTGATGATGGCAAATACTTTACGATAAATCGTGCCAGACAGTACGGAAAAACAACAACTCTGGCAGCTTTGGAGAAATTTCTTGTTCATGAGTATTGTGTAGTTAGTCTGGATTTTCAGATGCTTGGATACGCATCCTTTGAAACGGAGCAGATATTTTCAGAAGCGTTTGCAAATGAATTGCTCGAATGTGCAGAAATTCTTCCGGAAGAAATACGGATAAGGTTAGAAGGATTTATAGCTGATGATTCAAAAAAATGTACTTTGCAAAATCTTTTCCAGATATTAAGTAAATGGTGCCGGATTTCTCAAAAACCAATTGTTTTGATGATAGACGAGGTTGACAGCGCAGCGAATAATCAGGTGTTTTTAGACTTTCTTGCCCAACTGAGAGGCTATTATATGAAGCGGGATAAAATCCCGGCATTCCAGTCTGTAATTCTTGCCGGTGTGTATGATGTAAAGAATATCAAGGGAAAAATCAGGCCGGATGACGAACATAAAATGAACAGCCCGTGGAACATTGCTGCGGATTTCGATGTTGTGATGAGCTTTTCTGAAGTGGAAATTGCCGGAATGCTCCGTGAATATGAGGCGGATAATCGTACAGGGATGGATGTGGATGAAATTGCCGGACTGATTTACGATTATACAGGGGGCTATCCTTATCTTGTGTCACGTATTTGTAAGCTGCTGGATGAAAAAATAGCCGGGAGCAGGGAATTTCCGGATAAAAAATCGGCGTGGACCATGCAGGGGGGTCTGGAAGCTGTCAGGGTACTGCTTTCTGAAAAGAATACTTTATTTGAATCGCTTATCGGCAAGCTGAAGGATTACCCCAGTCTTCAAAAAGTGATTTATGACGTTTTATTTGGAGGGATGAGAATTGTTTATAATCCGGACGACTCTGCGATAGATGTTGCTACGATGTTCGGGTTTGTAAAAAATGACGCAGGAACGCTTAGGATCGCAAACAAAATATTTGAAACCCGGCTGTACAATTATTTTTTAACTGCTTTATATACGGCCAATAATAAATGGAACAGGGAACTACTATATTGAAGCAGAAACGCGAAACTCACGGCGTATGGATGTGGTAGTAGATTATCTGGGAGAACGTTTTATTATCGAGTTGAAGATCTGGCGTGGAGACTCTTACAACAGCCGTGGAGAGAAACAGCTGTCAGATTATCTTGATTATTTCCACCTTAAAAAAGGCTATATGCTAAGCTATAACTTCAATCAGAAAAAGGAGATCGGGGTTAAAAAAATACATTTGGGAAATCGGGTTTTGGTGGAAGCAGTTGTATAAAATATTTGGTATTGTTATAGTGTAAATTGAACGCAGGTTGCGAAGCAACCTGCGTTCATGAGTATGCAGCAAAGTGGAATGCAGATGACTGCTTTATTGTCAATGCTTGTTCTTTGCCCAGTTTTTTATGAAGTCCAGTTGTTCACGGTCGGAAACTTCCCGTGAGGCAGGTGTGTTTTTGGCTGCGAGACAGCAGAACAGGATAGCGCCCTGAAACAGGGAAAAGAGAAGTGTAAATAAAAGCATAAGAAATCCTCCTTGATAGAATTGTTTTATGGGGTTTTGTGAGATGTGGTAGATAAATCCAAAATTATGTGTTAATATAGCTTTGAGAAAAGATTTGCCGCAGATGAGTTTCTTTGGATGCGCATCAGCTATGCGGATTTTCATAAATCATAACATCCCGTTCAGAGGGATGTCAAGCACAATTATAGTATCGATGCCAGAATATATTATGGTTTAGGCGTAAAAAGGTAATTCAATAACCGGAATTATTATATTTAGTATATTGATTTCGTTAATCGTAGCAATATATTATAGCAGAATCTGAAAAAGGGACTTTTGACGATCTAATCATATTATAGCATTGATAGAATATTATGAGGGAGGAACGTATGATGGGAAGGGAAGCGGATCCGTTAAAAAAGAATTCCGGTAAAAGGCCAAGGACCGGTAAAGGATCAAGTCTTGGTAAAGGGCCAAATACTGGTAAAAGGCCAAATTCCGGTAAAGGGCCAAATCCCGGAAAAAGGCTTAATTCCGGGCCAAGGCCAAATTCTGGTAAGGGGCCGAATGCCGGGAAAAGAAAGAAGAAAGGGCAGATAAGCATTGCCAGGGCGCTTCTGCTTGCGGAGGCGGTGCTGATCGTTATTGCGCTGATTGTGCTTCTGTGCGTGGAAATCCGGGTAAAGAAGGGGGAGACTGCGTCTTCCCGGAATGTAGCCTCTATTGAGTCCGACAGCGAACGTAACGGCGGAGAAAGCGCGGAAGGCAAGAGCAGCACGGACAGCAACAGCGGAGAAAGCACAGAAGGCAAGAGCAGCAAGGACGGGGACAAAAAGAAAGAGAAGGAACCGGCAGACGGAGTCGATATGGCAGAAGCCAAAGAAGATAAGGAACCGGATTTCGTACCCTATTGTACTGAGCAGACGAAGCCTTCCAATTATATCGAATATACGGAGGTCAATGTTGACGGTACTACGCTGACAAGCTTGTCCGATTATAAACCTGCGGATGTCATTGACTTCAGCAGGGGCAGCGCGTATACCTCTGTTGACGGAATTGTGACCTTCAGAGGCAATAATTTCAGGGATAATCCGGTGTACGGATATGCCGAAATGAAAGATTATGCCATGGAGGGAGCCTGGTCATATAATACAGGATCGCTTACGTACGGGGATGCCTGCTGGACAGGCAGCGGCTGGACAGGCCAGCCGCTTATAGCCAAATGGCCTGAAGAAACCAGGAATATTATGAATATGTATGACTGGGCAAAGCAGCAGGAGGAGCTGACAGAGGTGATTTACGCCTGCATGGACGGCTATATCTATTTTCTGGAGCTGGAGACAGGGAAAGCTACCAGAGATCCCCTGTATCTTGGCTATACCTTTAAGGGGGCCGGAGCCCTGGATCCCCGCGGGTATCCTATCATGTATGTAGGCGCGGGCTATGACAGCAATAATGGTACGGCGAAAGCATTTATCATTAACCTTCTGGACTGCAGTGTAATGCACACCTTTGGGGATAATGACACTTTTTCTCTGAGAGGTTCCCTGAGCTATTTTGATTCGTCGGCTCTTGTGGATGCGGAGACAGATACCCTGATCTATCCGGGGGAAAACGGTATCCTCTATTTAATGAAGCTGAATACAAACTATGACGAAACTGCGGGGACGCTTTCTGTTTCTCCCGGCAATATCGTGAAATGGCATTATTACGGTACGAGGACCAGCCTGCAGTCCTATTGGCTTGGTATGGAGGACAGCGCCGCGGTTTATAAGGGATATCTGTTTGTGGCGGACAACGGAGGAAATCTCATGTGCCTGAACCTCAATACCCTGGAACTGGTCTGGGTGCAGGATGTCCTGGACGATTCCAATTCCACGCCGGTACTGTCTGTGGAAGACGGCCATCTTTATCTGTATGTAAGCACTTCCTTCCATCTGGGGTGGAGAAGCTATGAATCGGCAGAGGTTCCCATCTGGAAGATTGACGCTGAAAACGGCGAGATCGTATGGAAAACGTCCTATGAGTGCTATACCGAGGACGGAGTATCCGGCGGCGTCCAGTCCACGGTTGCTTTGGGCGCAAATGAATTGTCAGATTATGTGTATGTAACGGTTGCCAGAACAGGGGCGGCATATGACGGCGTACTGGCATGTATTCGTAAAGATACCGGGAAGGTTGAGTGGGAGCACACCGCTTATTATGCCTGGTCCTCGCCTGCCTGCGTATATAATTCGGACGGCAGCGGCGCAGTGCTTTACTGCAGCTGCGGCGGAAAGATGTATCTGCTTAACGGAAAGACCGGCGAGGCCTATGATACGTTTGAACTCAGTGAAGGAGCTATAGAAGCTTCGCCGGCTGTATATAATGATTATGTGGTGGTCGGGACAAGAGATTCCAAAATCTGGGGAGTGAAGCTGAAGTAATATCGAGGCAATGTTTTGGAAATGCATCAGTGACGTCTGGTAAGGTTTCGGTAATGCTTTGTGGCACTTTAGTATATGGCGATAATGCTTCAGCGATGGTTCAGGAATGCTTCCGTTCCATCCAGTTTTTGATATATTCCAGCTGTTCCTGGTCGGAAATTGCCTGGGAGGCAGGATCGTTGCCTGCCGCCAGACAGCAGAAAAGAACCAGGGACTGCAGACAGAAGAAAAGCAAAAGAAATAATATCATAAAAATCCTCCTTGTCAGTTGCAGGTTTTCTAATGATAGTATAGGCAGTTTTATGTAAAGTATACATTTTTTTGTTAAAAACACGCTCCGGCATGTCTTTGAATAAATTAATTGTAAAGAAAATCAGGAGACGGGATATGAGCGAGTCAGTGTATACAGGAAAAGGCGTTGGAGTCGCGATTCTGGATACCGGATTGTATCCTCACCGGGATTTTGCAAACCGTATCCGGGCCTTTGCGGACTTTTTATCTTATAAAAAATATCCCTATGATGATAACGGCCACGGTACCCATGTGGCGGGAATCCTGGGAGGAGACGGAAGGGCTTCGGGCGGGAAATACCGGGGCATGGCGCCCGGGTGCGGGCTGATCGGACTGAAGGTACTGGACCGTTTTGGGAACGGCAATAAGGAGGATTTGCTGCGGGCTTTTGAATGGCTTCGGCGGAATTATGAGAAATACGGGATCCGTATCGTTAATATTTCCGTGGGAACAACGTATAAGACAAGAAATGAGCATGAGGCTCTGATCCGGGGAGTAGAAGCGTTGTGGGACTCAGGTCTTGTGGTGGTGGCGGCAGCCGGAAACCAGGGACCGCGGCCGGGCAGTATCACTGCTCCCGGAAGCAGCCGGAAGGTGATCACGGTGGGATCCAGCGATATGCTGGAGGGAAAATCAGCGGTTTCCGGGCGGGGACCGACCTTCGAGTGTGTCTGTAAGCCGGATCTGGTGGCTCCGGGGAACAGGATAACCGCCTGTGCTCCGGGGCCGGATTTTCCCTATGGGACAAAAAGCGGGACATCCATGTCCACCCCTCTTGTTTCGGGGGCTATTGCCCTGATGCTGGAGAAGAATCCCGGGCTTACCAATGTGGAAATAAAAATGATGCTGCGGGACAGCACCGACGACCTGGGACTGCCCAGAAACCAGCAGGGGTGGGGCAAATTTAACTGTAAAAAGTTTTTATCCCTTTGATTTTCAGCTATATTGCATGAAACTGTTGTGGTAACGTACAAAAGCGTTGACGGAAAAGGGGTTTTCGGCTACAATGGTAAATGTATTCAGAAAGGGGAAACAATACAATATGGAAAAAATTAAAATGCAGACGCCTCTCGTAGAGATGGACGGGGATGAAATGACCAGGATTCTCTGGCAGATGATCAAGGATGAACTCCTTCTTCCTTATGTGGAGCTTAACACGGAATACTATGACCTTGGACTGATCCACCGTAACGAAACAGACGATCAGGTAACTGTCGACGCGGCGGAGGCAACGAAGAAATACGGTGTGGCCGTAAAATGTGCGACCATTACTCCAAATAAAGCAAGAATGGACGAGTACAGCCTGAAGAAAATGTACAAAAGCCCTAACGGAACCATCCGTGCCATCCTGGACGGAACGGTTTTCCGCGCGCCTATCGTGGTGAAGGGAATCGAACCATGTGTAAGAAACTGGAAAAAGCCTATCACGCTTGCCCGTCATGCCTACGGCGATATTTACAAAAATACAGAATTTTATATTGACAAACCGGGTAAGGTGGAATTGGTTTATACCAGCAACGACGGGGAAGAGAAACGCGCCCTGGTACAGGAGTTTAAAGCTCCCGGCGTAGCCATGGGAATGCATAACATGGAGGCTTCCATTGAGAGTTTTGCAAGAAGCTGCTTTAATTATGCGCTGGATACGAAGCAGGATGTGTGGTTCGGGGCAAAGGATACCATCTCCAAGACCTATGACAGTAAGTTTAAGGAAATTTTTGCGCAGATTTATGAGAACGAATTTAAAGAGAAATTTGAGGCGGCCGGCCTGACATATTTCTACAGCCTGATCGATGATATCGTGGCCCGCGTGATGAAGGCGGAAGGCGGCTTTATCTGGGCATGTAAGAACTATGACGGCGATGTTATGAGCGATATGGTGTCCTCTGCATTCGGCTCCCTTGCGATGATGACCTCTGTTCTGGTATCCCCTCATGGCTACTATGAATATGAGGCGGCCCATGGAACGGTTCAGAGACATTATTACCGTCATCTGGAGGGGAAGGAAACCTCCACCAATTCTGTGGCGACGATCTTTGCATGGAGCGGAGCCCTGCGCAAGCGCGGCGAGCTTGACGGCAATACTGCTCTTTCTGCATTTGCGGATAAGCTGGAGCAGGCGACGCTGGCAGTTATCGAGTCCGGCAAAATGACAAAGGATCTTGCTCTTATCACCACTCTGGAGAATCCGGTGGTCCTGAACAGCCGTGATTTCATTCTGGCTGTGAAAGAAGAACTGGAAGGGCTTTTATAAGCAGAAGGAAATAAACGGGAATGGTTCCGGAGGGGATCATTCCCGTTTTTGTGAGAAGAGCATGGCTGCCCTTCAGGCAAGCTCTTCCCATTTTTCGTAAAGCTCTTCCAGCTCTTTTGCAATAGCTTCTTTTTCCCGGCTCAGTTCCGTACATTTTGCCACATTTGTACAGACGTCCGGAAGCGCCAGCGTCTCGTCGATCTCCCTGTCGCGGCCTTCCAGCTCTTCGATACGCTGCTCTGTCTTTTTCAGTTCGTTTTCACGTTTCCTCTGGCGCGCCTGCTCTTCCTTTTGCTGCTGCCAGGAAAGCTTGCTTTCAGAAACCTGTTCTATAGCGGCCTCCGCAGCCTGTCCGGGGGCGAACTTTTCGGTCAGTTCTTCATGCTTTTCCAGATAATAATCATAGTCGCCGATATAATTTACGATCGCCTGGTTGGTCAGATCCAGAATCCTGGTAGCGGTCTGGTTGATGAAATAACGGTCGTGGGAAACGTAAAATACAGTCCCTGTATAGCTGTTCAGCGCTTCTTCCAGGATTTCCTTGGAGGCGATGTCAAGATGGTTGGTGGGCTCGTCCAGGATCAGAAAGTTTGCTTCTGAGAGCATCAGCTTTGCAAGGGAGACCCGTCCGCGTTCCCCGCCGGAAAGAGAGGAAATTTCTTTGAAAACATCGTCTCCTGTGAACAAAAAGGCCGCCAGCATATTTCGGATCTCCGTTTCCGTGAGAGTGGGGTAGGTATCGGAAATCTCCTGAAATACTGTTTTCTCCATGTGGAGAACGTGGTGTTCCTGGTCGTAATATCCGATGTGGACCTTGGAGCCGAGGGTGAATCTGCCTGTATCTGCCGGAAGAAGCCCGTTCAGGATCTTCAGCATGGTGGTTTTTCCGGTTCCGTTGTTTCCGATGAGGGCCACCCGTTCCCCGCGCTTGATCTCAAAGGAGATATTTCTGAATAATGTCTGGCCCGGAAAGCTTTTGGATAAGTCCTCCACAGTCAGTACGTCGCTTCCGCTGACAAAATGCGGCTCCAGAGAAAGACGCATCTGGTTCTGGATTTCTGCGGGCTTGTCCAGACGCTGGATCTTATCCAGCATTTTTTCACGGCTTTCCGCACGCCTGATGGACTTTTCACGGTTAAAGGATTTCAGTTTGGCAATGACTGCCTCCTGGTGTTTGATCTCTCTTTGCTGATTTAAATAGGCCTTGTACTGGGCGTCGCGGATCTGTGCCTTTTTAAGGGCAAAGGCGGAGTAATTCCCGCTGTACGTCCGCATTTCCCCGGCCTCGATTTCCACAACCTTGGTAACGACCTTGTCCAGGAAATAACGGTCATGGGAAACGATAAATACGGCTCCGGGATAATTTAAAAGGTAGGTTTCCAACCATGCGATGCTCTCCATATCCAAATGGTTGGTGGGCTCGTCGAGAAGCAGGACGTCCGGCTTGGAGATCAGAAGCTTGCCGAGGGCCACACGGGTTTTCTGGCCGCCGGAGAGGGCTTCGATCTGTTTTGTGAAATCCTCTTCCCCGAATCCGAGGCCTTTTAATACGCCGGTGATTTCGCTGCGGTAGGCATAGCCGTTTTCTAACTCAAATTTGTGGGTGAGCCGTGTATAAGTATTCATCAGCCCCTCCAGGCGTTCGCCGGAAGCGGCCTTCATTTCCTGCTCGATGGTACGCATATGTGCTTCCATATCCAGAAGATACTGCTTGGTGGTCAGAAGCTCGTCATAGATGGTATGGTGTCCGTGAATATCCTGATACTGTGCCAGATAGCCGATATTTTTGTCTTTGGAAAGGACTACCGTTCCGGAATCGGAGGGCAGTTCCTGCATGATAATGCGCAGGAGAGTAGTCTTGCCTGCGCCGTTGTTGCCGATGAGGGCAGCTTTTTCCCGTTCTTCTATATGAAAGGATGCGTCATGCAGAATCACTTTTTCGCCAAAGGATTTGCAAATATTCTGACATGATAAAATCATATAAGTTCCTCCAAAATTTTTGACTTATCTTTGTAAAGCGGACATTGGCATCCGCTTTGCTTACCTGCGTTCAATTATAACGGAAACGGTGAGTTTGTAAAGAAAAATTTCGTGATTATTTGCAAAAAAACTCGAAAAATTTGTGAATATGGCCCAAGTTTGATTGACAAGAAAATATCATTTCGTTATAATTGACATAGTATCATAAGGAGGGAATATTTGGTGGAGGCAAAAGAGATTTCCAGAGCGGTGATCAAACGGCTGCCGCGCTATTACCGTTACCTGGGAGAACTGATGGAAGAGAATGTAGAACGGATCTCATCCAATGATCTTAGTAAAAAAATGCGTGTGACTGCGTCTCAGATCCGGCAGGACCTGAATAATTTCGGCGGGTTCGGGCAGCAGGGATACGGATATAATGTTAAATACCTTTATACGGAGATCGGTAAGATCCTGGGTCTGGATACGACGCACCCCATGATCATTCTGGGAGCAGGTAATCTGGGGCAGGCGCTTGCCAATTACGTGGATTTTGAGAAAAGAGGCTTTAAGCTGGTAGGGATTTTTGACGTCAATCCTGTGCTTGAGGGAATTGCCGTTCGGGGGATTGAGATCCAGATGCTCAGTGAACTGCCGTTTTTCCTGAAGGAGAATCAGGTGGATATTGCAATTCTTACGTTACCGAAGAACAAGGCGAAAGAGATGGCTAATATTCTGATTGAGAATGGAATTAAGGCTATCTGGAATTTTGCGCATATTGATCTGGATGCGCCGGATGATGTGATCGTGGAAAATGTCCATCTTTCAGAGAGTCTTATGACGTTGTCCTATAATTTAAGTCAATACCGCCAGGAGCATATCGAGAAGCCTGATGCTCCGTAAGGGATTCGGTTTGGAATTGTGTCAGCGCTGCTGACCCGGATCCCGCTCCAGAGCATGTTTGAAACACGCTTTAAACTCACAGGCGGGTCTTGAATGTCTGTGTGAGCGAGAGAATGGGCTGCTGCCAAAATCCCTGGTCATCTGCGGGATTTTGGCGGCAGCTTTTCTTCTTGTAAAAAAATAAATCAGAAATCAGGTGACAGTATGAAGAAAGTTGTGACATGCCGGGAAATGAAGGCGCTGGACGAGGCTACGATCCGGGAAAAGGGGATCCCTTCCTGTGTGCTTATGGAACGTGCGGCGCTGAAAACAGTAGAGGAAATGGAAAAAAGATTTCAGGGCAGAGAAAAAAAGGAGAGGGTTCTGGTGGTCTGCGGAAGCGGAAATAACGGCGGGGACGGTATCGCCGTCGCCAGGATCCTGTTCCTTCGGGGAATCCGTTCAGAACTTTATTTTGCGGGCTCTGTGGAACGGATGACAGAGGATACCCGAAGACAATGGGAAATCGCGGAGAATTATCAGGTTCCCAGAGTGAATAACCCGGCATGGAGTGAATATACTACTATAGTAGATGCCATATTCGGCGTTGGGCTTGCAAGGCCGGTTGAAGGGCATTATGCACAGGTGATCCATAAAATGAACGATACCGATGCCTGGAAGGTAGCGGTCGATATCCCCTCCGGCGTGGACGGGGACAACGGCAAAGAGCTTGGAATCGCTTTTCGGGCAGATCTGACCGTGACGTTTGCCTTCCGCAAAAGAGGGATGTGCTTTTATCCCGGGCGGATGTACGCAGGAGAAACCATTGTGGCGGATATTGGCATTTACGATACTTTTGAAATTCCGGAAAAAAACGGAGAGGCGCCAGACACGGCTCCGCTGGGAGAGGACTGCAAAAAAATGAGTCCTGCGTGGCATCTGGAAATGGATGATCTGAAGCTGCTTCCCTTAAGAGTCCCTTATGGGAATAAGGGAACCTTCGGCAAGGTGCTTATTGTGGCGGGAACTGAAGGAATGTGCGGAGCGGCGTTTTTAAGCGCGTCAGCCGCTTTTTCCGCCGGCGCCGGGATGGTGAAGATCCAGACTGTGGAAGAGAACCGGATTCCCCTTCAGACTCTTCTTCCCGAGGCGATGGTTACCTGCAGATTTGAGGAAGAAGAGAATCGGAAATCGCTGGACTGGTGCGATGTGCTTGTGGTTGGCCCGGGCCTTGGAGTTTCCGGAAGAAGCAGGGAACGGGCGGAATGGTTTCTGTCCCATGGAGGGGAATCGGGCAAGCCTGTGATCCTGGACGCGGACGGTTTGAATCTTCTGGCGGTTCATCCGGAATGGAAAAGCTATATCAGAGAAAACTGGATACTGACTCCCCATTTGGGAGAGATGGCGCGTCTGCGCGGCAGCACCATCGGAGAGATCCAGGATTCCATTGTGCCGGCGGCAGTCCAATGGGCAAAGGAGACAAAAGCAGTGTGCGTACTTAAAGACGCCTGCACCGTTGTAGCCGATGCGGCCGGAAACACTTTTTTAAACCTGGCGGGAAATCCGGGAATGGCAACTGCCGGAAGCGGGGATGTGCTGTCAGGGGTGCTGGCTTCTGTGTGCTGCCACTATTTTGCGGACAGACAGAACGCGCCGGATTATGGCATTCAGGCGGCGCTTGGGGTATACCTTCATTCCGCTGCCGGGGATATGGCTGCCAGAGAGGTTGGAATTAAAGGAATGACAGCCCGGGACATCATTGGGATGCTTCCGGAGGTGTTAAAAGGGAGGACAATATGAAAAAATACAGCAGAGTAAAAGCAGTGGTTTCTCTGGATGCCATTGCACACAATTTTGAGGAAATGAGAAATCAGATTGCAGAAGGAACCAAGATCATAGCTGTCATTAAGGCTGACGGCTATGGGCACGGGGCTGCGGCCATAGCCCATTTGGTTCATGATTACGATTATATCTGGGGGTTTGCCACGGCAACGGCGGAGGAAGCGCTGGAACTCCGGGCGGAGGGCGTGACGAAGCCTGTTTTGATACTGGGCCTTATTTTTGAGGAATATTATGAGGAACTGGTGGCAAAGGATATCCGTGTTGCTGTATGCGACCTGAATACGGCTGAAAAACTGAATATGGAGGCATGCCGTCAGGGAAAGACCGTACATATCCATCTGGCTCTTGATACAGGAATGTCCCGCATTGGCTATGCGGACGTTCCGCAGAATATCGGGGAGATCGTCCGGATTTCCAGGCTTTCCAATCTGGAGATTGAAGGAATGTTTACTCATTTTGCGAGAGCGGATGAATACGACAGAAGTCCGGCGCTGGTGCAGCTTGACCGGTATCTGACGTTTGCTTCCATGCTTGAGCAGGCCGGTGTGGAGATCCCTCTTCGCCATTGCTCCAACAGCGCCGGGATTATCAGGGTTCCCGAGGCGAATTTAAATGCGGTAAGGGCCGGGATCACTATTTACGGTATTTATCCGTCCGATGAAGTGGAGCGTGATATCGTAAGGCTTGAGCCTGCTATGGAACTGAAAAGCCATGTATCCTATGTGAAAAATCTGGCTCCCGGCAAGGCGGTCAGCTACGGCGGAACCTATGTGACAGGCAGCCATGCCCGTGTCGCCACCATTCCCGTAGGCTATGCGGACGGTTATCCAAGGCTTTTGTCCAATAAAGGCTGCGTACTGATCCATGGGAAACGCGCGCCGATCCTGGGACGGGTGTGCATGGATCAGTTTATGGTGGATGTGACGGGAATCCCCGGAGTAAAGCAGGGGGATGAGGTGACTCTTATCGGAAAAGACGGGGACGAATTTATCAGCATTGAAGAGCTTGGAGATGTGTCCGGGCGCTTTTCCTATGAATTTGCCTGCGAGATCAGTAAGCGTGTTCCAAGAGTTTATGTTCAGAATGGGAAGGAAGTCTCAGAATTAACTTTTTATAAATGACTTTTCAAACACGTTCCAGGCAGTAAATACCCTCCACGCATGTATACACAAGAAAAATGTGGAAATACTAATTCTAAAATCCGGTTCCGGGGATGAATGATATGCCCCGAAGAGCCGAAGACAGAATCGGAGTGTGAATTGTGTGGTAATAAAAAGAGGGGATATCTTTTATGCAGATTTAAGACCTGTGGTCGGCAGTGAGCAGGGCGGTATCCGTCCGGTGCTGATCATACAGAATGATGTGGGAAACAAACATAGTCCCACGGTCATTTGCGCAGCCATTACATCTAAAATGAACAAGGCAAAGCTGCCGACACATATTGAAATCGATGCTTCCTCCTATGGGATCGAAAAGGATTCGGTGATCCTTCTGGAGCAGCTTCGGACCATTGACAAACGAAGGCTTAAGGATAAGGTGTGCCATCTGGACCAGGTGATGCTGGACAGAGTGAACCATGCCCTTGAGATCAGCCTGGAACTGACATTTTGAATAATGGGAAAATACCGGGGGATTCTTGACGAATCTATTGGAAAGTGCTATATTTTATCAGTAACTATGCTGGTGCAACGGAGGATGAAACAGAAAATTTATGGAAGATGGCAGTAGTTTGCCCTTATGGGGCATAGTCATATTATTATTGCTGCTGTGGTTAAACGGTATTTTTTACGGATTTGCCGCGGCGATCAAAAATGTAAGCGAGAACGATATTCTTAAGAGAGCGCAGGAGGGAGACAAAAAGGCGGCTCTTTTGATCGATCTTCTGGATAAGCCTGTGCAGTTTGTTAATGCGATCCCCCTGATCGTTACGGCGTCGGGGATCTGTATCGGGGCGTTTCTTGTGCCGTGGGTTACTTATGCCTCCCGGCGCTACATAAAGCATCTGCCCGCATTGCTCCTGGCGACGGCTTTCTGCGTGATTCTGGTTGCGGCTCTGGGAATCCTGACATTCCGCAGAATCGGAACTTATTATCCGGAAAAGTTTGCGTTCCGCTATATTAAGCTGGTGCATTTTTTTGTGACGCTCCTGCTTCCGCTTACGGAGTTTATTACCTGGATCGCCAAGATTACGGCAGTTCCTTTTGGGGTAGGCATTAACCAGGAGCCTGATACGGTTACAGAGGAAGAAATTATATCCATTGTGGATGAAGCCCATGAGCAGGGCGTCATTGAAGAGAATGAAGCGGAAATGATCCAGAATATTATTTCCTTTAATGAGACAGAAGCTCATGATATTATGACCCACCGCAAAAACGTGGTGGCTTTCAGCCATGATATTCTTTTGAAGGAAATGGTTGACCAGATGATGGAAGAGGGGAATTCCCGTTATCCTGTTTATGGAGAGGATCTGGACGACATCAGGGGTATTGTGCATTATAAGGATGCGGTGAAGTTTCTGACCCAGAATTCCTGGGCAAGGTTTCAACCGCTTAAGGAGCTCCCGGGTCTGATCCGTACAGCCACGTTGATTCCGGAGACAAGGGGCATCGGAGATCTGTTCCGCACCATGCAGGCGAAGAAGCTGCATATGGCTATTGTCGTGGATGAATACGGCCAGACTGCGGGAATTGTTTCCATGGAGGATATTCTTGAGGAGATCGTCGGGGATATTCTGGATGAATATGACGAGGATGAAGATACTTTCCGTACACAGAAGGACAACAGTGTGCTGATCGACGGAATGGCATATCTGGAGGATGTGGCGGAGGAACTGGAAGTCGATTTCGGGGAATCGGAGTTTGAAACCTTAAACGGTTATCTGACATCCCTTCTCGGGCATATTCCTGCGAAGAAAGATCTGGATAAAGAAATAGTTGCAAACGGTTACCGTTTTAAGATCCTTTCACTTGGGAATAAAACCATTGACAAGGTACGGGCCGAAAAAATAAACGAAAAAGAACTAAAAGGAGAAGATGAGAAATGTCAGGACATTCAAAATTCGCAAACATAAAGCATAAGAAAGAGAAGAACGACGCCAAGAAGGGCAAGATCTTCACAGTCATCGGACGTGAGATCGTAATGGCTGTCAAGGCCGGCGGCCCGGATCCCAACAATAACAGCAAGCTGCGTGATGTGATCGCAAAGGCAAAAGCCAACAATATGCCTAACGACACTATCGAGCGCGGTATCAAGAAGGCGGCAGGCGCTGACTCCGCGGATTCTTATGAGAGGGCTACCTATGAGGGATACGGCCCCAACGGTGTGGCGATCATTGTGGAGACGCTGACAGATAATAAGAACCGTACCGCAGGTAATGTAAGAAACGCATTTACCAAGGGCTATGGAAGCATCGGCACTCAGGGCTGCGTATCCTTTATGTTTGACCAGAAGGGCCAGATCATCATTGACAAGGAAGAGTGTGAGATGGATGCTGACGAACTGATGATGGCTGCCCTGGATGCGGGCGCGGAGGATTTCAGCGAGGAAGAGGACAGCTTTGAGGTGATCACCGCGCCGGATGATTTCAGCGCAGTCCGCGAAGCCCTGGAGCAGGCCGGGGTTCCGATGCTGGAAGCCCAGATCGCTATGGTTCCTCAGACTTATGTGGAACTGACGGATGAGAAGGATATTAAGAATCTTCAGAAGACGCTGGATTTGTTGGATGAGGATGATGATGTTACGGATGTTTGGCACAATTGGGAAGAATGAGGGGGGAGCAGCTCGGAGTTGCGAAGCCCGCAGCTCCCCCCTCAAACTCCCCCCTACTTGGGCACGCCTGCGTTCGCCGGGAGACCTGTCAGAGTGTAAAGTAGAAAAGCATTCCCCCGCTTCAAATGCGCAGAACGCTAAGCGGGGGATTCTTATGTCAGCAGGTGTGTAAAATTCCCGCTGCCACTGACAAGTCGCGTAGTGAGCTGCTTATGAGTATGTAGTAAGGCGGAATGCAGATCATGGGAATGGATTTTTAGGGATGTTTCTGTAGGTCGAGCTCCGTTTAATTTGCCGGGCGTGGATTGGAACAAGCCTGTAATGTGGATAAAATAAGAAAAGATGCACATAATACCTCCAGGATAAAATCTGGAGGTGTTTTTTAATGGAAGAAAAAGAAATTAGAGAGAATAATAAAGAGAAGGCTGACGGGGCGGATTTGGAGAGGGAGAGGGAGCAGAATGAGCAGATCAGGGATATGGGACAGGTGACGTTGGATGGGAATGCCGGAAAGCATCGGGTGGAGCTTTTGACGATTATCGGTGAGGTGGAGGGCCATGAGTCGTCTCCGTCCCATAGTAAGACTACAAAATATGAGCATGTGCTTCCCAAGCTGGCGCTTATAGAGGATGATGAGAGTGTCGACGGGCTTTTGATCCTGCTGAATACAGTTGGCGGGGACGTGGAGGCGGGACTTGCTATTGCGGAAATGATCGCTTCTTTAAGTGTCCCTACGGTTTCCCTGGTGCTTGGGGGCGGGCATTCTATCGGCGTCCCGATGGCGGTTTCCGCAGATTATTCCTTTGTGGTCCCAAGCGCTACCATGGTCATTCATCCGGTGCGTTCCAGCGGGATGTTTATCGGGGTTGCCCAGACCTACCGGAATATGGAAAAGATTCAGGACCGTATCACTACTTTTATTTCTTCCCATTCCCGGACGTCTAAGGAACGGCTGGAGGAACTGATGCTGGATACTACTCAGCTTGTGAAGGATGTGGGTACTATGCTGGAAGGGCCGGAGGCTGTTAAGGAAGGCCTGATCGACGCTGTGGGCGGCGTCAGGGAAGCGCTGGGAAAATTATATGAAATGATCGATGAGCGTAAAAGACAGTAAGTAAGAATGATGTGCCGAATTCGTTACTGTTTATAACGGAGGTGTGAGAAGTAACAAGAGTAACAAGAATACGACAAAAAAATAACTTTTTTCTTTGATTGTCTCTCCTTTTGTGCTATAATGCTATAGAATGAATATTTATGTTTGAATATCTATATAGGAGGGACAATCATATGAGCAATATGTGTGGATGTGAAAACGGCGGAAACGCGGATTTCGCTGAATTAGCCCCGGTGCTGGAGAAATATGCGAAGGTACCAGGAAGCCTGATTACCATTCTTCAGCAGACACAGGATATTTATGGGTATCTTTCCATGGATGCGATCAATTATATCGCTGAAAGAACCGGGATCATGCCTGCGAAAATCTACGGTGTAGCCACATTCTATGCACAGTTCCGTTTACAGCCTATCGGCAAATACCTTATCATGCTTTGCAAGGGTACCGCCTGTCATGTAAACGGTTCCGACATGATTGAAGAAGCTGTTTGTGAACATCTGGGAATCAAAGACGGTGAGACTACAGAGGACGGATTGTTTACCCTTAATAACGTTGCCTGTCTTGGCTGCTGCTCCCTGGCTCCGGTCATGATGGTTAAGACAACAGACGGTGAGGAAACATTCGGTAACCTGACCAAATCTTCCGTTAAGAAGATTCTTGATGATTACAAAGCACAGAATGCATAGGAGGTAGAGATATGAAAGTTGTTGTAGGACAGGGCAGCTGTGGTATTGCTACCGGCGCGAAGAAAACCTCTAATGAATTCGAAAGAATCGTTGCAGAAAAGAATCTGACAAACGTTGTGGTTGATAAGACCGGCTGTATCGGTACCTGTTATCTGGAGCCGATCGTAGACGTTTATAACGAGGAAGGCGCACTGGAAGCCAGATATGTAAAATGTACAACAGACAAGGTTGCCCGGATCGTTGACGAACATCTCATCGGCGGCAAGCCTGTTGAAGAATATGTGATCCCGCAGGAGGATGAGGCTTTCTTATCCCAGCAGCAGAGAATCGTTCTCCGCAACTGCGGCCAGATCAACCCTGAAAAAATTGAAGAATACATTGCTGTTGGCGGATATGAGGCTGCTAAGAAAGTCATCACATCCATGACTCCGGAGCAGGTAATTGAAGAGATTAAGATCTCCGGTCTTCGCGGACGCGGCGGTGCAGGTTTCCCGACCTGGTTTAAATGGAACGCCATCAAATCCAACAGCGGTGCACAGAAATATATGGTATGTAACGCAGACGAGGGTGACCCGGGTGCATTCATGGACCGTTCCGTACTGGAAGGTGACCCGCACTCCCTGCTGGAAGGTATGATCATCGGAGGTTTTGCTGCAGGCGCTACCGAAGGTATCATTTACTGCCGTGCTGAGTATCCTCTGGCAATCGCTCGTCTGGAGATCGCAATGGCTCAGGCCAGAGAAAAAGGCTATCTCGGAAAGAACCTGTTTGGTACAGGCTTCAACTTTGATATCCGCATCAAAGCCGGCGCAGGTGCATTCGTCTGTGGTGAGGAGACAGCCCTGATCGCATCCCTGGAAGGTGAGCGAGGCATGCCTCGTCTGAAACCGCCGTTCCCGGCAGCCAAAGGCTACTGGAAACTCCCCACCAACATCAATAACGTAGAAACCTATGCAAACGTTGCATGGATCATCGCCAACGGCGGCCAGGCATTTGCAGACAGAGGTGCTGAGAAGTCCAAAGGCTCCAAGGTATTCGCTCTTGCAGGTAAGATCAAGAAGGGCGGCCTTGTAGAAGTACCGATGGGTATGACTCTCCGCGAGGTTATCTACAATATCGGCGGCGGTATTAAGAATGACAAGGAATTCAAGGCTGTTCAGATGGGTGGTCCGTCCGGCGGATGTATCCCGGCACAGCTCATTGATACTCCTGTTACATATGAAGACATCAATAAAACAGGTGCGATCGTTGGTTCCGGCGGTATGATCGTTATGGACGAAGACACCTGTATGGTAGATATGGCCCGTTTCTTCCTGGATTTCACCAAGAAAGAATCCTGCGGTAAATGTAACTACTGCCGTATCGGTACCAAGAGAATGCTTGAGATTCTGGAGAGAATCACAAAAGGAGAAGGCAAGGACGGCGACATCGAGCTTCTGGAAGAGCTTGCAGGCAAGATTAAAGACGGTGCTATGTGCGGCCTTGGTCAGACAGCTCCGAACCCGGTACTTACCACCATCCGTTATTTCCGCAACGAATATGAAGATCATATTTACAATCATAAATGTACAGCAAGATCCTGTAAAGCTCTTATCCATTACGAGATCACCGAAGACTGCAAGGGCTGCGGCAAGTGTAAGAGAAACTGCCCGGTTAATGCCATCAGCGGTGATAAGAAACAGGTTCATAAGATTGATCCGAATGTATGTATCAAGTGCGGCAAGTGTGAAGACAACTGTGCATTTGGTGCAGTGAAGAGAGTTTAATAGGAGGTGTAGACTGTGAACAAATTCAGATTAAATATCGACGGAAAAGAAGTCTACGGACTTCCGGGACAGACCATTCTTGAAGTTTGCAAAGAGAACGATATCTTTATTCCGACTCTCTGCTATGATGAAAGAACAGAAATTTACGGCGCATGCGGCCTTTGTATGGTAGAGTGGGAAGGAAGCCCGAAGCTCTGGAAAGCCTGTGCAACAGAAATTGCACCGAACATGGTGATCCGTACCAATACCCCGCGTGTCATTGAATCCAGAAAGACCAACCTGGAGCTTCTTCTTTCCAACCACAAGGGCGACTGCCGTCCTCCGTGTATGCTGGCATGTCCGGCAGGCACTGACTGCCAGGGCTATGTGGGCCTGATCGCCAACGGCCAGTACGAAGAAGCTATCAAACTGATCAGAGATAACATTCCGCTTCCGGGCTCCATCGGACGTGTGTGTCCGCATCCCTGTGAAACTGCCTGCCGCCGCGGTCTGGTAGATGAGCCCATCGCAATTGCAAACCTTAAGAGATTTGCAGCGGATACCGATGAATTTGGCGAGGATCCGTTTGTACCGGAATGCGAGCCGGATACAGGTAAGAACGTAGCCATCATCGGCGGCGGACCTTACGGTATCTCCATGGCATATTTCCTCCGTCAGATGGGACATGACGTTACTATCTATGAAGCAATGCCCAAGCTTGGCGGTATGCTCCGCTACGGTATCCCGGAATATCGTCTTCCGAAAGAGGTTCTGGACGAAGAAATCGCTGTTCTGGAAAAAATGGGCGTTGTAATGGTTACCAACACCAAGATCGGCGAGGACATTTCCTTTGAGACTATTAAGAGAGACTTTGATGCTGTCTGCGTAGGTATCGGCGCGTGGGTATCCACAGGCGTTCGCTGCAAGGGCGAGGATGCCAAAGGCGTGATCGGCGGTATCGACTTCCTGCGTAAGGTTGTCCGCAACGAGCCCATCGATCTCGGAAAGAACGTTGCTATTGTGGGCGGCGGTAACACCGCTATGGACGCCTGCCGTACAGCAGTACGTCTGGGCGCTGATAAAGTTTATAATATTTACAGAAGAACCAAGGATGAGATGCCTGCAGATATGATCGAGATCGAGGAAGCGGAAGAGGAAGGCGTAATCTTCCTGAACCTGACCAATCCTTTGGAGATCATCTCAGATGAAGACGGACACTGCCGTCAGATGGTGCTTCAGGTTATGGAACTGGGCGAGCCAGACGCTTCCGGACGTCGTGCCCCGATCCCGGTAGAAGGCAAGACAGAAACCATCGACGTGGATACTGTGATCCTTGCTATCGGACAGAGGGTAAACGCATCCGGTATCGATGGCGTTGAACTTACCAGAAAGGGCGGCATCGTTTACGATAAGAATACATACATGACTGCGATTCCAGGCGTATTTGCCGGCGGCGACTGCGGTAATGACAAGATTTCCATCGCAGTAGAGTCCATTGGCGACGCTAAGAAGGGCTGTCTTGTAGTAGACGCTTACCTGCGTGGGGAAAGCATCGCTTACGAGCCGAACTACTATGTGACCAAGAAGGACGTAACTGCCGCAACCTTTGAAGACCGCGAGAGAATGTGCCGTCCGACTATGGATCAGCTTAATGCGGAAGAAAGAAAAGATAACTTTACAGAGGTTGTATTCGGATATGATGAAGAGCAGGCTGTGGAAGAGGCTCATCGCTGTCTGGAATGCGGATGTAAGGATTACTTTGAATGTAAACTGATCTCCTACGCAAATATGTACGACGTAAAACCGGACCGTTTTGCAGGAGATATCAACGAAGTGGACTATGAGGATGAGCATCCGTTCATCTTAAGAGATCCGAATAAATGTATCCTCTGCGGACTTTGCGTCCGTGCCTGCGACGAGGTAATGGGCGTCGGCGCGCTGGGTCTTGTAAAACGTGGATTTGACACGGTTGTAAAACCGGCTCTGGAGCAGCCGCTTGCTGAGACAGGATGTATCTCCTGCGGTCAGTGCGTAAGCGTTTGCCCGACAGGAGCCCTTCAGGAAAGACTTTCCCTGGAGAAATCCGTGCCGCTTGCAACAGAAGTGACGGACACCACCTGTTCCCATTGCTCCGTTGGATGCTCCATCCATCTGGAAACCTACGGAGATATGCTTGTAAAAGCTGTTCCGGATAAGGAAGGCGCTGTCAATAAGGGACTTCTCTGCGGCCGCGGTAAATTCGGCTTTGACTGTGCGGTTCTCGGCGATAAGATTCTTGAGCCAATGGCAAGAAAGAACGGCGAGCTGACAGAAGTGGATTACCATGAAGCATTCGTTCTGGTAACCAAGAAAGCAGAAGCTCTTGCAGCGAAATATGGTAAGGATGCGGTTGCTGTTTCCATTTCCGACAGATATACAAATGAAGAAGCTTATGTGATGAAGAAATTTGCAGACGCCATCGGCGCTAAGACTCTTTGCTTCAACAACAGAGAGAATGGCCTTACAAAGGTTCTGGGCGTAAACGCTTCCCCGAACACTATCGATGAGCTGCTTTCCGCAGAGGTGATCCTGTGCGCAGGCTTCATTGCAAAAGAGAACCAGGTAATCCGCCTGAAACTGAAACAGGCAGCGGCAAACGGCGCTAAGGTGATCCTTGTAAATCCGGAAGGCTATGAGCAGGATCATGTAAGCTTTGCATATAAGAACATCACAACCTCCAACAGCCTTGCATTCTTCAAGGGCGTTGCAAAGGCTCTTCTTGATATGGGCAAGGGCGCAGGAATCGAGGGCTATGACGAGTTCAAGGCTTCCGTAGAGGGCGCTGAGGTATGCGATGAGATCAAGGCTGTTGCAGAAGCTTATGCAAACGCTAAGAAAGCAATGATCGTATTCCAGCAGAACGTAGTAACTACTGAAGCAGCTACCTTACTTGCTGATATCGCAGTTGTATCCGGACATATCGGCAAAGCCCGCGACGGTATCCTTATGCTGAAGGCTAAGAATAACAGCCAGGGTATTATCGATCTTGGCATCACTGCCGGAGCAGAGGCTATGGAAGGTGTGAAAGCCCTGATCGCATTTGGCGAGGATCCTGACGCAGAAGCTCTGAAGGAACTGGTATTCCTTGCAGTATGCGATACTCATATGACTGAGACTGCAAAGAAAGCAGACGTTGTTATTCCGGGAACCGGATTTGCTTCTACCTACGGAACCTACACCAATACAGAGCGCAGACTTCAGGTTGTAGAACAGGCTATCGAAGAAGATGTGGTATTCAGCAACTGGGAAGTAGCAGCAGAGCTGGCACATGTTTATGAAATCGAAATGCCATTCGACGATATCGAAGATATTTCCGATGAAATGAACGATAAGCTTCCTGCTTACCGCTATGCGGAAATGGGTCAGGTATCCGGAGGTGTTCTGGAGTGCAAGGGCGCTAAGCTTATTGCAGTAGAAGACGCCGCACTGGTAGATCAGCTTAAATGCACCGACAATCTGATGAATGTGATCGATGCAAGACTGCCGAAAGCAAAATAAGTGAAAAACTTGTAGTAATAAAACTGCTGTAGTAATAAAACCCCTGTACAGCCTATGGGCTGTCAGGGGTTTTTGCCTTTGCTGAATGTTTATTCGCTCATGGGTCTAATACCCCGCTGCTTGCAGCGTTCTACAACGTTTATGCGTTGATTTTGTGTCTATTGTATCTTTGAGAGAAATGTGCTATAATGGGAACACTTAATGAGTACAAACATAAGTACGGGGTATAAGAGTATGTCGGTTTTATATGCAATTCTACTGGGAATTATACAGGGAATCACAGAATTTCTTCCGGTGAGCAGTCTGGGCCATGTGGTCATGGTACAGGATCTTCTGAATACTCAGAGAGGGCCGGGAGTCCTTTTTGAGGTTATGCTGCATGTGGGAACACTGGCAGCGGTTTTTTCTGTGTTCCGTAAGGACATTATACAGATAGCCCAGGAGCTTCTGGGAATGCTGATGGATGTGATCGGAAATGCGAATCTCTATATTCATAACAAAAGGACGGGCGATAACCTGCATTATGCGAGGATCGTACATGGAGGCTACCGGAAGTTTGCCATGCTGGTAGTGGTTTCCATGATTCCCACAGCGGCCCTTGGCTATACTGCCAGACGGCTGGTAGTAAAGGCGTTAACCTGGAAGGCCCTTCCGGGAATCGGCTTTTTGATGACAGGGATCCTGCTGCTGGTAATTGACCTGAGTAATTCAGGAGGGAGAAAGACCTACAGGGAGGCCGGGTATGACAGCGCTATGTGGATTGGGATCTGTCAGGGGCTTTCCGTATTTCCGGGAGTTTCAAGAAGCGGGCTGACCATGAGCGCCGCGCTTTTGTGCGGATTCAGCCGGACCTTTGCAGTGAAATTTTCTTATATTATGTCCATTCCCGCGGTGATCGGGGCCATGATCCTGGAAATGGGGAATTTCACAGCGCCGAGTATGACGGCAGGGCTTGGGTTTACCTTTGTGCTGGGTATGATCGCGGCAGGGATTACCGGGTATTTTACAATACGCTTCCTGCTCAGGCTTGTACATAAGAAGAAGTTCCGTTACTTTGCATACTATTGCTTTGCGGCAGGAGTTCTGGCATTGTATACGAGCTATTTTGCGTGAGCGGCCCACCCCTCTAATGAGCAAAACGCGGCTGCAATAGAAGACGCAAAAGCGCTTAAGCGCGAGTTTAGCGAATGTAAGGGGGAGGTTGGAATATTCTTGATATTCCAACCCCATGGGTGGAATGTTTTTCGGATTGTAGGAGTGCATAGCACGAAATGCTCCGAAGGTATCATAGGCGTTAAATTGCCTTTTGACGCCGTCACTATAATTATAGAATGTTAGATTTGGAGGGAACCTGAAGAATGGCAGTTTCAAAAAACAGTAAAGGCAAAAGAGGAAGTACGAAGAGTACAAAAAGTACCAGAAGCGCCAATGCCAACAGTAAATCTGCTTCTACCGGATTCCAGACAGAGATCATCCTGCTGCTTATCCTGGCTGCGTCGATCATTCTGCTTATCAGCAATTTCGGCATGGGCGGTTTTGTGGGCAATGCCATCAGCTCCTTTTGCTTTGGAGCGATCGGTTTGATGGCATATGTATTTCCGGTGCTGTTGTTTGTGGGCGCCGCGTTTTTAATGTCCAACAGAAAGAACCATCTGGCTTACAAGAAGGTGTTGGCATCTATTGTATTCCTGGTGTTTTTATGCGGGATCCTGCAGCTTTTAACAGAAGGATACATGAAGAGTACCACGCTTCTTGATTATTACAATCTCTGTTCGTCCTATCGGACCGGGGGAGGGATTGTAGGAGGCGCTGTCTGCATTTCCACAACCTCTGCCTTTGGCGTGTGGGGCGGTTATGTAATTATGCTGATGGTGATCCTGGTGTGCCTGATTTTGATCACACAGCGTTCGTTCTTTGGCTTTATCAGCAAAATTGGCATGGGAATCTACGGTCTGTTTAAGGGCGGACATGACCGGTATATGGAAGGACAGCCGGAGCGGGAGATGAAGAGGGAACTTCGCGCCCGCGAAAAGCGTCAGAAAAGAGAAGAACGTCAGGCGGAGCGTCTTCGTGAATTGGAAGAAGCTCTTGCAGAAGATGGAGAAGACGTACCGGAAAGCGGAGAAAAGAAAAAGAAGCTTTCACGTCATGGATTTTTAGACGAAACCAAGCTGGAACCCCACCGTCAGGCGGAGCAGGATATTTCCGGAGCAGCGGCCGCCCCATTGGAAAAGGAACCGGGATCCGTGGATACGGTGGAATCCCAACAGGGACAGATAGAATTTAAGATTCAGCGCTCGGAACCTGCGGCTATGCCGGAGGACGCTGAGGATGAAATGCCGGACGATAGAAAGACAGACGCTTCAGAGGAAGAGGAACCGGCTGGGGAGCCTGCGGAAGATATTTTTTCGGACGCTTTTGGAGAGGCGGCGCCTGTATCCTCCGGGAAGGGGACTTCCGGGAAGAGAACAGCAGCGGAACGTTCAGCAATGTCCGGGGAGGAAAAGACGAGACGACAGTCTCCGAAGAATCCCAAATCCTCTCAGAATGAAATTGAAAGCGGAATCGTCAATATCCGCCATGAAATAAATCAGCAGGAGGCTCCGGTAAAAAAAGTATACCAGTATCCGCCGCTGAAGCTTTTGAAGCGGGGAGACGGGAAATCTCAGGGAGATTCGGATGAATATCTCAGAAAGACAGCGCAGAAGCTGCAGGATACCCTGCATAATTTCGGCGTAAACGTCACTGTGACAAATGTAAGCTGCGGGCCTACCGTTACCCGTTATGAGCTGCAGCCGGAGCAGGGAGTAAAGGTCAGCCGTATCGTAGGGCTTGCGGACGATATTAAGCTGAATCTGGCTACGCCGGATATCCGTATCGAAGCGCCCATCCCGGGCAAGGCCGCCGTCGGTATCGAGGTTCCCAATAAAGAAAACAGTCCGGTTATGCTGCGGGATCTGCTGCAGTCCCAGGAATTCCAGGGGGCCAGGTCGAAGCTTTCTTTTGCAGTGGGCAAGGATATCGCAGGGAAGCCTGTGGTGACGGATATTGCCAAGATGCCGCATCTTTTGATCGCGGGAGCTACGGGTTCCGGTAAGTCCGTGTGTATCAATACCCTGATCGTCAGCATTCTGTATAAAGCCTCCCCGGAGGAGGTTAAGCTGATCATGATCGACCCGAAGGTGGTTGAGCTGAGCGTGTATAACGGGATCCCGCATCTGTTTATCCCTGTTGTGACCGATCCTAAGAAGGCGGCGGGAGCGCTGAATTGGGCGGTTTCGGAGATGATGTCCCGGTATAATACCTTTGCGGAGTACAACGTCCGTAACCTGGGAGAGTATAATAAGAAAATCGAGAACATGCGGATACCGGAGGGAGAAGAGGCTCCGGCAAAGATGCCTCAGATCGTTATCATCGTGGACGAGCTTGCGGATCTGATGATGGTCGCTCCGGGAGAGGTGGAGGATGCTATCTGCCGTCTGGCGCAGTTGGCCCGTGCGGCCGGAATCCACCTGGTCATCGCAACACAGCGTCCGTCCGTTAATGTCATTACAGGCCTGATCAAGGCAAATATGCCGTCCAGGATCGCCTTTTCCGTATCATCCGGCGTGGATTCCAGAACCATTCTGGATATGAACGGAGCGGAAAAGCTGCTGGGCAAGGGAGATATGCTGTTTTATCCCCAGGGTTATCAAAAGCCCGCGCGTCTCCAGGGGGCTTTTGTTTCAGACGAGGAGGTCAGCGGTATTGTGGAATTCCTGTCGGATAAGAACCCGGCGGCGGAGTATGATAAACAGATCGAGCAGCAGATGAATACGGCAATGCTCTCCGGCGCCAGCGCCGGAGGCGGGGATGAAAGGGACGTTTACTTTGAAGAGGCCGGGAAGTTTATTATTGAGAAGGAAAAAGCTTCCATCGGTATGCTGCAGAGAATGTTTAAGATCGGCTTTAACAGGGCGGCGCGGATCATGGATCAGCTCTGCGACGCAGGCGTGGTAGGGCCTGAAGAGGGAACCAAGCCCAGGAAGGTTCTGATGACTCAGGAGGAATTCCAGAATTATATAGAAGAAAGCCTGTAGCAGGATCAAATGAAAACCCTGAAAAAGGTAAAATAGAAAAGTAAGATAAAAAGGTAAAATAAAAAAGAAAAAACAGGAGGGTACAAAAATGGTAAAGCATATTGTGATGTGGTCATTTAAGGAAGAGGTGGCAGCCAAAGAGCGCAGATCTGCCGCAGAGAAGATCAAAGAGGGCCTGGAGGGGCTTGTAGGGGTGATCCCGGGACTGCTGTCCGCGAAGGTTGTGATCGATCCCATCAGTTCCAGCACCCATGACCTGAGCCTGCTTACAGAGTTTGACGGCGCAGATGCCCTGAAGGCATATGCAACGAATCCTGACCATGTGAAGGTGGCAACCTTTGTAAGAAGCGTGACCTGCAACCGTGCATGCCTGGACTATGAAGAATAATGGAAATTC
Source organism: Eubacteriales bacterium (assembly GCA_030524715.1). Lineage (GTDB taxonomy): Bacteria > Bacillota > Clostridia > Lachnospirales > Lachnospiraceae > Blautia_A. Next base: position 14,219 of record JAUNGB010000015.1, on the reverse strand, counting down.
GTATTTTATCTGTAGGAAAAATTAAAGAAAAGTATCTGTCTGACGGGATCGATGAGTATGCCAGGAGATTAAGCCGCTACTGCAGGCTGAGTTTCGTTCAGGTACAGGATGAAAAGACGCCTGATAAGGCTTCGGAGGCGTTGAACAGGCAGATAAAGGAGACAGAGGGAGAGCGGCTGCTGAAGTATATCCGTGTCCAGGATTATGTGATCGCCCTTGACATAAAAGGCAAAATGCTGGATTCCGTAGAGCTTTCCCAAAAGCTTGCCTGGCTTGGGGTGGAGGGGAAAAGCTCCATAACCTTTGTGATCGGCGGTTCTCTGGGGCTTTCAGAGGCTGTCCTTGACCGTGCGGATTATAAACTCAGCTTTTCCAGAATGACCTTCCCTCACCAGCTTATGCAGATGATCCTTCTTGAACAGGTTTACCGCAGCTACCGGATCATGAACCATGAGCCGTACCATAAGTGACCTGTCAACGGTCTGAAGATATGCGGGTTTTCCGGCGAACTTTAAATGTGCTGAATTCGCTGCTGTTTGCACCGCAGGTGTGAACAGTAACAACATGGAGGCTCGGGAGGACGACATGTTAGGGATAAGAGAAAAACTGACCTCTCCCATTACGCAGGAGCAGGAAGTGGAATATACGAAAATATGTGCGGAACGTGTCCTTCACTACGACGTATTTTTGCTGTTGGGCATCATCGGCATACAGCTCTTTAATCTGATTTATGTGTTTTGGTATACGGAGGGCAGGCTGCATACAGTGCCAAGCCGTGTGTATGCAGCGCTTTATTCAGTCCTGCTGGTAATTTCCCTGGCAGGCCTGGCGGTATGGAATTATTTAAGACGGAATCAACCTGCCAAGGCTAAAACAGTGGTAAGGCTGCAGTGTATTTATTGCGGCATACTTTTGTTTTGGGGCGCTTGTGTTACTGTCTATGATCAGAGAGTATCGAATAATATCAGCGCTTTTCTTGTGGTGGCGATTACCGTTGCGGTGCTGGTATATCTGACTCCGGCGCAGGCAGTCCTTCTGTATGTGTGCGCTGAGATTTTTTTGTTTGCTGCGCTGCCTTTGTTTAAGGGAAGCGGGGACAGCCACGGAGAGTACCTTAATACGGCGGTCATGACCATCACGTGCATTTTTATCTGCTGTTACCGGTATATCTCTGAAAGGAAACGATACCTTGACCAACAGGTGATCCTTGAGCAGAACCGGCAATTGAATCAGCTTGCAAACAGAGATTCCCTTACAGGCCTTCGAAACCGGCGGTTTCTGGAAAGGGAAATCGATGATTTGTATGAGAGGTGTGCGGCCGAGGGGCAGCCTATGACGGTCATGATGATGGATATCGATTATTTTAAGATCTATAATGATACTTACGGGCATCAGCAGGGTGATGAATGCCTGCGTCGTATGGCATGGAGGCTTGAACAGGAGATTGACTGGAAAGAAGAGTATCTGATCCGTTACGGCGGTGAGGAATTTCTTTACATCGGAATCGGGGTGGACCGGCAGGCTGCAATGGAGAAAGCCGGAAGATTTAATCAGGTGATCCGCGAGCTTATTATCGGCCCTTCCATGGAGGATTCCCGAGGGATTACCATAAGCATCGGCATCTGCACCGAATTTCCCTCCGCACAGCCGGAGCAGGCCGGAGAATGGACAGGTTATATTTCCGAAGCGGATAAAGCCTTATATAAAGCTAAGGAAACAGGCAGGGACCGGTGGGTTGCAAATTGGGAGAATGAATTGCAAAGAGGACATTTGAACGTAGATAAGCAGTCCCTGCTTTAAGCGGTTGGTATGGGGCTTATGTCAGTGAGAATTTTAAATTACCACTGACAAATCGCGCAGCGACTGCGTTTGTGAGTATGCGGCAAAGTGAAATGAGAATGTCCATTTTATATGATGAAGAAGAAAACAGGAAAAGGAGGAAGAGAGCATGGCTGAATTTCAGCAGGGCCGTCAGGGCTTTAAAGAGTATGCAGACGACCATGAGAAAGAAACAATCGAGCTTCTGAAAACACTTGCCCGGATTCCGGCGCCTTCCAACCATGAGGAAAAACGCGCTGCATTCTGCTGTAACTGGCTGGAAGAAGCGGGCGCCGAAGGCGTTTACATTGACGAGGCGCTAAATGTGATTTATCCCGTAAATGTACGGGATGGTCAGGATTTTGACGTCTATATGGCGCATCTGGATGTTGTGTTCCCTGATATGGGGGAATTGCCCTTAGAAGAAAAAGACGGAAGAATCTATTGTCCCGGCGTGGGAGATGATACTGCCTGCGTAGTATGTCTCCTCATGGCTGCGAAATATATTGCGGCTCTGATAAAATCCGGCAGCTGCGATGCATTTGCCGGAAATCATGATGCCGGATTGATGCTTGTATGGAATACAGGAGAGGAAGGCCTTGGAAATCTCAAGGGCACGAAAGAGATTATCAGGAAATATGGCGGACGGATCCGTAACTTCTGTACTTTTGACAGCCAGATGGATAACATTGTCACCGGGGCGGTTGGCTCTATCCGGTATGAAGTGGAGATACATACAGAGGGAGGGCATTCCTACAGTAAGTTTGGCAATGACAATGCCATCGAAAAAATGGCGGAACTCATCACCCGCCTCTACCGTATTTCACTGCCTGCCGTTGGAAAAACCACCTACAATGTAGGCGAAATTTCCGGTGGAACTTCGATCAATACCATTGCGCAGTCTGCCCGTATGCTTTATGAGTATCGTTCTGACAGGAAAGAAAACCTGGACTATATGACAGAGCAATTTCAGAGTATTCTCGCGGAATGCAGAGAAAGCGGACTGGATATTACCTGCAAAGAGATCGGAAACCGTCCCTGCGGGGGAGAGGATGATTCCCAGAAGAATAAAGAGCTTATAAAAAGAGCAGTAAAGGCTGTTGAAAATGCCGCGGGGATCATTCCCGCAGAAAATTCCGGTTCCACGGACTGCAATATTCCGTTGTCCCTGGGAATTCCTGCTGTATGTGTGGGGTGCTATGAAGGCGCAGGCGCACATACCCGTGAAGAATTTGTGGAGATTTCTTCGGTCAAAACAGGAGTCCGGATCGTTCTTGAAATGATTTTACTATAAGATTGGAGTAAACCATGGATACAGCAAAATTTGAAGAGTTTATTTCCCAGTACCCGATTTTTGAATACCGTCTTCTGGATGCGCAGACGATCTCTGTGGAAGAGCGCGTGCGTCTGGTGTGCCAGCAGGAGTGTGAGCGATACGATTCTACCTGGGCCTGTCCTCCGGCGGTGGGAAGTCTTGCAGAATGTGAACAGAAAATAAAAAGCTATTCTCAGGCAGTATTTTTTTCCAGTGTGGCGGAGGTATCAGATATCTTAAATATGGAAGAAATGCTGGCGACCAGACATGCCCATGAAGAACTGACCTCCCGGGTAGGCCGTTTTTTGGAAGAAAACGGGTATGAAACCTATATTCTTTCGACGGAATCCTGTGATATCTGTGCGGACTGTGCCTACAAAGAGGGTAAGCCCTGCCGCTATCCGGACAGGATGCATCCCTGTCTGGAAAGCCACGGTGTGGTAGTCTCCCAGATTGTGGAGGAACAGAACATGGAATATAATCTCGGAGGAAATACGATCCTGTGGTTTTCCATGGTACTGTTCCGGGAACGGTAAAATAACGGGTGAATTCTGAACACATGCGGCAAAATGGAATGTGAATTGCCCGCGTTAAATGAATAACGAAAATCCTTCCGACATACATTAATGATAAAGACCGGGGGGATTTTTTTATGAAAAAAAGAAGCCGGTGGAAGGAAAACCTGGTGACGGCCCTGGAGGTGCCGGGAGATCTGGCATACCGGGACGCTATCATATCCATTACCGGGAAGAATCTTGCTGTAATTGAAAACTACCGCAGTATTCTCCGTTATACCAGAGAAGAGATCATTGTGCTGACTCTCCGGGGAAAAGTGACGATCTGCGGGCAGAGGCTGGAAATCCCCTGCTACACGCCGGAGGAAATGCAGATTACCGGATGTATTTCCGGCATTTTTCTGGAATGGTAGGAGGGATGGCACATGGAAAAATTCCTGAGATTTCTTTCCGGCTACGTTCTGATCCTCATTGAAGGAGAGCAGGCGGAGCGTTTCCTGAATCTGTGCAAAAGCCGGGGGATCGCTATCCGAAAGCTCTGCTGCGGGGAGGATGGCTGCATGAAGGGCTGTATGTCCATAGACAGCTTTTTTAAGCTTCGTCCCATCCGCCGGAAAACAGGCGTACATATCCGGGTGCTGGAAAAGCATGGGTTGCCTTTTTTCCTTTTCCGGAGCAAAAAAAGAAAAGCCTTTTTTCTGGGAGCCTTGCTGTGTATCTGCCTGATGGCGGCGCTTTCCTCCAGGATCTGGAATATCCATATTGAGGGAAATATAAGAAACAGTACCCCGGAGCTTCTGGAATTTCTTGAAAAGGAGGGAATCGGGCACGGGATTGCCAAAAGCAAGGTTAATTGCGGAAGGATCGCAGATTCCCTCCGCAGGCAGTATCCGGAAATTACCTGGGTATCCGCCAGAATGGAAGGCACGCGCCTGATCCTTACGATTCAGGAAGGAGACGCGCAGGAGAAAACCCCAGAGGATGAGCCGGAACCCTGCAGCATCAAGGCGGATGTGGAGGGAACCATTGTAAAGATGGTCACCAGAAGCGGAGTTCCTCTTTTTAAGCCGGGCGATACCTGTAAGAAGGGAGAGCTTCTGGTGGTAGGACGGCTGGATTTAAAGAACGACAGCCAGGAGGTCGTCCGCTATGAATATGTCCACGCGGACGCGGATATTTACGTGCAGCATGATCTGTCCTATTATGATGAGTTTGCGCTGGAATATGAAACGGAGATTCCCACGGGAAAAAGCAGAAAGGATTTTTATATCCGGCTGCCGGGCTGGTATTTTCAGTCAGGAAAAACGGCTTCCGGGGGATGGAGGCGCCGTGCGGAGGAATATCCCCTCCGTATTACGGAGAATTTTACCCTTCCTGTTTCTTTCGGGAAAATTTTTACGGAAGAGTATCAAAAAGTCCGTTCTGTCTATACGGAAGAACAGGCAAAGGCTCTTGCCCGGAAGAGTTTATACAGATTTCAGGAAAAATTAATAGAAAAAGGGGTTTCAATCTCTGCAAATAATGTTAAAATAGAGTTGAACCCCATTACCTGTATCGCACGCGGCACTCTGACGGTGATTGAAAAGACCGGAGTACAAACGCCGGTGGAGATGCAGGAGCAACCTATAGAAAGGACAGCAGAGGATGACCAGTAGTATTATCGAATTACACGCCGAGGTGCCCGCAGACCAGGAGGGAAACGTTTTCGGACAGTTTGATGAACACTTAAAGCTCATCGAGCGGACCTTAAACGTTACCCTGATCTCCAGAGACGGTTCTCTGAAAATTCTGGGAAGCGAGCAGAATGCCTCACAGGCGAAGAAGCTCATAGAAGAACTGATCGTATTGGCCAAACGCGGCAATACCATAACCACACAAAACGTCAATTATGCCCTGGCGCTTGCCCTGGAGCAGCGCAATCAGGTGCTGACAGAGATTGATAAGGATTTTATCTGCAACACCATTCAGGGCAGGCCCATTAAACCGAAAACCTTAGGACAAAAGGAATATGTAGACCAGATCCGCCAGAAAATGATCGTATTCGGCGTCGGCCCGGCGGGTACGGGCAAGACTTACCTTGCCATGGCAATGGCAGTTACTGCTTTCCGCAATGAAGAGGTCAGCCGTATTATTCTGACACGGCCTGCCATTGAAGCCGGAGAGAAGCTGGGCTTTCTGCCCGGGGATCTTCAGAGTAAGGTCGATCCGTATCTTCGGCCTCTTTATGACGCTCTGTATCAGATCATGGGAGCGGACAGTTTTGCCAAAAATATGGAACGGGGACTGATCGAGGTGGCGCCCCTTGCGTACATGCGCGGGCGTACTCTGGACAATGCTTTTATCATCCTGGATGAGGCGCAGAATACCACGCCTGCGCAGATGAAAATGTTCCTGACCCGTATTGGGTTTGGTTCCAAGGTCATCATCACCGGGGATGCTTCCCAGAAGGATTTGCCCAGGGACGCTGTGTCCGGTCTGGACGTAGCTATGAAGGTCCTGAAAAAAATTGACGATATCGCGTTCTGCGAGCTTACCAGCAAGGATGTTGTGCGTCACCCGCTGGTACAGCAGATCGTGCAGGCGTATGACGCCTACGAAAAAAAGCAGAAGCCGGTGAAGCGTACAACCCGCCGCAGTCAGGAGAGAGTATGACAATACAGATAGATTACGAAACAGGCAGGGAGCTTGGGATCGATTATGCCGATCTTGCCCGTGCCGTGGCAGAGAAGGTTCTGGAAACCGAAGGCTGCCCCTATGACGCTTCAGTAAATCTGGTACTTACAGATAATGAAGAAATTAAGAAAGTAAACAGTGAATTTCGGAATATTCAGGCTCCCACAGATGTGCTGTCCTTCCCGATGATATCTTTCGCCGCCCCGGCAGATTATGCCGTGGTTGAGGAAGACGATTCCTATTTTGATCTGGATACGGACGAGCTGCTTTTGGGAGATATTATGATCTCCGTGGATAAGGTCTTTGCGCAGGCAGAGGAATATGGACACAGTGTGACCCGGGAATTCTGCTTCCTGGTAGCGCACAGTATGCTGCATCTGCTTGGCTATGACCACATGACGCCCGAGGAAGCGGCTGTTATGGAGAAGAAGCAGTCGGCGGTTCTGGAGGAATTGGGAATCACCAGGTAAGGAGATGTAAAATGAAGAAAAAAATATGGAAAGCTTTGCTCAGTATGCTGACAGTGGGATGCCTTTGCGCTTCCGCTACGATATTTGCCGCTCAGGAGGAACCCCCGGTGGAAATGACTCCTGTAACGTCTGACACACAGGAAACCCAGGTAAAAAGCTATCTCACCGGAGAAATGGTTCCGGAGAGTATCGGACGCCGCCGTCCGGTGGCGATCATGCTCAGCAACGTTAAGATCGCCTGCCCCCAGAGCGGGATCGCTAATGCGGGGGTGGTCTATGAGGCTCCGGTAGAAGGGGATATCACAAGGCTGATGGCTGTTTTTGAGGACTATGATTCTTTGGGACGGATCGGATCTGTCAGAAGCTGCCGTGATTATTATCTGTTCTACGCAAATGAGTTTGACGCGATTTATGCCCATTTCGGACAGGCCGTATATGCCCTGCAGTATCTGGACGCCCATAATATCGATAACCTGAACGGCCTTGAGATGGACGGAACGGCATATTACAGGACGACAGACCGCAAAGCGCCTCATAATGCCTATACGGATTTTTCTTATCTACAAAAAGGCATTGAATTGAAAGGCTACCGCCAGACCTATAAAGAGGATTATCAGGGGCATTACCTGTTTGCGGAGGACGGAACGGAAACCACTCTGGACGGAGGAAGCGCGGCCAATGTGGTGCGTCTCGACAATTTCAGAGACAATCATCCGTGGTTTGAGTATGACGCCGCCACAAAGAAATACAACCGTTTCCAGTTTGGAGAGGCACAGACAGACGAGCTTACAGGAGCGCAGCTTCAATGTGATAATATTATTTTGCAGTATTCCGCCTATCAGCCCTATGACGCCAACGGATATCTGAACATTGATACCCAGTCGGGCGGCCAGGGCAAATTTATTACCAGAGGAAAAGCCATCGATATCCGCTGGGAGAAGGATTCCCCGTGGGGCATTACCCATTACTATGATTCCAACGAGCAGGAGATCAGGCTGAATCCCGGTAAGACCTGGGTGGAAATTGTACAAAACGACAGGATTGATTCCGTAACTTACCAGTAGGAAAAACCGTATAATCTGATCCGGAACGCTGATACTATGGAAAAAGGAGCGATGTATATGCGGAAATTTTTCTATAGTATCAGTGTTTTTGTGTTTTTATGCGCGCTGTCTGCGGGATATTACGGTTCATACCGGCTGGCGGAGCAGCGGTCCGAGGGCGCGCGGGAAATTTCCCGGGAGGCGCGGCAGGAAGCAAGGGCAGACACAGAAACAGACGCCGGGAGGCCGGAGGAAACAGAAACAGACGCCGGCGCCGGAAATCCGGAGAAAACAAAAACTGGCTCAGACGTCGGGAGGCCGGAGGAAATAAATACAGGGATATCGGAGGCGGGACAACCTATAGAAGAGGCGCAGGCTGTCAGCAGTGTGGAGGAAAAGGAAATATACTGCCTGAAGGAAACGGACGGCTATGTGATGGTTTATGAGCGGGATGGAATAACGCTTTACGAGGCGACGGCCATCGTGGCGTCCCTTCTGCCGGAATCCTTAAGAGAAGAGCTCCGAAACGGAAAATATATCACATCTCAGGAGGAACTGTACCGTTTCCTGGAGAATTATTCAAGCTGAACGCAGATAAGCATGAAATAGCCGTTACTGTTCATATCTCCGGTGTAAACAGTAACAAATAGTCTGTAAAAATTATAGACGTACGGTGAAAAATGTTGTAAGATAGGATATACGTTCCGGGAGGGCGTTTAAAGAACAGAAGAAATCCGCGCAGCTTTAGACGCGCGGTTTAAGAAACGAACAATCGACTATATGAAAAAGATTTTGCGGCCGTTTACGGGGAGGAAAAAATGGACAATCTGAAAATCGACAGAATCAACACGCTGGCGCATAAGGCAAAGAGCGTGGGGCTTACTGAGGAAGAAAAAAAGGAACAGGCAGCGCTTCGGAAGGAGTATATCGCTACGATCCGGATGAATCTGCGCTCTCAGCTTGACAATATCAATATCAAAGAGGACGATGGAAGCATTACGAATTTAGGGGAGAAATATGGAAACAAAACAAGCCATTAGAAAACAGATTTTCGCAGCCAGAAAGGCCTGCACGGATGCACAGGTGGAAAAGTGGAGCCGGATCATCACAGACAGAGCGACGGCTCTTCCTGCCTTTCAGGAAGCAGGGCGTGTGCTTGCTTATGCGGATTATAACCACGAGGTTATGACAGGCTTTCTTATTGAAGAGGCATGGAAGGCGGGGAAGGAAGTGGCGGTTCCCAAGGTAGTCGGCAAGGATATGGTTTTTTACAGGTTGGTGGATTTTGGCCAGTTGGAACCGGGATATTTCGGGATTCCGGAGCCTGCCCGGGGAGAGATCGTGGAATGGGAGGACGCCCTGATGATCATGCCGGGAGTCGCCTTTGACAGAAAAAACCACAGGGTAGGCTACGGCGGAGGCTTTTACGACCGTTTTCTGGAAAAGCATCCGTCCATTGGGAGACTGGCGGTCGCGTTTGATTTTCAGATGCTTCCGGAGGTTCCCGTTGAGCCGACGGATATCTTTCCGCAGATACTGGTAACCGAAAAAGAAACTTATTATCTTGGCACAGAGCAGGCATAGACAGGGAATGTCCGGGAGGGATGACAAAATGAACGAAGTATTAGTAAAGCTTGGTAAAAACGCGAAGGAAGCGGAAGGAAAGGTACGCGGCCTTTCCACTGATAAAAAAAATAAGGTGCTCCTTGCGGTGGCAGAGAGGCTGACTGCCGATGCGGAAACGCTGCTGGCGGCGAATGCCATCGATGTGGAAAAAGGTAAGGAGAACGGAATGCCGGAAGGACTGGTGGACCGTCTGCTGCTTACAAAAGCGCGTATTGAAGGAATGGCAGAGGGGCTCCGTCAGCTTGCCGAGCTGGAGGATCCTATTGGCGAGGTGATCGGGATGAAGAGACGTCCCAACGGACTTCTCATCGGCCAGAAAAGAGTTCCTCTTGGAGTGATCGGGATTATTTATGAGGCGCGTCCAAACGTGACCGCGGACGCCTTCGGCCTGTGCTTCAAGACGGGAAATGCGGTGATCTTAAAGGGAGGCAGCGACGCGCTCCATTCCAATCAGGCTATCGTGGACTGTATCCGCAGAACTCTGAAGGAAAATGAAGTGACAGAGGACGCCATCCAGTTGATCTCCGATACGTCCAGGGAGACAGCCGCTGAATTTATGAAGATGAACCAGTACGTGGACGTCCTGATCCCAAGAGGCGGCAGGGGACTTATTAAGGCTGTGGTAAACCAGAGCACCATTCCTGTTATTGAGACAGGAACCGGAAACTGCCACATCTATGTAGATGAAAGCGCTGATCTTTCAATGGCCGCTGATATCGTAATGAATGCCAAGACACAGAGAGTTGGGGTATGTAATGCCTGTGAATCCCTTCTGGTGCATGAGAAGGTAAAGGACGCGTTCCTTCCTGTCCTGGCAAAGCGCCTGCAGGAGAAGCAGGTGGAGATCCGTGCGGATGAGGAAGCAAAGGCTTTGATCCCGGGCGCTGTTGCAGCCACAGAAGAGGACTGGGGAACAGAGTATCTGGATTATATTCTGTCCATAAAGGTGGTACGTTCCGTTGATGAGGCTATTGCCCATATCAACCGCTATAATACCGGGCATTCGGAGGCAATCGTAACAGAAAATTATACAAACGCCCAGAAATTCCTGGATGAGGTGGATGCTGCCGCTGTGTATGTGAATGCCTCTACCCGTTTTACAGACGGCTTTGAGTTTGGCTACGGCGCGGAGATCGGTATCAGTACCCAGAAGCTCCACGCAAGAGGCCCTATGGGACTTCTGGCATTAACTACCACAAAATATATTATATATGGAAATGGACAAATTCGCCCATAAATTTGACTTTTCAGGACGATAGTGTTATACTGACGTAAATGTTTTTTAACATATTTTAAAGAATAGAAGAAATCCGCGTAGTTTTAGACGCGCGGTTCAGGAAACTCATATCGGGATGGGCGGAGGGAAATCGGTATCCCATTCCGATAGTAATCAATCTACGCGGACGTTTCTGTATGTCGCACTCCGTTAAATTTACCGAGCGTGGATTGAAACGTGGGAGGACTTAATTAAAATGAGAAAAAAACAGTTTTTGGCACTTTTATTGACGGGGGCATTAACAGTGGGAATGGCGCCCACCGCTGCGTTCGCGGCGGAGGAAGCCAGTACATTATCCATAGAGGGAGAAGCAGAGGCAGCGCCGGCAGCAGAGGAAGGCTCCGCAGGAGGGGAAGAGGCAGCGCCTTCTGAACCGACGGAGGCTCCTGCCGAGACGCCGACAGAGACGCCTTCTGAGCCGACGGAGGCTCCGGCGGAAACACCGACAGAGACGCCTTCTGAGCCAACAGAAACGCCAACCGAGACGCCGACTCAGGCACCTGAAGAGAATCCGGACGGAAACGCCCAGCTTCAGAACAGCGAAAGCACACCGACCCCTTCCCCGAAGGCGACAGGAGAGGGTGCGATCATGATCGGAACTCAGGGCTACGCGACTTTAGAAGAGGCGATTGCTGCTGCTCCGGCTGCGGATACCCAGGAAGAACCGACGAAGATCATTATCCAGGGAGATCTGGAGATCGACGCCACCGTCAGCATTCCGGCCGGTAAGAATATTATGCTGGCAGCGGCGGCTGAGAATACTACCATTAACAGAAAAGAAGGCTTTACCGACGCAATGTTTAAGGTAGAAGGCGGTACCCTTCAGTTTGCGGCAGGCACCACAGCCTCCGGGGACGGTTCTGAGACGGTGACAGGAAGCCTTACGGTAGATGGCTCTCTGGAATCCGGAACCGCAGTTGACGGTGCGATCGTACAGGTAGAAAGCGGTACATTCGGTTTGCTTGACAGCGTTACGCTCACCGGAAACGTAAACAGCGGCAATGGCGGCGCCATTAATAATGCAGGAGGTAACGTATACCTGCTGGGCGGCACGATTACCGAAAATAACGCTGCCGAAGGCGGAGCCGTTTACAGCGAAAGTCCTGTTTATGTACAGGGCACGGTAAATGTTACCGGAAATAAGAAGGCTGACGGAGTTACCGAAAGCAATATTACCTTAAAGGGTGAGACCGCTGTACTTACAGCAATTAATGCCCTGACCGGCTCCACTATCGGCGTAAACGTCCTGGAGGGCGTTGCGGACCAGACCATTGTGATGGTTCAGAGCGAATCCGCAGACGTGACGCTGGCCGACGTACTGGGACAGATTACATATGATGGTACGGACTTTACCATCGGGGAGGACGGCAAGCTGAAATCCACAACGCCGACGACTCCTACCCCCAGCCCCACTCCGGCAGTAGCGCTGAAGCTTACAGGCAAGAGCATGGAGTGGACAGGCACCAATTCAGCAAAGATCGTCTGCGTTTCCAACAAAGACGGCTGGTACTATGTGGACTGGGTAACCAGAGGCTCTGAGGCTCCGACCTTTGATTTGGAAAAAGAAGGCGTTCCGGTTCAGGCAGACAGAGAGTTCACCATCTATCTGGCAGATCTGGATACAGAGAATGCAATTGACGTCTATGTACGTGTAAAGGATAAAGACAACAATATCTCCAAGAAGATGCTGTTCCAGTTGGATGAAAAGAAACGTCCGACTCCGTCGCCCACAGAGGGACCTTCCCGCGACCCGATCGTCCCGAAGGTAACGGAAAGCGTTGTACAGGGATTGGAAAATCCTCTTGAGTTCCATAGAAATACCTTCTATGAATTTACTGTGATCGGCGCAGGTACACAGAATAATGATCCGATTCAGGGAGATGTGAAGTGGGTTCCGCTGTACTGGAGTACCTCTTCCAATCCGTCTGACAGCCAGAAGCATACAACCTGGAAGATCGGCGCTGCCGGAGGAATCGCCCAGGCCGCAACTTATAACCTGTATGTATTCTTCCAGAAGTATGAATATAACGGCACTGACTGGGTAGCTACTGATACAGTTGAATCCGCAACCTATCAGTTCCGCTCCAAAGCGATCACGCTGGCGACGGTAACGCCTACTCCGACCATGGCTGGTCAGTCCGGCGGATATAATGACAGCGGCGATACTTCTGATCCGGAGTCCCAGACAGCGGACGGCGACGTAACAGGCGCAACCTCCAGTGATCCGGTATCCACAGCCGATGAATCCCCGATCAGCACCATGCTGATGCTGGCAGCAGTTTCCTTGCTTGCGGGCGGTTATGTGCTTGTCAGAAGACGTAAAAAGGAATTTTAAAGAAGTGAAAGAAATCCGCGCAGCGTCAGATGTGCGGTAAGAGAAACAAACAGGAAGTTAAGCATTTCAGAGAAAAGTGATTTTTCTCAGAGAAACATGCGCCGCCGCGAAAGGAGGTATTAATCATCTGCTTTCGCGGCGGCTTTTTAGTAGTAATTCTTCGGAATATTTGTTACAATAAAAGCGTAAGAGAAATATTTATAAAGCTGTTTCAAAAAGAGAGTAACAGAAATATTTATAAAGCTGTTTTGAAAAAAATCAACCGGGAGGCGGACAATGGAAAAGCAGAAGATCATGACCAGACAGGAGCAGAGAACAGAAGATACCTGGAATATGCAGGATTTATACGAGACAGAGGAACAATTCAGCAAAGACGGTGAAAAGCTGGAAAAGCAGATGAAGGAATTTTCATCCTACAAGGGAACCCTTGGAGACGGGGCCGGTCAGCTTGTGAAGGTATTGAAGCTGTATGAAGAGATGAACCTTAAATTTGAAAGACTTTATGTGTACGCAAATCAGAAATACCATGAGGATACCACGAATGACAGATATCAGCAGATGAGCGGAGAAATGCAGATCGTGCAGACAACGCTCGGACAGGCGAGTTCCTGGCTGGAGCCGGAAATCCTGGCGCTTCCGGAGAAGACACTGGATGAGTATCTGAATGCAGAGTGCCTTGCAGGGTACAGGCGTTTTCTGGAACAGATCGCCCGCAGGCGGTCGCACGTTCTTGACGCGCAGACAGAAGAGCTGCTGTCGAAGGTAAATGAGCTTGGACAGGCTCCTTCCAATATTTTCTCCATGTTTAATAATGCAGATATCAGCTTTCCGCAGGTGGAAGACGGGGAGGGCAATAAGCATGAGCTGACCCAGGGAACTTTTATTTCTTATCTGGAGAGCCGCGACAGGGTACTGCGGAAAAATGCGTTTGAGGGGCTGTATTCGGTGTACGGACAGTTTCAGAATACGCTGGCCGCCACGTACTATGCAAATATGAAGCAGGCGGATTTCTTTGCAAAGGAGCGCCGTTACAAAAATGCTATGGAGGAAGCCCTGGACGGAAGCGCTATCCCTGTAGAGGTTTACAAAAATCGGCGTGTTTCAAATTTTGTTGACAAAAATAGACAACCTCCGTTTTGTACGTTATA
>JAUNGB010000014.1 GCA_030524715.1 Eubacteriales bacterium | reverse complement strand
GTGAGGGGTATGCCTTGTAAGGGGCATACCTACTCGACGACAATGGGTAGTTCACGGGTTAGCTATCTCTAAGGATGAATCTTTTGAAAAACATTTAAATAAATATGATGTGATTTACTTGGATATCACCTGGTTTATCTCCAGTTCTGATAATATCAAAAATACCGTCCGTATTTTACAGCAAAAGGTAATAGAGGAATTACGTGAAGGATATCCGAATGCTAAAAAGGAAAATACTCTGCCGGAAACATTAGCGGCAATCAATAAGATAACTGGCAATCGATTTATTATTATCATTGATGAATGGGACGCATTGTTTCGTGAAGCCAAAGATGACAGTGATCTGCAGGATGAATATATTTTATTATTAAGAGGATTGTTTAAAAATAGCGGATTTACTGATAAACTAATTGAGGCCGCCTATATGACAGGCATTCTTCCCATTAAAAAGTATGGATCACAGTCTGCGGTTTCGGATTTCAGAGAATATACAATGCTTAGTCCGGGAAAATTGGCGAAATATATGGGATTTACAGAAACAGAAGTAATAGAATTATGCCAAAAAAACGGTGTGGAATTTTCTCAAATGAAACATTGGTATGATGGATATTCTTTTCGATATTTAAAATCTGTTTATAATCCTAACTCTGTCATAGAAGCTATTAAGAGAGAAGAATTCGGAAGCTATTGGACAAGGACAGAAACGTATGAATCTCTTAAAATATACATTGATTTGAATATGGATGGATTAAAAGAAGACATTATTCAAATGCTTGGCGGAGCACATATAAAAATTAAGGTCGGATCATTCCAAAACGACATGACTACCATAAAAGTGAAAGATGACGTGTTAACCTTGCTTGTTCATCTGGGATATTTGGCTTATGACTCGGAAGAGGAAGCTGTATTTATCCCGAATGAAGAAATTAATCAGGAATTCATTCTTTCAAATTCTTCTAGTAGGTATCAATTACGATGTGAAGAGTAAAAAGCATGTCTGCACAATCGAACAGTATAAAAATAGCTGAGTTTTTAAAAACGGTCATTCTGGCATGACCGTTTTTTACGTCAATCTATAAGTTTTTTAAAAAAATCGAATAGATGTTTGCATTTTTGATGCTGATATGGTATGATACCAAAAGTACCACAACTTACTTACTGGCTATTCAGCAGCATTATGTCACCTGCAATCGTAATGATACTGAATTGTCATGGCCTGATTTATGCTTTGGAGAGGAGCGTGCAAATAAAATGCGCAGGTTTTTTAATGTGAATGCAGGCTGTCAGCCAGAGATTCACTATATGGTTGATTTATCGGAACGCCTTCAGAAAATAAAAGTGATGATAGATTCCGGACAATATTTCACGATCAACAGAGCGAGACAGTATGGGAAAACTACCATACTGCAGGCATTGGGAGAATACTTAAAAAACGATTATACGGTAATAAGCCTTGATTTTCAGATGATGAGCTATACAAATTTCGAAACAGAACAGAGTTTTGTAGCGGCTTTTTCAGGGGAAATTCTGGACAACACGGAAGAAATTCCGGAAGAGATAAAAAGCAAATTACTTGTATTTGCAGAGGAAACTACAGCCTCCAATACACTTATGGCATTATTTAAGGTATTGAGCGCATGGTGCGGAAAAGCTGAAAAGAGAATCGTATTAATCATTGATGAAGTGGACAGCGCGACAAATAATCAGGTATTTCTTGATTTTCTTGCACAATTACGCGGATATTACATTAAGAGACGGAAGGTTCCCACCTTCCAGTCCGTAATCTTAGCAGGTGTATATGATATAAAGAATATCCGATGTAAATTGCGGCCGGAGGACGACCACAAATTCAACAGTCCATGGAATATTGCATCAGATTTTCTTGTGGACATGAGTTTTTCAGCAAAGGAAATTGCAGGGATGCTTGAGGATTACGAGGGGGATTACCATACAGGTATGAATACCAGAGAAATGGCAGAATTTCTCTACGATTATACGTCCGGTTATCCATTTCTGGTTTCCCGTCTCTGTAAACTGATAGATGAAAGAGTTTCCGGCAGTAAGGAATTTCCGGACAAACAGGCCGCATGGACAAAAAAAGGTTTTTTAAAAGCCGTTCGTATTTTGCTGGCTGAGCCAAACACATTGTTTGATTCGCTTCTGAATAAGCTGGAAGATTATCCTGAATTGAATGAAATGCTCCGTGATTCATTATTCAAAGGAAAAGAAATCGCATATGTAATAGGCATCCGCTCTATTGAAATGGCATTGATGTTTGGATTTGTTAAAATTTCCAACAATACGGTTTGTATCGCAAACAGGATATTTGAGACTTTGCTGTATAACTTTTTCCTTGCATCTCCTGCTATGCAGCAGGAAAAAATCTACGATGCAGCATTGAAGGATAAAGGATTATTTATAGATAATGGACATTTGAATATGCGAATGATTCTGGAACGGTTTGTAGAACATTTTGATTCTCTTTATGGGGATCGTGGACAACAATTTTATGAAGAGGATGGGCGGCGTTACTTTATGCTGTTTTTAAAACCAATCATCAATGGAACAGGAAACTGTTATGTGGAAGCCGAAACCAGAAACAGAGAGCGCACGGATTTGGTTGTAGATTATCATGGAGAACAATTCATAATCGAAACAAAAATCTGGCATGGACCTGCAAGGCATATGCAGGGAGAACGACAATTGGCAAAGTATCTTGACCATTACCATTTGAAGAAGGGCTATATGCTTATCTTTAATTTCAACAAAAAGAAACAACTCGGGGTAAAAGAGGTTATGCTGGAAGATAAACTGCTTGTGGAAGCGGTTGTGTAATCTCCTTATAAAATCCACGAAATTTATGGGAAACAATGGAACAGGGAGGAAAGTATGATTTCATTTATTCGAGGTAAGGTTGCCGATATGACCGAAAACTCCGTGATTCTGGAAGCAGGAAATATCGGATATGAAATATTTATGACAGGGACTGCAATGGGAAAGAGCCTGCATATGGGCCAGGAGGTTAAGATCCATACTTATTTCCACATCCGTGAGGATGCTATGCAGCTATACGGCTTTTTGTCCAAGGATGATCTGCAGATGTTTAAGCTTCTTCTTGGGGTAAACGGAATCGGCCCCAAAGCGGCGCTTGGGGTTCTGTCAGGCATTACGGCGGATGAACTGAGGTTTGCGGTTCTCTCCGATGATGTCAAGACTATCTCAAAGGCCCCCGGCATCGGTAAGAAAACAGCCCAGAAGCTGATTTTGGAATTAAAAGATAAGCTTAAGCTTGAAGAAGCCTTTGAATTGAAGTTGGCACATCAGCAGGAAGCAGTGGCTGCCCTCGGGGACGAATCCGTGGGCGACGGCTATCAGGAAGCTGCGGAAGCGCTGATTGCCCTTGGCTACAGCAGTACGGACGCATTGCGGGCAGTGCGGAAGGTGACAGATGTGGATCCAAATGATGTCGAAGCTATCCTGAAAGCCGCCCTGAAAAATTTTTGACTGTGCGGTTGCAATCTGACAGGTCGTTTGCATGCAATTTATTGCAATGTAAATGGCCTGTCAGATTAGCAATCCATTTATTAATGAGCAAAATGTGACTGCGTTAGCAGGCACAAAAGTGTGTTAACACGGATTTTGCGAATTAATCAATGGGTTGGATGCTCATAAAAGCATCCAACCGCACAGTCGTAAATTTGAATACATTTTAAAATTTTCAGAATATATCGGAGTAATGTATGGAAAAAAGAATTATTACAACAGATGTTACAGAAGAGGATTTTCCTCTGGAGGGGAGCCTGCGGCCACAGTCTCTGGATGAATATATCGGACAGGAAAAGCTGAAAAGTACATTGAAGATTTATATAGAAGCGGCCAAACAGCGGCACGACGCGCTGGACCATGTACTGTTCTACGGGCCTCCCGGACTCGGAAAAACCACCTTATCCGGTATCATAGCCAACGAGATGGGCGTTCACATGAAGGTTACTTCCGGTCCGGCTATTGAAAAGCCCGGAGAAATGGCTGCTATATTAAACAATCTGCAGGAAGGCGATATCCTGTTTGTGGACGAGATACATCGTCTGAACCGCCAGGTGGAAGAGGTTTTATATCCGGCAATGGAAGATTTTGCCATTGATATTATGATCGGCAAGGGGGCGTCCGCCCGTTCCATCCGTCTCGATCTGCCTAAATTTACTCTTGTAGGAGCTACTACAAGAGCAGGACTTCTTTCAGCACCTCTTCGGGATCGTTTCGGGGTGATGCATCATCTGGAGTTCTATAATCAGAAGGAGCTGAAGACCATTATCCTCCGTTCCGCACAGGTTTTAGGAGTAGAAATTGATGAGAGCGGAGCCGCAGAAATCGCCAAGCGCTCCCGCGGAACTCCCAGGCTTGCCAACCGGCTTCTTAAGCGCGTCCGTGATTTCGCACAGGTAAAATATGACGGCAAAATTACCTATGATGTTGCTTCTTTTGCCCTTGATCTTTTGGAAGTAGATCAGTATGGACTGGATAAGATCGACCGGAGGATATTAAAAACCTTGATCGTCAATTTCCGCGGCGGCCCTGTGGGACTGGAAACGCTGGCCGCTGCCATCGGAGAGGATGCGGGAACACTGGAGGACGTCTATGAACCGTACCTTTTGCAGAACGGTTTCCTGAACAGAACCCCCCGCGGAAGGATGGCGTCCCCCCTGGCTTATGCGCACCTTGGCTATGAAATACCTGAAAAATAATACTGCCGTTCATAAGAAGAGAAGCGAAAATGACAGCGCATGTAAAAATCATGATTGACAGAAGCCTCCAAAGCCGTTATCATAAATAAATGGAATTTGTGCAGTTCACTCCCAAGCCTTGCACTGGCTGCAAGGCTATGGGCTGATAATGTATAACTGTCAGGAATTCGGCACTTCGCCGGAGGCGAACTTTTAATGTGCCGAATTCGTTACTGTTTGCACCGTAGGTGTGAACAGTAACTGGGATTTCTCAAAAAAATCCTATACTTTTCTACATAATTCGATTATAATGAAGTAAATATGATGTTATAAAGAAAGAAAAGTAAGTTATTACGAGAGAAGATTGAAAGATACAGGAGGCTTGTTATGGCGGTCAAGAACACGGCGCAAGTAATCATCGGAGGAAAGATTATTACATTAGGCGGCTATGAATCAGAGGAATATTTCCAGAAGGTGGCATCCTATATGAATAATAAAATTTCAGAATTAAGCGAGATGCCGGGGTATTCCAGGCAGCCAATGGAAACAAAGCATACATTGCTGAGTCTGAATATTACGGATGATTATTTCAAAGCGAAAAAGCAGGCGGAGATTTTTGAACAGGATCTGCAGCAGAAGGATCAGGAAATGTATGATCTGAAGCACGAACTGATCTCCCTTCGTATGCAGTTGGAAGAACTTCAGAAAAGCGCAAAGGAGACGCAGGATCAGAAGAGTCTTCTTGAGGGAAAAGTAACCGAATTGGAAAAAGAGCTTGACGAGCTGCTGAAATAAACGTAAGGGGAGGATTGCTTCGGTAATCCTCTTTTTCACTTCCTGTTCAGCAGAGAACTTAGTTTAAAAAAGAGAGAAGAGGGAACTATTTGAATACAGCTAACATCGAGCTTCTTGCTCCCGCAGGCTCCTATGAGGGCTTCGAGGCCGCATTGGGCGCTGGCGCGGACGCGGTCTATGTGGGAGGCGCCGTCTTCGGGGCAAGAGCTTACGCCCCCAATTTTACGGAAGAGGAACTGCTCAGGGCTATTGACACTGCCCACCTTCACAACAAAAAATTATATCTGACCGTAAATACCCTTTTGAAAAACAGGGAACTGCAGGAGCAACTGTATGATTATCTGGCTCCGTTTTATGAGGCGGGACTTGACGCTGCTATTGTACAGGATCTGGGTGTGCTCCGTTTTATCCGGAGGAATTTTCCGGGACTTGCGATTCACGCAAGCACGCAGATGACAGTGACCGGTCCTTATGGCATGAAATTTCTGGAAGAGCACGGCGCGGCGCGGGTGGTCGCAGCAAGGGAATTAAGCCTTCGTGAGCTTGCCGCCATGCATCAGGCAAGCCCTATCGAAATCGAAGCCTTTGTCCACGGAGCGTTGTGCTACAGCTTTTCCGGCCAGTGTCTGATGAGCAGTCTCCTTGGAGGCAGGAGCGGAAACCGCGGGCGCTGCGCGCAGCCCTGCCGCCTTTCCTACCAGGTAAAGGAGAACGGAGGATTATTTAAGGCACAGGAGAGCCGGTCAAAATCGGTCCGGGCCAGAATAAACCGGCCCAAGGATAAACAGAGTGAGCTTTGTCCGCTGAGCCTGAAGGATATCTGCACCATTGATCTGCTGCCTGATATCATTGAGGCGGGCGTAACCTCTCTTAAAATCGAAGGGAGAATGAAGCAGCCCGGTTATACTGCGGGCGTAACCTCCGTGTACCGCAAATATCTGGATCTGCTGTTTTCCAATGGCGCGGACGCTTACCGGGTGGAGGAAAGGGATCGGCAGTATCTTCTTGATCTGTTTAACCGGGGCGGCTCCTGCACCGGCTATTATGCTATGCACAACGGCCCGTCTATGATGGCTTTTACCAACGAAAAGAAGATCGGGGATACCAAAAGCAGTATTAGAAAAAGAAAAGAAAAAATTCACGGTAATTTAATACTTTTTTGCGGAAGTCCTGCTATACTGGAGGTATCCTGCAGCGGCGTCCATGGGGCGGCGTCCATAGGCGAGGTACAGCGCGCGCAGAACCGGCCCATGGACGAGGCGTGCATCCGCCGCCAGATGGAAAGGCTCGGGAATACGGACTTTGCCTGGGAGCAGTTGGATATCCAAATGGACGACAATATCTTCATCCCTGTAAAAATGCTCAATGAACTGCGCAGGGAGGCGCTGGAGCAGTTAGCGCGTCAGATGACCGGACAGTGGAGGCGTACCCTGCAGCCCTGTATCCGGTATGAACCGGCCGCTGTAACAAAAAAAGCTGTGAATCAACCGTGCGTTGATAAAAAAGCCGTGGGCCAGCCGCATATTGATGAAAGTCCTGCTGGCCGGCCGCGGATTTATGTTTCCTGCGAGACGGCCGGACAAGCGCTTGCATTGTGCGGGAATCCGGAAATCCGGGGTTTATATCTTCCCTTTGACAGCATGAAGGCCTGTATGGAAGCCGGAGTGCAGAAAAACAAAGAGCTTTATCTTGCCCTTCCCCATATCACCAGGGGAGATGCGCCGGAGGGCTATTTCCGGCAGGCAGAGGAATGGCTTTCCCGGGGAATGGCAGGTTTTTTGGTGCGCAATCTGGAGGCATTTGGACTGCTGAAGGACATGGGCTATGCAGGCCTGTGCGTTCTGGATCATTCCATGTATACGTGGAATGATGAGGCGGCTGCTTTCTGGCAGGAAGAGGGGATATTAAGAAACACGGTTCCCCTTGAGCTTAATGAAAAGGAACTCCGCCACCGGGATAACCGTGACAGCGAGCTTTTGATCTACGGTTATCTTCCTCTGATGGTTTCTGCCCAGTGTGTCAGAAAAAATCTTTCACGCTGTGACAGGAAAGAAGGGAAAATGTTTTTAAAAGACCGCTATGACAAGGTTTTTACCAGCCAGTGTGTCTGCTGTCCCTGGAAAATGAAAACTACAGAAACTCCGGAGCTGTGTTATAATATCATTTACAACAGTATCCCCTATGGCCTTATGAGGGAAAAAAGGCAGGTGGAAGCCCTGAAAATCCCGTCCCTGCGTCTTGCTTTCACGTTGGAGAGTCCTTCACAGGCAGAACAGATCCTTAAGGAATTTCTGGAGGTTTATCTGCATGGACAGGCTCCGTCAGACCGGGAATTTACAAAAGGGCATTTTAAAAGAGGAGCCGAATAGAAGCATATGATTATAAAAAGAGGAGCCGATAGAGGCATATGATTAATGTAATAGTAGAATTATCCAAATATATTATCCTGACACTGATGATCGTCTATACCTTTCATTGCTTTTATATGGTGCGCCGTCAGGATGCAGAAGAAAAAAATGAATTGCTGCGGAAACAGATTATCCTGTTTTTCTTTATGGATTTTACCGCGTTTCTCGTCATTTATTTAAAGACGGAGAATTTTGAGGTCATTACCTTCTATATTGAGATGATGGTGTTTTTTGCCGTGATACAGATTCTTTACCGTCTGTTCTATAAAAAGGCGTCATTGCTGCTGCTGAACAATATGTGTATGCTCTTAAGCGTCGGCTTTATCATGCTGTGCCGTCTGGATATCAACGCAGCATCCCGGCAGCTTCTTATCGCCTCTGCCGGCAGCGCGGTTGCCCTGGTCATTCCGGTCATGATACGCAAGATGAAATTTCTGCGAAAGCTTACCTGGGTGTATGCCGGAATCGGAATCGTACTTCTTGCAGCCGTCCTTGTACTTGCGCAGACAAGCTACGGCGCAAAGCTTTCCCTGATGGGCATTCAGCCTTCAGAGGCGATCAAGATTACCTTTGTGTTTTTTATGGCGGCCTTGCTGTCCAAGGACACCAGCTTCATGACAGTGGTACAGGCGACGGTGATCGCGGCGCTTCATGTAGGCATCCTGGTTCTTTCCAGGGATTTGGGAAGCGCGGTGATCTTCTTTGTCACCTATCTGGTAATGATTTATGTATCAACGAAAAATCTTGGTTATCTTGGTATCGGTACGGCGGGCGGATGCGCGGCGTCAGTTGTTGCCTACTACCTGTTTGGCCATGTAAGGGAAAGGGTCAGCGCATGGAAGGATCCCATGGCAGTCTACCAGAATGAAGGCTACCAGATCGTGCAGTCGCTTTTCGCTATCGGAACCGGAGGCTGGTTCGGTATGGGATTGTGCCAGGGCTCTCCGGAAATTATTCCGGTTGTTAAAAATGACTTTATCTTCAGCGCTATCTGCGAGGAACTTGGCGGAATTTTTGGCATCTGCCTCATTCTTGTATGTATGAGTTTTTTCCTGATGATCGTTAACATCGCGCTGAAGATCAAAAACCGTTTTTATAAGCTGATCGCCCTGGGACTTGGTACGGAATATGCCTTTCAGGTGTTCCTTACCATCGGCGGAGCTACCAAGTTTATCCCGCTGACGGGCGTTACCCTTCCTTTGGTAAGCTATGGAGGAAGTTCCCTGATGAGTACCATCCTGATGCTGGCGATCATCCAGGGGTTATATATTTTGAGAGAGGACGAGGACGAAGAAATTGAAAGACATCGAAAAGAAACGGCGCAAAGAGCTTTTGAAAGAACAAAAACAGCTAGACCGATCCGCCGCTAAAAGAAAAAAAGCACGCAACCGGGAATATACCTATGTCTCTTACTTTTTCGTGCTGATCTTCGTAAGTCTTATAGGCTATGTAATCTATTTCAACAGCGTAAAAAGCGAGGACTTTATCAACAGTCCTTATAATACACGGCAGGATACCTTCTCGGATCGCGTGATCCGGGGTACGATCCAGTCGGCGGACGGAGAAATTCTGGCAAAAACAGATGTATATGAGGACGGCACAGAAAACCGTATTTACCCGTACTCCAATATTTTTTCCCATGTGATCGGGTATGACACTCACGGAAAAAGCGGTCTGGAATCCGAAGCGAACTTTCAGCTTCTGACCTCCCATGCTTTCTTTCTGGAACAGATGAAGAACGAATTCATGGATCAGAAAAACATGGGCGATACGGTCATTTCCACGCTGAACGCCAATCTGCAGACAACTGCCTACTATGCCCTTGGAGACAGAAAGGGGGCCGTAGTCGCACTGGAGCCTTCCACCGGAAAAATCCTTGCCATGGTCAGCAAACCGGATTTTGACCCTAATTATCTGGCGGACAACTGGGATTATCTGGTCAACGACGAGACTAACAGCAGTCTTTTAAACCGGGCCACCATGGGACAGTATCCCCCGGGTTCTACCTTTAAGGTGGTAACCGCCCTTGACTATTTCCGCAAAAAAGGCAGCCTGGAGGGATATTCCTATCTCTGCCAGGGTAGCATTACTATGGAAGACCATACTCTGCAATGCTATAACGGAACCGTACACGGGCAGGAGGATTTCTATTCCGCTTTTGCAAATTCCTGTAACTGCGCTTTTGCGGATATGGGAATTGAACTGGGCGGCAGTTCCCTGAAGGAAACCAGTGAGGATCTGCTTTTTAATAAAAAGCTCCCTCTGGACTCCTACCGTAAAAGCAGCTTTTCCCTTGATAAGCGTTCGGGAACGCCTCTGATCATGCAGACTGCCATCGGACAGGGAAATACCCTTGTCTCTCCCATGCACATGGCTCTGATCACAAGCGCCATCGCCAACGGCGGCGTACTCATGACGCCATACCTGATCGATGAGGTCGTAAATAATTCCGGGGAATCCGTCAGCAAAACCGAGCCGGTCGCATACCGGAGCCTGATGACCGGCAACGAGGCCAATCTTCTCGGCAAGCTGATGAAAAACGTCGTGGATTATGGAACCGCCTCCGCCTTAAGCGGAAGGGGTTATACAGTCGCAGGCAAGACAGGTTCCGCAGAATATGACGAAAACGGCTCAAGCCATTCCTGGTTTATCGGCTATTCCAATGTTGATGATCCGGATCTGGTGGTTGCCATCATCGTCGAAGGAGGCGGAACCGGAAGTGAGGCGGCAGTTCCCATCGCCGGACAGCTTTTTGATGCTTATTATTATAATTAGCAGGTTATATTTATTATAATTAGCAGGTTGTGGTTGCCAGTTTTCAGAAAAAGAGGTATACTATATACAGTTTCAGGAATCACAGTCCTGGAGGGGATGCCTGACAGGACTATTACAACACGCTCTACAGGAGGGATTGCAGTATGATAGAAGCAACGAGCTGTGGCGGTGTGGTAATTCATCGGGGAAAGATACTGGCATTATACAAGTCTTATAAGAACCGTTATGAAGGCTGGGTTTTGCCGAAGGGAACAGTAGAACAGGGGGAGACACATATTCAGACGGCTTTACGCGAAGTAAAGGAGGAAGCAGATGTCCGGGCCTCCATTGTGAAATATATCGGTAAAAGCCAGTATAATTTTACTGTACCGGAGGACATGGTCACAAAAGAAGTTCATTGGTATCTGATGACGGCTGATAATTATCATAGCAAACCTCAGAGAGAAGAGTTTTTCGTGGATTCGGGATATTACAAATTTCACGAAATCTATCACCTGCTCCGTTTTTCCAATGAAAAGCAGATCGTCGAAAAGGCTTATCAGGAATATCTGGAAATGCGCAGCCAGGGACTCTGGGGAAAACAGCATAAGTATTACTAAGGGAAAAGGGCTGTGTGTTTTGCGCAGTCCTGTTTAGATTTCAGCAGAAATGGGTATGCTCTACAGGAATAAGAAAGTGCGGTGAGTGCAGAATGTTAAAATGGCAGGAAAACTATTATGTGGGAGAAGGAATAAAAAATCCGGAAGCTATCAGGCGGAAAATCGATCAGGGAAAAATGGCTCCCGGCATATATCTGCTGACCCTTTCGCCTAATCCGGATAATTTAATGGAAATCCTCCCTGCCATTACCCTTATACAGGACGCCGCTTACCGTCTGTGTCCTGACATTATCGGCATGGCCAGGGGAAAAGACGAGGCAATTCAACTGGCAGCGGACGTCCTTATGGAAGCCTACCGCCGGACAGGTACCTTTCGGGTAGAAGAATATTTAAAGAACAGGTGAACACATGTTACATATACTGTGGATGATTATCAGGTTTATATTGATCATATTGGGAGTCCTTCTGGCGCTGCTGCTGCTCGCCCTTCTTCTGATTCTGTTCTGCCCGGTCCGTTATCGTGCCGCGGCTTCCAATGAAGAAGAAGATTTCCGTAAAATCCAGGGAGAAGCTGCAGTAAGCTGGCTGTTCCACGGGATTTCCGTCAGGATACGCATGGAAGACCAGAAGCTGAGCCATTCCATAAAAATTTTCGGTATACCGTTGGAAAAACTGACGGGTTTTATAAAAAAATTAAAGAACCGGAAACGGAAGGACAAACCAAAACAGCAGAGTCCGTCAAGGGCAAAAGCGCCTTCTCCGGCTGCAGAATCCCAACCGGGGCATACAAAACCGGAGGACGGACCGGAACCGAAATCTATGACGAAGTCGAAGGACGAAGTGAAATCCATACCGGAGCCGAAGGATGAACCGGAATCCATACCGGAGTCGAAGGACGAACCGAAATCCATGGCAGAGCCGAAGGATGAATCGACGCCCCGGCGGGAATCAGGGAGTATGCCGGATAAGAATACGGAGCCCGGATCGGATGCAGCGGCGGAGTACGAAGCCGAAAGTGACGGACAGGATCCGTCTGCTTCCAGCGATAATGAGTCTGCGCCGAAGAGCGGCATTTTTTCAAAAATCCGGAATAGGATCTACGGCTTTCTGGAGAAACTAAAAGAACTTAAGAAAATTCCGGAAACATTTCGGAAAATTGCATTAACAATCCGCGGCGTTTATGCTAAAATAGACTGGTGGAAGCAATTCCTTACCCACCCTCGTACCAAAGAAGCGCTTTCTCTTGTCAGGGGGACTTTGGTGAAGCTTCTCAGGCACGTTTTCCCTACCAGGATAGACGGAAAGCTTACCTTCGGAAGCGAGGATCCTTCCGTAACCGGAACCGTACTGGCTTTGTTTGGTGTCACAATGCCTCTTCATAAAAACTGCATAGAGATATGCCCGGTATTTGAAGGAACCAATATACTGAAAGGCAATATACGGCTGAAGGGCAGGATCTACGGTGTTGTACTCCTGAAAGCCGCAGTACAAATATATTTCAACAAAAATATCAAATATGTCATCAACCGATGGAAGCATAAGGAGGACGATTTATGACAAACGAAAATAATTTTAAGGATACTGTAAATTCCCTGTTCAAAGGCATGGACACCTTTATTTCCGCCAAGACGGTAATCGGAGATGCCATTCATGTGGACGATACCATTATTCTTCCGTTAGTTGACGTATCTTTCGGAGTGGGCGCAGGCGCTTTCGCAGGGGACAAGAAGAACAACGGCGGCGGCGGTATAGGCGGCAAGCTTACCCCCTGTGCCGTGCTGGTGATCCAGAACGGTACTACCAAACTTGTAAATATCAAAAATCAGGATGGTCTGACCAAGGTACTGGACATGGTTCCTGATTTTGTAGACCGCTTTGCTTCTCAAATGGGAAATAAGGACGACGGCACAGATATCTGAGAATGACAGTACAGATATCTGATCAAAAGTGTTCTTCCGGACAATTCCTGCATAAACTATAACAAAACCAAAGAGACAGGGCAGGAAAGATATGGGAAGGCTTTTGGGATTAATGCTGTTTTGCATAGGAATCGGAATGGTGATCGGAATGCTGATTACAGAGAACGCCATCATTGTCATCGGGGCGGCTGTCTGTCTTTTATGCGGATACCAGATGTTTTGCAGATAACAGGTATGCAGGGAAACTGCATACCTGTTTTTCACATTATTACAGGAAACAGGTGTTATCTTTATCCTGCGGGGAGCAGAAACGTATTCAGAACATATCGGAGTTCTTTCTTATGTTCCCATGGGATGAAAAAAGCCCCTGCATAGATTGCGGGGGCAAATATTTTATGCTCTTTCTACTCTGCCGGATTTTAAACAAGAAGTACAAACATACATCTTTTTAGCTCCGCCGTCAGCAGTCTTTACTTTAACGGATTTGACATTAGATTTCCACATTTTATTGGATCTTCTATGAGAATGACTCACGTTGTTTCCGAAATGAGCACCTTTTTCACAAATTGCGCACTTAGCCATGGTAGCACCTCCTTGACGCTTATTTTCAACAGTCTATATTCTAACAGATGAAATCATCTTTTGCAAGCAAAAAAAGGAAAATTGTAAAAATATTATTTCTTTTTCCGGTAAAACAGGTTATAATACATACATACTAAACTGAAAATTGGAGGTAACCATATGAATGGACGTATAGATTCCGGATTAGGACAGATCGTTATCGATACTGATGTCATTGCTACCTATGCGGGAAGCGTGGCGGTAGAGTGTTTCGGAATTATCGGAATGGCCGCCGTCAGTATGAAGGACGGCCTCGTAAAGCTTCTCCGCAAAGACAGTCTGAAGCACGGTATCAGTGTAAGTATTACGGAAGAAAATAAAATTCGCCTGGGATTCCATGTAATCGTGGCGTATGGCGTAAATATCAGTACGATTGCCGATAATCTTGTCAGCAATGTCAAATATAAAGTCGAAGCTTTCACGGGGATGGAGATCGAGAAGATCAACATCTATGTTGAAGGCGTGCGCGCGATAGATTAGGAATTAGAGGAGGAACTTGTGGTGAATAATCAAACCATAGATGCCAAGATACTTTCCAGAATGTTTCTGGCCGGGGCCAAAAACCTGGAAGCGAAAAAAGAATGGATTAATGAACTGAATGTATTCCCGGTACCGGACGGAGACACGGGAACCAATATGACCCTTACCATCATGTCCGCAGCCGCTGAGGTCAGCGCCCTTGTGGACGCAGACATGGAAACTTTGGCAAAGGCTATTTCTTCCGGCTCCCTGCGGGGCGCAAGAGGAAACTCCGGCGTTATCCTTTCCCAGCTTCTGCGCGGTTTTACCAGAAGTGTCAGCAAGTCTGAGACTCTGGATGCGCCGGCTATCGCGGCTGCCATGGAAAAGGCTGTAGAAACCGCTTACAAAGCCGTCATGAAGCCGAAAGAAGGAACCATCTTAACTGTAGCCAGAGAAGCGGCTGCCATGGCGACGGAGCTTGCCGAAGACGCTGAGGATCTGGAAAGCTATTTCGCGGCGATCTTCGCCCATGCGGAGGATACCCTTGCCCGTACACCGGACATGCTTCCTGTTTTAAAAGAGGCTGGAGTTGTGGACTCCGGCGGCCAGGGGCTCCTGGAAGTGCTGCGCGGCGCCATCGACGGATACCTTGGCAAAGAGGTGGACTATTCCACTTTCGGCAAGAGCGCCGGTGCATCCGTTACCAAAATCTCACCTCAGGCAGAGGCGGATATCAAATTTGGTTATTGCACGGAATTTATTATTCTTTTGGATAAGGAAATGCCGGAAGAGGAAGAGCGTTCCTTTAAACAGTTCCTGACATCCATAGGAGATTCCATCGTTCTGGTGGCGGATGATGAAATCGTAAAAGTACATGTGCATACTAACCATCCGGGCCAGGCTATCGAGCGCGCCCTTACTTACGGCGCTCTTTCCCGCATGAAGATCGATAACATGCGAGAAGAACATCAGGAAAAATTAATAAAGGATGCAGAAAAGCTTGCCAGAGAGCAGGCGGAGCAGGAAGCTAAGGATTTCGGTTTTATCTCCGTATCCGCAGGCAACGGACTGACCAATATCTTTAAGGAATTAGGCGTGGATTACCTGATCGAAGGCGGACAGACTATGAATCCCAGCACGGAAGACATGCTGAACGCCATTGCAAAGGTCAACGCAAAGACTATTTATATTTTCCCCAACAACAAAAATATCGTCCTTGCAGCAAATCAGGCAAGAGATTTGACGGAAGATAAAGAGATCATCGTGGTTCCAACCAAAACCATCCCTCAGGGAATCACCGCTTTGATCAGTTTTGTTCCCGAAAAGAGCGCCCGGGAAAACGCGGACGCTATGGCAGAGGCTATCACTAAGGTCCAGACCGGACAGATCACTTACGCTGTACGGGATACCCGTATCGATGATAAAGAAATCCATGAAGGAGATATCATGGGTATCGGCGATCACGGCATTCTGGCGGTAGGACAGGACAAGAACCAGGTAGTTCTGGACACTGTCGCCGCTATGATGAATGGGGAATCCGAGGTTATCAGCCTTTACTACGGCGCAGATATTCCTGAAGCTGAAGCAGAAACGCTGGCTTCCACCCTGGAAGAGAAATATCCGGACTGTGAGGTAGAGCTGAACATGGGCGGACAGCCGATTTACTACTATGTAGTATCTGTAGAATAGCAGAATAATCCAGGCAGTCTCCGCTTTCGCAGTATATTTCATGTTACTGTTTGCACCGCAGGTGTGAACAGTAACCATTTTACAGTACAAAGAAACCGTTAATAAGCCGAGCAGCTTTGAAAGCTGCTTGGTCCATGGGGTGTCTGTATCGGCAGGCATCCCTGTTTTATGAGGAAAAACATGAAAAATTCGTTACGAACCTTAAAAGGCGTCGGAGAAAAAACCGAGCAGCTTTTTCAGAAGATCGGCATTTTCACTACCGACGACCTTCTTCATTATTATCCAAGGGACTACGATGCCTATGATCCTCCGGTGGATATTGCTTCTCTGGAAGAGGGCGCCGTCCGTTCCGTCCGCGGCGCCGTCACTTCCGGCATTTACATTAATCAGGTAAAAAACATGCAGGTGGTAACGGTAACCGTCGCCGATGCAAGCGGAAAGCTTCCCATTGTATGGTTTAATTCCCCCTATCTTCGCAGCACTCTGAAAAGGGGCAGTGTTTTTATTTTTCACGGAAAGCTCATAAAAAAGCAGGGAAGGCTTCAGATGGAGCACCCTGAGATTTTTACCCCTGCCGCCTATGACGGGATCCAGAACAGTCTTCAGCCTGTTTACAGCCTGACCGCAGGTCTTTCCAACAAAACCATTGTGAAGCTTGTCCGTCTGGTGCTGAAAGACCAGTCTCTTATGGAGGAATACCTTCCTGAAAATATCAGGAAAAATTTCGGGCTTGCAGGCCTTGACTATGCTGTTCGTACCATCCATTTTCCGCCGAACAGGGAGGAACTTCTGATCGCAAGAAAACGGCTGGTTTTTGATGAGTTTTTATTATTTATTCTTGCAGTCCAGCTTTTAAAAGAAAAAACGGAAACCGCCAAAAACGCCTTCCCTATGAAAAAGACCTGGACAACGGAACGTATCATCGAAAATCTGCCCTATTCTCTCACAGGCGCACAGCTTAACGCGTGGCATGAGATTGAACGCGACCTGTCAGGCCGTCCTCTGATGTCGCGGCTTATTCAGGGCGATGTAGGAAGCGGGAAGACCATTCTTGCTTTTCTTGCCATGGTCATGGCCGCAGAAAACGGCTGTCAGGCAGCCCTTATGGTTCCCACGGAGGTTCTTGCCCGCCAGCACTTTGAAGCATTCCGGAAGCTGATAGAAGAGCAGGGACTTTCCTGCCGCCCGGTTCTTTTAACCGGCTCCTGCACTGCAAAAGAAAAGCGGGAGATTTACGCGAAAATTTCAGCCCACGAGGCGGATATCATCATCGGCACCCATGCCTTGATCCAGGAATCCGTTGCTTATCACCGTCTCGGCCTTGTTATCACAGATGAACAGCACCGTTTCGGTGTGAAACAGAGAGAAGCCCTGACTACCATGGGAAATCCCCCGCATGTTCTTGTTATGAGCGCGACCCCCATTCCCCGGACTCTGGCCATCATCCTGTACGGAGATCTGGATATTTCCGTTATCGACCAGCTTCCCGCCAGGCGTCTTCCCATTAAGAACTGCGTGGTAGGAACCTCATACAGGCCCAAAGCATATTCTTTTATAGAACGGCAGGTGAGAGAGGGACGTCAGGCCTACGTCATTTGTCCTATGGTGGAAGAGAGCGAGGGACTGGATGCGGAAAACGTTCTGGACTATACAAAAAAACTAAAGGGAATCCTGCCGCCGGACATTTCCATCTCTTATCTGCACGGGAAAATGAAACCAAAGGAAAAAAATAAAGTCATGGAGGATTTTGCCTCCGGAAAAATACAGATCCTGGTTTCCACCACAGTTGTGGAGGTAGGCGTAAACGTTCCTAACGCGACGGTCATGATGGTCGAAAACGCGGAGCGATTCGGGCTTGCGCAGCTTCACCAGCTAAGAGGCAGGGTCGGCAGAGGGCAGTATCAGTCCTATTGTATTTTCATGCAGGGAAACGATGTGAAGGAAACCTCTAAACGGCTTGAAATCCTCAATAAATCCAATGACGGTTTTTATATAGCCGGAGAAGATCTGAAACTCCGCGGGCCCGGAGACCTGTTCGGCATCCGGCAGAGCGGAATCATGGAATTTAAGATCGGCGACATTTATAACGACGCGGATGTGCTGAAGGCATCCAGTGAAGCCGCCGCGGAAATCCTGGCTTCAGACAGCGGGCTTACTCTGCCTCTGCACAGGAAGCTGAAGGAAAAGCTTACGGAACATATGAAAGATAATCTGGAAAACCTGGGTATTTAAACCGGAAAATGCTAATGCTCCCGGTATTTCCTTTACAGGAAACCGGAGGGCATTTCTAAAAAGAAAATCTTGCAAAACCCGGTAAAACGTAGTATTCTAGTGGCGTAGTTAAATACATAGGGTATTTGACAGACGTGCAAAATTGTGTAATAATGCGCACGTATCATTAATTTTTCACCTTGTAAGGAGGCTATCAAATGGCTACAAAAACATCAACCAAAACAGCGGAACCTAAGACAACCACTGCAAAGACAGCTACAGCAAAAGAGGCTCCTGCAAAGAAACCGGCTGCTAAGAAAACCACGACCAGAAAAACGGCTGCTAAGAAGGCCGTTGCCAACACAGAAGTTTATGTTCAGTTCTGGGGCAAGGAAGTCTACGCAAAGGACGTAGTTGAAAATATCAAAAAAATCTGGACAGATGAGATGGGCAGGAAAGAAGAAGAGCTTGTTGACTTAAAGGTTTACATCAAACCGGAAGACAACGGAGCCCATTACGTCATCAACAATGACATCACAGGCTTCCTGGGATTATAATCGGGAGCAGGAATGAAATATGAGTAATATAATACAAGAACGTCTGTCCTCTCTGCGCGCCCTGATGGCACAAAAGGGAATCGATGCATATCTGGTTCCCACTGACGATTTCCACTCTTCCGAGTATGTGGGCGACTATTTTAAATGCAGAAAATTCATCACGGGATTTACCGGCTCTGCGGGAGCGGCTGTTATTATGCAGGATATGGCAGGGCTGTGGACGGACGGACGTTATTTTATTCAGGCTGCCCAGCAGTTGGAGGGAAGCGGCGTACAGCTCTTTAAAATGGGAGAACCGGACGTACCTACAATTCACGAATTTCTGGAGAAAAACCTGAAATCAGGACAATGCCTCGGCTTTGACGGACGTACCGTCAGCGCGGACGAAGCAGATAAGCTTTCGGCAATGCTCTCCAAATCCGGCGTAAGCATTTCCTGCGGCGAGGATCTCATCGACGCTATCTGGAAAGACCGGCCGGCGCTTTCCTGCGAGCCTGTTAAGGAACTGGCGGTTTGCTGGTGCGGAAAATCCAGGACCGATAAATGCGGCGAGATCCGAAAGGCAATGAGGGATAAGGGAGCGGATGTGTTTCTCCTTACCTCTCTTGACGATATCGCGTGGCTTTTAAATATCCGCGGGGGCGACGTACACTGCAACCCCGTCGTACTGTCCTATCTGGCCATGACAGAAGACAAAATTTTCTTATTTGCCAACGAAAGAGCTTTCCCGGCAGAGGTTAAGGAAGCGCTTGCCGCAGACGGAACGGAGCTTCGCCCGTACGGGGACGTCTATGAATATGTCCGCAATTTAAAGCCGCAGACCAAAATTCTTCTGTGCAAAGCAAAGGTAAATTCTCTGCTGGTAAGCAGCATTCCTCAGAATGTGGAAATTCTGGACGAAGAGAACCTGACGCTTCTTCCAAAGGCAGTGAAGAACCCCACGGAAGTAGCAAACGAACGGATTGCACATATCAAAGATGGCGTTGCCGTAACAAAATTTATCTACTGGCTGAAACAGAACGTGGGGAAAATACCCATAACTGAAATGAGCGCTGCCGTAAAGCTGGAAAGCCTGCGGGCAGAGCAGGAGCATTTTATGGGCAACAGCTTTGACCCTATTATTTCCTACGGCCCTCATGCGGCAATGAACCATTATTCAGCAACGCCGGAAACGGACGTACCGATAGAGGCGGAAGGCTTCCTTCTGGCGGATACAGGCGGACAGTACCTTGAAGGAACTACAGATATTACCAGAACGATTGTAATGGGGCCAACCACTGACGAACAGAAAAAGTTTTTTACGGCTGTTCTGCGCGGTATGCTCAATCTGGCCGACGCTAAATTCCGTTACGGCTGTCGAGGATTAAATCTGGATTATCTGGCAAGAGGCCCTCTCTGGGAAATGGGAGAAGATTTCAACCATGGTACCGGGCATGGAGTCGGCTATTACCTGAACGTCCATGAAGGCCCCAACGGCTTCCGATGGAAGGTCGTACCGGAACGCAATGACAACGCCATACTGGAAGAGGGGATGATTACCTCAGACGAGCCCGGCTATTATGTCGAGGGCGAATACGGTATCCGGCATGAAAACCTGATCGTCTGCAAAAAGGCAGAAAAGACCTCCTTCGGCCAGTTCATGTGCTTCGAGCATCTGACAATGGTTCCCTTCGATCTGGAAGCGGTCGTACCGGAACAGATGAACGAACGGGAACGCGGCCTGCTCAATACCTACCATGCGAAGGTATACGAAACCATTTCTCCGTATCTTGAACCTGACGAAAGAGAATGGCTGAAAGAAAGTACGAGAGCAATATAAAAGCATATATTTGTTCAAGACTCGTGTGCAAGTCTTGAATTACAAAGCAAAAACAGCACCGCTTTATAACTACAAGATAGCGATAAAGCAGCGCTGTTTTTTGTTTTCTTACTCCTGTTTTATCATTTGTCAGATCAGCTTATCCGAGAATATCCAGGATAATCTGAGCCTCATGATTGAAACGGAAGCAGAATTTTTAGTACTGACCGCTCTGGCCGCCCTGACCCTGAGACATCTGTCTTTCCTGTGCTTCGATCATTTTCTTTACCATATATCCGCCGACAGATCCGTTCTGCTTGGAAGTCAGGTTACCGTTATATCCGTCTGTAAGCGGTACGCCCAATTCGTTTGCCACTTCAAATTTGAAACGGTCTAATGCGCCTTTTGCTTCCGGTACAACTGCTTTGTTAGAAGAAGTATTGTTTGACATAATTCATTTCCTCCTTGGTTGTTTGTTTTGTTTGGATGTTACAATGCTAGTATATGAAAATCCGGAAATAATACACTAGAAGTTCTTTCATGTAATGGAAAGAACTTGCATTTATTTTTTTAATAAGATTGCTGCATCCTTCCTCTGGTAAATGCAAAAAAAGTATGATAATATATCGCTATAAAGATTCTGCGTTCTGAAAGAGACGGACAGATCACGAATAAAAAGAAAGGAGAACAGCAGAGGAAAAAATTCCGTATCCTTGTACAAGATTGCCCTTATTACTTCAGGATCAGAATGTACTTGTTCCTTCTGCCGAGTATGAAAAATGAAAAAACTAAGAACACAAATCCTGCTGGCAGCCATTTTTTTAATTGTTTTTGCCGTTCCGGTTTCGGCAAAAGTGGGGAGCAGCCACACAACCGGCGCTTCCATTCCCAAATATAAAAATGTCGTTGTAAAAAACGTAGATGCCGCCGATTTTGACAGAACTCTGTACCGTGCCCTGCTGGAAGCACAGCAGATGGCAAACAGCTCCACTCAGTATAAGATCGTCATCCCTCCGGGAACCTATCAAACCGGACGATTATACATGATTCCCAGCAATACCTATTTATACGCTGTGGGAGCTACCATTAACGCCTATGGTACCAGAGTGGGCATGTTCTGCACCAACCCGGCCCAAAAATCCGAAAACATCATCGTAGAAGGCGGTACCTGGTCTACTCTGAACCAGAATTCCTCTGTTGACGGGACAGTGATCCGGCTTCTGGGTGTGAAAAACATGGTTTTGAAAAATATGACGATCACCACCAAAAGAAAAAGCCACATTGTGGAAGTTGCCGATATGAATGGATTTACCATGACCGGATGCACGCTGTCAGGCAATAACCGTGATTCTTCCGTACCATATAAGAATGTTCAGCCAAAGGAGGCCCTGCAGCTTGATGTGGCTACAAAGGCGGCAATGCCCGGTTTCGGCACTACCGACAACATGTATAACGGAAAGGGCTGCCACAAAGTACTGATCAAAAACAATACCTTTATCAATTGTGCAAGAGGGCTGGGATCCCACAGTGGTACAGGAGGCGGGGCGGAACGCCGGCCTTATACAGATATTACCGTCACCGGAAATACCATTAAAAATCTTCTCGGAGAAGGGATCTATGCTCAGGACTGGCGTAACTGTACGATCACCGGAAACACTATTTCAAACTGCCGGCAGGCAGGAATGTTCCTTTTAGATGCTTACAATGTGCGGATCAATAAGAATAAGGTCAGCAATGTCAAAAGGTACAGCGGCCCCAGAAAAACCACCTACGACCCCAGAGGCGTCTACGGTACAGGATTTATTGTAAGGCACAGCAGCAAAATATATATGGATAACAATCAATTCAACAAAATATACAAAACTGCCATTACACAGGAAGGAAACTGCAAAGGCAATACATCAAAAGGAAACAAAGCAAAAAATATCATAAAAAAATAAAGTGAAAAAATAAAGCAAAACAGCATTTTGTTAATTTTCTATGAATTTTGTATATTTTGTAAGATTTAATTGCACTTCTTTTAGTAACTTGTTATAATAACTACGGTGTTACGTATCAAAGACAGAAAATAAAAGCATCAAAAAATAAAAAAACGTGAATGTATTGGTGAAAATGGAGAGGTGAACTATGAATTTAGGTATCATTGCACACAACAGCAAAAAGGTTTTGATTGAAGATTTCTGCATCGCCTACAAAAATATTCTTGCCAAGCATGAAGTTTATGCAACAGGGACTACTGGAAGAAGAATTGAAGAAGCAACCAGCCTGCATGTGCATAAGTTTTTGGCTGGTAGCATCGGCGGTGACAAGCAATTTATGGAAATGGTCGAAAGACAGGACCTGGATCTGGTCATCCTGTTTTATAATCCGGTGATGATCGATTCCAAGGAGCCGGATATCATGGCAATCGTGAAGCGCTGCGATCAATATAATATTCCTGTGGCAACCAATATCGCTACTGCCGAATTATTAATTCTCGGTCTTGCCCGCGGAGATCTGGATTGGAGATTGAACCTGAAATGAGAGTAATTGCCGGAAAAGCCAGGCGTCTTCCTTTAAAGACGATTCCTGGCACAGATACAAGACCAACCACTGACCGTATCAAAGAAACATTATTTAATATTCTGCAGCCTGAGCTTTTGGACTGCCGTTTCCTTGATTTGTTCAGCGGAAGCGGCGGAATCGGCATCGAGGCTTTAAGCCGCGGTGCGTCTGAAGCCGTCTTTGTTGAGAAGAACCCCAAAGCATGTGCATGCATTCGTGAAAATCTTTCATTTACAAAACTCGCAGAAAATGGTAAACTGCTGAACATGGACGTTCTGCAGGCTCTTCGTTCCCTTGAAGGAAAGGGTGTTTTTGACTGTGTTTTTATGGATCCTCCCTACGGCAGGGAACTGGAAAACCAGGTACTCGCATACCTTGCCGACAGCACCCTGATCGACGAAGACTCACTGCTTATTGTGGAAGCGGATCTGAATACAGATTTTTCCTATGCGGAGGATCTGGGATACAGGCTGCTTCGGTCCAAAGAATACAAAACCAATAAACATGTTTTCTTGAGTAAGGCTTAAGGAACAGAAGAGAAAGTGAGTGTAAATACATGGTAATCGCAGTTTATCCGGGAAGCTTTGATCCGGCCACATACGGGCATCTGGACGTGATCCAGCGTGCCAGTGTTTCTTTCGATAAAGTAATTGTCGGTGTTTTGCACAATTCTGCAAAAAGTCCGTTGTTTTCTGTAGAAGAACGTGTTAATATATTAGAAAAGGCTACAAAAGACATCCCAAATGTAATCATTAAGCCGTTTAACGGGCTTTCCGTTAATTTTGCCAGAGAAAACCATGCGCAGGTAATCATTCGGGGATTACGTGCGGTAACGGATTTTGAATATGAGCTTCAGATGGCGCAGACCAACCGTGTCCTTGCCCCGGATGTAGATACTGTGTTTCTGACCACCAGCCTGGAATATGCTTATTTAAGCTCCACTATTATGAAAGAGGTGGCGTATTTCGGCGGCGATCTGACTAAGTTTGCACCCGCCGAAATCATTGAAGCGGTGAAATCCAAAATAGCCAATCGGGTTCAGGAATAGCCTTCCTTAACCAAAACAGATAAAAATAAGGAGAGTGTACTATGAGCAGCAGAATTGAGCAGATCATTGAAGAAATTGAGGAGTATGTAGACAGTTGTAAGTATCAGCCTCTGTCTACCACCAAGATTGTCGTAAATAAGGAAGAGATCGAAGAACTGTTACGTGAGCTTCGTTTAAAAACCCCTGATGAGATCAAGCGTTACCAGAAGATTATCAGCAATAAGGACGCCATTTTAGAGGATGCACAGTCCAAAGCGGACAGCCTTATTGCCGACGCTCAGGCTAAGGCTCAGGAGCTGGTTACCCAGCATGAGATTATGCAGAAGGCGTATGCCCAGGCTAACGAAACCATCAACGCAGCCAACAAGCAGGCACAGGAGATTCTGGACTCCGCCACACAGGACGCCAACAGCATTCGTTTAAGCTCCATCACTTATACAGACGATATGATGGCGACCATCGGTTCTGTTTTAAACCAGACCCTTGAAGATGCAGGCGGCAAATACAAAGGCTTCATCGACGCCCTTCAGAGCTGTCTGGAGGTTGTTAACCGCAACCGCCAGGAGCTGGCGCCCCAGACTGCGCAGGCAGCCGCTATGACCAACTCCTATCAGGATAATACGGAGGCGGATGAGGACGATCTTTTGGATGATCTGGAAGATTAATACAATGATGTACCGGAACTAAAGCATCAGTACCAGCACTGCGGTAAACAGCGCGTTCAGGCATTTTGCCGACAGATAGGGCAGAATGGACAGCTTTTCATGGAGGACACTTTTGGTCTGCGCCAGAATACAGGCGCCGCCGAAGGCTGTCATAACTATGGAGCACAGGAACTGCAGCTCCTGTCCCAGGCCGGCTTCAGACAGCTGATAAAGCCCGGTGGTGATTTCCATTCCCCCAAGGACTATGTACTTTGCTGTCGGCCCAAAGAACCAATAATGGCTGATGCAAGCGGACAGCAGGGAGAACAGCAGAATATACCCCCCAAGACGTGTAATGGTTTCAAAACCGTTCATAATAGAGACATCCAGAAGTGCTCCCAAAGAGTTGGTAACGGATGTCTCTTTTTTTGGGGAACTGCCGATATCCCCTGTACCGGAATCCCGGATCGTATGGCCGCGGTAAACCGCGAACCGGAAAAATACCATACAGAAACCATCTGCAAGAAGCAGGATCCCCACGATTTTTCCCAAGGGCGCTCGCCCGCCCAGACATACATGCGCAAGATAAGTGGTCACAAAGGCAGGGCTGGCATTGTTGCTGAAGGTCAGCAGGTATTCTGCTTCCCGTTTGCCGATTTTTCCGTACCGGAAAAGATCCGATGTGATTTTTGCCCCCATGGGATAGCCGCAGAGCATTCCAAGCAGGAACGCATAAGCTCCGGAGGGAGAGAGTCCGAAGACTTTTTTCCAGAAGCGCCCAAAAGGAGCAAGAATTTTTTCTACTCCATTGGTATGGATCAAAAAACCGGTTAAAATAAGAAATGGAAGAAGCGTGGGAAGGAGCGTGTTCAGCCACAGCTTCATCCCTTCCCTGGACGCGCTTAACGCTTCCTGGGGATAGCAGAGCAGGAAAAGCAGAAGCAGGAGAATTCCTGCCGCAGTTAATTTCTGTTTCATAGGGCAGCCATGTCTTTTTTGTTTAATATATGGCAGAAAAAAGAAATACATGCAAAAATGGAGGTATCATCAATGAAAGTATTAGAAAATTGCGAACCGAAAAGAGTGTTTCACTATTTTGAGGAAATCTGCGCGATCCCTCACGGTTCCGGAAATACCAGACAGCTCAGCGACTATCTGGTCAGCTTTGCAAAAGCCCATAACCTTGAATATATGCAGGATGAATTGAACAACGTGGTCATTTATAAACCGGCAGCTCCGGGATACGAGAACGCTCCCACGGTCATTATCCAGGGCCATATGGATATGGTCTGCGAAAAAAGGCCGGATGTGGACCATGATTTCACAAAGGATGGCCTGAAACTTTCTGTAAAAGACGGTTATATTTCTGCAAACGGAACCACTCTGGGAGGCGACGACGGGATCGCTGTAGCCTATGGTCTTGCCCTGCTGGAAAGCACAGAGCTGAAACATCCGGCGCTGGAAATCCTGATCACCGTTGATGAAGAGATCGGCCTTCTGGGTGCGACAGGCTTTGACTGCAGCGTTTTGAAGGGCAAACGTCTCATTAATCTGGACTCTGAAGAAGAGGGAAGCCTGTGGGTAAGCTGCGCAGGCGGACTTACCGCGATCAGCCATATCCCTGTACAGCGCGTAGAAGCAGAGGGTGAAAAAATCTCCGTAAAGATCCATGGCTTAGCGGGCGGCCATTCCGGCGCCGAAATTGATAAAATCCGCGCCAACGCCAACCTTCTGATGGGACGTTTCCTGTATGGCTTAAAGAAACAGGCATACTATGAGCTCCTTTCCCTGGAAGGCGGCCAGAGAGACAATGTCATCACCAAAGAATCCCTGGCACAGCTTCTTGTCTCCAAAGAAGAAACGGAAGCAGTAAAGGCTTATGCCCTGACTGTACAGGCACAGCTTCGGGAAGAATACACAGGTACCGATGAAAATATTACCATTACAGTCACAGATGAGGGCAGCGCCAAAGAAGCCGTCCTTCACCCAACCAGCCGTGAAAAGGTTTTGTTTTATCTCCATCAGATTCCCTTCGGAATCCAGAAGATGAGCGGCTCCATTGAGGGGCTTGTGGAAACCTCCACCAATCTTGGATGCCTGAAGCTGTCTGAAGACGAGCTGTTTGCCAGCTCCGGGGTCAGAAGCTCCGTTGACGCTGCCAAAATTGCTCTTTCCGACAAAATTGAACACCTGACCGAATTTCTCGGAGGGGAATATGAGATCCAGGGCGGCTATCCTGCCTGGGAGTACCGCAGAGAATCGCCGCTCCGGGACAGAATGGTTGAGATTTACAAAGAAATGTACGGCTCCATGCCTGAGGTGGTCGCCATCCATGCGGGCCTGGAATGCGGGCTTTTCTATAAAAAAATCGAGGATCTGGACTGCGTTTCCCTTGGGCCGAACATGAAGGACATCCATACCTCTGACGAGGTTCTGGAAATCGCATCTGTGGAACGTGTCTGGAACTACCTTGTAAAAACTCTGGAAAGCCTGAAGGATTAGAGCGTGTTTAAAAATTTATTTCCGCTATCTGCACGCCACGCTTTACGGGAGATTTACCCCGGCCGCTCTGCGCCGGGGTATTTTACTATAAAGTCCTGAACTGCACCCAAACAGACGAGCAGGCTTATTAACTTAACAGGGATGATGCGGCCAAGGGATGAGTCTTGTCCGTTTACTATAAAGGTTCTATCCGAAACTCTCCTGTCATATACTATATAGGATATGGGAGGTGTGCAATGAAATCCCCGTGGAAACGATATTTGCTTGCCTGGATCTTTGTCCTGCTCTCAGTTGCCGCTCTTTTTCTGCTCATCCGTGAGCGAAGCAGGGTATCCGTTTTAAAAATGGACTCCTGTGAGCAGGCAGAATTCCGGGAACAGTGTTTATCGCCGCAGCTTTATACTCAGTTGAAAAAACTGGAAAAAAAGGGAGAGAGCATCAGTGATCTTCTTACAGTCACCATGCTGGACGGCGGCTTTTACCCGGAGAGGCTCAGCCGGGACAAAAGCCTTTACCTGAAGTATAAAAGGGAAGAATTTTTTCTGCTGAGAAGCTGCTATGAGGCAATCTGGTCGGATCTTGTTTACTTTCCCATACCGGGTGGAGGCGACATCTCTTATGAAGACAGTTGGCTTGCCCCAAGGGAGTACGGCGGGGACCGCCTGCATGAGGGGACGGATTTATTCGGGCTTGTAGAGACGTCCGGCTATTATCCGGTCATCAGCATGACAGACGGCACAGTGGAAAAAGTCGGCTGGCTGCCTCTGGGCGGATACCGTATCGGCATCCGCGCTCCCCACGGCGGATATTTTTATTACGCCCATCTTTCTTCTTATGACAGGGATTTTTCCCGGGGAGAGCAGGTGGAAGCCGGGGATATCCTGGGGTATATGGGAAACACGGGATACGGGCCGGAGGGAACCATGGGGCAGTTTCCGGTACATCTGCATCTGGGCATTTATATCAGGACTCCGTCTGTGGATGAACTGAGCGTAAACCCATACTGGATATTAAAATCCCTTGAGAAAAGTATAAGAAGGTATACATATTAACAAGAAATATGCTATAATAGGAAACATGCCGGATATGCGCATAAGC
Organism: Eubacteriales bacterium; assembly: GCA_030524715.1. Taxonomy (GTDB): domain Bacteria; phylum Bacillota; class Clostridia; order Lachnospirales; family Lachnospiraceae; genus Blautia_A. The sequence continues at coordinate 41,072 of JAUNGB010000014.1, read as the reverse complement.
AGACGGCATTTTTGCAAGGAGAGATTCAAATGGAGATACAATTATGGAGAAGTATTTTATGCCCCTATGAACTGGCAGTCAAAGAGTTGGTTGTCAAGTTTGAACATATTATCAGAGAACATAAACAGAATGATCTGTATTCCCCTATCGAGCAGGTAAAGGGCCGTGTAAAAAGTGTTTCCAGTATTCTGGAAAAAATGCAGCGCAAGCATATTCCTATGGAACGTCTGGAAGAGGAGGTAGAGGATATCGCAGGCATCCGTATCATCTGCCAGTTCGAGGAGGATATCGACGCTGTGGCGTCCATGATCCGAAACCGTACGGATATGACCATTAAAAGTGAAAAAAATTATCTGAAGCATATTAAGCAGAGCGGCTACCGCAGCTATCATCTGATCATCTATTACACGGTAGATACCCTGAACGGGCCGAAGAAGCTGCAGGCAGAAATACAGATCCGTACCATGGCGATGAATTTCTGGGCGACGATCGAGCACTCTCTGCAGTACAAATATAAAGGGGATATGCCTCTGCATGTCACGGAGCGCCTAAGCAAAGCGGCGGACGCTATCATTTCCCTTGACCATGAAATGTCCTCCGTCCGCAACGAAATCATGGACGCCCAGAATTCTTCCCAGATGCAGTCCAATCTTGTCCGCGACATATTAAATAATATCGAGAATCTGTACAAGCTTTCCAATAAACGGGAAGTAATGAAAATCCAGGACGAGTTCCTGCGCGTATATAAGACTAAAGATTTACAGCAGCTCGAACGATTCCACAGACAGCTTGATATTATCGCCGAGGGTTACCGCGCCCAGGCTGTGAACTATTTACCTTAAAGAACAGAAGAAATCCGCATGGCTTTTAGATGCGCGGTTCAAGAAATAAATGAAAGAAAGAGAAAACATGCTGAATCATATCAAATCTGTAATTTTTGACCTGGATGGAACCCTGGTGGATTCCATGTGGGTCTGGCCGCAGATCGACATCGACTACCTTGGCTCGCACGGCTTTCAGGTTCCTACGGATCTTCCGGGAACCATCGACGGCATGAGTTTTACGGAAACCGCGGCCTATTTTAAGGAGCGTTTTCATATCCCCCAGTCCATTGAGGAAATCATGCTGACCTGGCAGGATATGGCCATCGAACAATACCGCCATAAGGTTCCCTTAAAGCCCGGGGTTCTGGAAGCCCTTTCCTTTTTTAAAAAACAGGGGATCACCATGGCCATCGCATCCAGCAGCACCGGAAGCCTTATAGAAGCCGTTCTGGAAAGCCACAGGATCCGGGACTATTTCCGCTGTATCGTCACCTCCTGCCAGGTCAGCCGGGGAAAGCCCGCGCCGGACGTATATCTGGAAGCGGCAAGACAGCTTGGAACCCCTCCCGAAAACTGCCTTGTATTCGAAGATATCATTCCTGGGATCCAGGCAGGTAAAGCAGCCGGAATGACCGTATGTGCCGTGGAGGATACCTACAGCCTTCCACAGGAAAAAGAAAAACGTGCCCTTGCAGATCACTATATCCGTTCCTATACGGAAATCATCTCCGGGGCCACCAAAGAGGATAACTAAATGCCAGATTTTTTACCAGTAACCAGAAAAGAAATGGAAGAGCGCGGATGGGACAGGGTGGATTTCGTATATCTTACGGGAGACGCCTATGTGGACCATCCATCCTTTGGGTCCGCCATTATCGGCAGGCTTCTGGAAAGCAGGGGCTACCGGGTGGGAATGATCCCGCAGCCGGACTGGCGTCGTAAAGAAAGCATCCAGGTGTTCGGTGAGCCGCGCCTGGGTTTTCTTGTGACAGCCGGAAATATGGATTCTATGGTGAACCATTATACTGTTTCCCGGAAAAGGCGCCAAAAAGACGCCTATTCTCCCGGCGGGCAAATGGGGCTGCGGCCGGATATGCCGGTCATCGTCTACAGTAACCTGATCCGCCAGACTTACAAACACACCCCTATCATCCTTGGGGGGATCGAGGCAAGCCTGCGGCGGATGGCCCACTATGACTATTGGGAGGATAAGGTACGCCGCAGCGTTCTTTTAGATTCCGGCGCGGACCTGATCTCATACGGAATGGGAGAGCACTCCATTCTGGAGATCGCGGAAGCCTTACAGAGCGGACTTCCCGTATCGGAGCTCACATATATACCCGGAACCGTTTACCGCTGCCGGGATTTATCACGGGCATACGACCCCATACTTCTTCCTTCCTACGAGGAGATCAGCAAGGACAAAGCCGCCTATGCCAGAAGCTTTGCCATCCAATATAAAAATACAGATCCCTTTACCGCCAAAACCCTGGCGGAGGACTACGGCAGCAAGGGCTATATTATCCAGAATCCCCCTGCCATGCCCTTAACTACGGAGGAAATGGACGATGTTTACGACCTTCCTTATCAGGGAACCTGGCATCCCATGTATGACAGAGACGGCGGCATCCCGGCTGTTTCAGAAGTAAAATTCAGCCTTACCAGCAATCGCGGCTGTTTCGGAGGTTGCAGCTTCTGCGCCCTGACCTTCCATCAGGGAAGGATTCTCCAGACCAGAAGCCATGAATCTATTCTGAAGGAAGCCAGAAAAATGACGGAGGATCCCGCCTTTAAGGGCTACATCCATGATGTGGGAGGCCCTACCGCCGATTTCCGGCAGCCCTCCTGTGAGAAGCAGTTGACTAAGGGCGTCTGCATGAACCGCCAGTGTCTGTTTCCGACCCCATGTAAAAACCTGAAAGCAGACCATTCCGATTATGTGGCCCTTCTCCGTAAGCTTAGGGAGCTTCCCAAAGTAAAAAAAGTATTTATCCGTTCCGGAGTACGGTTCGATTACGTGATGGCGGATCCTGACCCCACCTTTCTGCGGGAGCTTGTGGAGTATCATGTAAGCGGCCAGCTCCGTGTGGCGCCGGAGCATGTATCAGACCAGGTGCTCCGATATATGGGCAAGCCGCCCCATCATGTATACGAAAGCTTTTTAAAGGCTTACGGCCAGGCAAATGCCCGCACGGGGAAGCAGCAGTATGCCGTCCCTTATTTCATGTCCTCCCATCCGGGCTGTACAATGAAAGAGGCGGTCAGGCTTGCGGAGTATGTCCGGGATCTTGGCTTTACCCCGGAGCAGGTGCAGGATTTTTATCCCACGCCGTCCACCCTTTCCACCTGCATGTATTATACAGGCATCCATCCCCTGACAGGGGAAAAGGTCTATGTCCCGAAGGATCCTCACGAAAAGGCCATTCAGCGCGCCCTGATGCAGTATAAAAATCCTGCCAACCGCGCCCTTGTGGCAGAGGGGCTTCAAATGGCCGGCCGCACGGATCTGATCGGCTACGGCCCCAAATGCCTGATACGTCCCGGCAATGACACCGGAAAGCCTTTCCGTCCGGCTCCCCCGGGCAAAAAAAGGCCGCCCGGAAAAAAGAAAACCATCCGGAACGTACACAAAAAGAAATAAGAATACAAAAGGAGAATTTATGAATGAGCAAAAGAAAGAAAACTGCGCAGAAAGGTGATTTCGGCTACTTTGCCGCAGAAAAGAAGCGGCGTATCCTCATCACGGTCATCCTGTTCGCGGTACCGCTTCTTATCTTTTTTTCCGCATGGATCTACCACAAAACCCGCATGACTGTCTGGACGGTGGTCGCCACGGTAGGCTGCCTTCCCGCCTGTAAGTCCATGGTCAGCCTGATCATGATCCTTATGCGCAAGCCCATGGACAGGGAAATTTATGAACAGATCCGCGCACATGCAGGCGATCTTGTCATGTCCTACGAAATGTACATGACCTTTTATGAAAAGAGCGCATATATTGACGCCTTTGCCGTCTGCGGGAACCAGGTGGTAGGCTACAGCAGCGATCCGAAGATCGACGTTGAATTTATGGCGCAGGAAGCTCAGAAGATCATCCGCAAAAACGGCTATAAGGTTAATGTAAAGATTTTACGGGATCTAAGGCCATATCTGGAGCGCCTTGATTCCATGAACGAACACCGGGAGTCATTGGAAGAGGGAATCAAATTCACCCCTGACGACCGTTATCCCGGGTTATCCAGAAATGAACTGATCAAGCATACCATTCTGGCTATCTGCTTATAGGAGCGTGTATGAAACAGTTTTTCATTGAAGAGAACGAAGCAGGGCAGCGTTTTGATAAATATCTCGCAAAGCTTTTAAAGGACGCGCCCAAAAGCTTTTTCTACAAAATGCTTCGCAAGAAAAATATTACCCTTAACGGCAAAAAAGCCGACGGGAGCGAAAAGCTTCAGAAGGGCGACGAGATCCGGCTTTTTCTAAGCGACGAGACCTTTGAGAAATTCAGCGGGAGCACCAAAACGGCATATCCGGAATATCCTCTGGACATCCTTTACGAGGACGGGGATATTCTGCTGATCAACAAGCCTGCAGGAATGCTGTCCCAGCCTGCCGACGGCAGCGAGCCGTCCCTGGTGGAATATCTCACAGGATATCTCCTGAAAAACGGGAGTCTCACCCCAAAAGCCTTAAAGACCTTCAGGCCCTCCGTATGCAACCGCCTGGACCGGAACACCAGCGGAATCGTAGCCGCAGGCAAAAGTCTGGCGGGCCTGCAGGAGCTTTCCCGGCTTTTCCATGACCGTACCCTGCACAAGGATTACCTTTGTCTGGCAGACGGAGTCCTCAGGGAAAGAAATTATGTAAAAGGGTATTTGCATAAAGACACAAAATGTAATAAAGTAATAGTATCTGCCGAAGAAGCCCCCGGCTCCCTTCCCATTGAAACGGAATATACGCCTTTGGGGAACAACGGGCGGCTAACGCTTCTGAAGGTCCGTCTGATCACAGGACGTTCCCATCAGATCCGCGCGCATCTTGCCTCCATGGGTCATCCGATCATCGGGGACGGGAAATACGGCAGGGAAACCGTCAACAAAAAATACCGGGACAAAAACCGCTTAAAGCATCAGCTTCTTCACGCATACCAGCTTCAGTTTCCTGTTCTTTCGGGAAAGATGGCGCCGGTTTCCGGGAGAACCTTTACTGCGGACGTACCCGAGCTTTTTTATCACATTCTAACCGAGGAACATTTAGAGGAGAGCTATCATGAACATTTGGAAAGAAATCTGGGAATATATCAAAATGATCATTATTGTGGTGGTCATCGTACTGTTGGTAAACAATGTCATACTGATTAACGCCAAAATCCCTTCAGAATCCATGGAGGAAACTATTATGACCGGGGACCGTATTTTCGGCTTCCGTCTTGCCTACGGCATTAATCTGGATTTATTCGGAAACAAGATTTCCAAAAAAGTAAAGGAACCGGAACGCTTTGACATTATTATCTTTAAATATCCCGATGATGAGAGCCAGCTCTTTATCAAACGTCTGATCGGCCTTCCGGGTGAGACTGTGGAGATCGTTGACGGCAAGGTCTACATCGACGGCTCGGACACGCCTCTTGACGACAGCTTTGTACCGGAAATGCCCCTTGGCAGCTTCGGCCCCTATGAAGTGCCGGAGAACAGTTATTTTATGCTTGGCGACAACCGCAATAACTCCAAGGATTCCCGCTTTTGGCAAAACACCTTTGTAACCTTTGATGAGATCGTGGGAAAGGCTGTCATACGTTATTTCCCGTCCATCAAACTCCTTAACTGACCTATTGTCCGCTGAGTTTTCGGAAAGGAACCGATACATAAATGGCAACCTGGAACAGCAGGGGACTTCGTGGTTCTACCCTGGAGGAACTGATCAACAGAACCAATGAGCAGTACCGGGAGAAGGGGCTGGCCCTTATCCAGAAGATTCCCACCCCCATTACCCCGGTACGCATAGACAAAGAAAGCCGCCACATCACTCTTGCTTATTTTGAACAGCGCAGTACGGTGGATTATATCGGGGCAGTACAGGGGATTCCTGTCTGCTTCGACGCCAAGGAATGCAGCGTGGATACCTTTCCGCTTATGAATATCCACCCCCATCAGGTGGAGTTTATGAAAGAGTTTGAGAAGCAGGGAGGCGTGGCTTTTTTTCTTATCTTCTATAGTATGGAGGATTTATTTTATTACCTGCCCCTTCGGGATCTGCTGGTATTCTGGCGGCGCATGGAAGAAGGCGGCAGAAAAAGCTTCCGCCGGGAGGAATTAAACGCCGGCTTCTATTTACCAGGGAAAAGCGGCTATCTTGTTCCCTATCTGGAGGGGATACAGAAGGACCTGGAAATGCGGGATTGACATTTCCTGTGATATCTACTATAATCTTTATTGCTTTTCATATGATAATATAGTATCATGGCAACGCGCTAAAGTGTTGGGCAAAGCGAACGGTTCCATTCTGCTTTGCTGTTTGCTCATGAACGCAGATCGGCATATGTGCCTGGTTCACAGCCCACATTAAAAAACAGGCAGGCCTGCTGCCTGCCATTCAGGAGGATTAACATGCAGAGAATTTTTCATACACCGGAGGGTGTCAGAGACATATATAACGGAGAGTGCAGCCAGAAACGACATTTGCAGGCAAAATTGCAGCAGGTGTTCCGTCAGTACGGTTATCAGGATATAGAAACGCCCACCTTTGAATATTTTGAGGTATTCAGCCGGGAGGTGGGAACGATCCCGTCCAAGGATCTGTATAAGTTTTTTGACAGAGAGGGAAATACGCTGGTTCTGCGCCCGGATTTCACGCCGTCCGTATCCAGAGCCTGCGCAACCTACTTCTCCCCGGATACAGAGGTTGTCAGTCTCTGCTATACCGGAAACACCTTCATCAACAGTTCCAGTCTCCTTGGACGAATGAAGGAGACGACGCAGATGGGCGTAGAGCGGATCGGCGACGATTCACCGGAAGCAGACGCGGAAATACTGGCCATGGCGGTGGAATGCCTAAAGGCTTCCGGATTAAAGGAATTTCAGTTAAGCGTGGGACAGGTGGATTATTTTAAAGCTCTGCTTGCCCAGGCAGGAATGGACAGCGAAACAGAAGAACGTCTCCGTTCCCTGATCTCCCAGAAAAATTATTTCGGCGTGGAGGATATTGTGCGGGAACAAAAGCTTCCCGTCCAGCTTTCCAGAGTATTTGAAGAACTTCCGCACCTGTTCGGCTCTGCGGAGATCCTCCAAAAGGCGAAAGAGCTTACCGACGATCCAAACGCTCTGAAGGCGGTTTCCCGCTTGGAGGAAATTTATGAAATCCTTAAAATTTACGGATATGAGAAATATATCAGCTTCGATTTTGGTATGCTGAGCAAGATACGGTACTATACGGGCATTATTTTCCAGGCCTACACCTATGGAACAGGAGAGCCGCTGATCAAGGGAGGACGCTACAACGAGTTAATGAAGCATTTCGGCAAGCCCGCGGCGTCCATTGGATTTGCCATTGTGGTTGACAGCCTGATCCTGGCTCTTACCAGACAGAAGATCGACCTTCCCCCGGAGGAAGAGACCATGGTCATTATCTATAAGGCCAAAGACCGCGCCGAAGCTATCCGAAAGGCCCAGAAGCTTCGTCAGGAAGGCAGACGTGTGGCGCTGCGTCTGGAAAAGGAGGCATAAAAAACATGAGATATCTGACATTTGCATTAACCAAAGGCAGGCTTGCCAATAAAACGCTGGACATGTTCGAAAAAATCGGCATCACCTGCGAAGAAATGCGGGACAAAAATTCCCGGAAGCTGATCTTTGTAAATGAAGACTTAAAATTGAAATTTTTCCTTGCCAAAGGCCCGGATGTTCCCACCTATGTGGAGTACGGTGCCGCCGATATCGGAGTAGTCGGAAAAGACACGATCCTGGAAGAGGGCAGGAAGCTTTATGAAGTCATGGATCTTGGCTTCGGCGCCTGCCGTATGTGCGTATGCGGGCCGGAAAGCGCCAGGGAAGTACTTCATAATAATCAGCTTATCCGGGTGGCGACCAAATATCCGAATATCGCCAAGGATTACTTCTATAATAAAAAACACCAGACAGTAGAGATCATCAAGTTAAACGGCTCCATTGAGCTTGCTCCCATTGTAGGACTTTCCGAGGTGATCGTGGACATTGTGGAAACAGGAAGCACCTTAAAGGAAAACGGCCTGAAGGTACTGGAAGAGGTGTGCCCTTTATCTGCCCGCATGGTAGTAAACCAGGTGAGCATGAAAATGGAGGATGAGCGCATCCGCAGGCTTATTCATGACCTGCGCGGCGTTTTATAAATCCCCGGATGAATACAGTCATAACGCCCGCATCAGGACTCGCCCGCGAATCTTGAAGGTCGCCATACACAAAATACCCATATATGACCAGTACATCGTTGCACTAATCTTGAAGTAATAAGTACCGTAAAATAATAAGAAAGGACTGGAATAATCATGCGTACGATTACGCTTACAAAAGAAAGCACAAAAGACATTCTGGAAAATCTTCTGAAAAGAAGCCCCAACAACTACGGCAAATTTGAGTCGGCAGTAGCCGACATTCTTGCCAGAGTCAAGGCAGAAGGGGACGCAGCGCTTTTTTCATATACCAGAGAATTTGACAAGGTGGAGATCACGCCGGATACCATCCGTGTTACGGAAGAGGAAATTCAGGAAGCCTACGCCAGTGTAGACCCTGCCCTTATTGACGTGATCCGCAAGGCTCTCGTCAACATCCGGACCTTCCATGAGAAGCAGAAGCAGAACAGTTGGTTCACCAGTGGAACCAACGGCACCATGCTCGGCCAGAAGATCACCCCTCTTGAAAGAGTCGGCGTCTATGTACCAGGCGGCAAGGCCGTTTATCCGTCCTCTGTTCTGATGAACATCGTACCGGCAAAGGTGGCAGGAGTAGACCAGATCGTAATGACCACCCCTCCCGGAAAGGATGGGAAGGTATGCCCCACAACCTTAGTCGCCGCAAAAGAGGCCGGCGCTGATGAAATTTACAAGGTGGGCGGCGCACAGGCCATCGGCGCCCTTGCATACGGCACCGATAGCATTCCAAAGGTAGACAAGATCGTCGGTCCGGGAAACATTTTTGTGGCCCTTGCCAAAAAAGCCGTGTACGGCTATGTGAGCATCGACTCCATTGCAGGTCCAAGTGAAATCCTTGTGCTGGCGGACGAGACGGCCAACCCGCGTTTCGTGGCCGCCGACCTGCTTTCCCAGGCAGAGCACGACGAGCTTGCTTCCGCCATCCTGATCACTACCAGCAGAGAACTCGCTGCCCAGGTGGACGCCCAGGTGAAGGGCTTCGTGGAGGTTCTTTCCCGTAAGGAGATCATCCAAAAATCTCTGGATAACTTCGGCTACATTCTCCTTGCGGAAAATATGGACGAGGCCATCGAGGCTGCCAATGCCATTGCCTCCGAGCACATGGAGATCGTGACCAAAAATCCCTTTGAGGTCATGATGAAGGTCCGCAATGCAGGGGCGATCTTTATTGGGGAGTACAGCTCCGAGCCCCTTGGCGACTATTTCGCAGGTCCCAACCATGTCCTTCCTACCAACGGAACCGCCAAATTCTTCTCTCCGCTGTCCGTGGACGATTTTGTGAAAAAGTCCAGCCTTGTTTATTATTCCAGAGAAGCATTACAGGCGATCCATAAGGATATCGAACAGTTTGCCGCATCCGAGCAATTGACCGCACATGCAAACTCCATTGCCGTGCGTTTTGAAAATGAAGAGGAAGAAGAGAAATAGGAGAGTACACTATGGCAAGAGAAGCGTCTGTTGAAAGAAACACAAAGGAAACGGAGATTAAATTAAAGCTGAATCTGGACGGGAAGGGATACTCCGATATCGAAACGGGAGTGGGATTTTTTGACCATATGCTGGACGGCTTTACACGCCACGGGTTCTTTGACTTGTGCGTCCGTGTTCACGGCGATCTGCAGGTGGACGACCATCACACCATCGAAGATACGGGGATCGTCCTTGGTACCGCCATTAAGGAGGCTGTGGGAGATAAGAAGGGAATCCGCCGTTTCGGAAGCTGCATCCTCCCTATGGACGAAACCCTGGTGCTCTGCGCGGTCGACCTGTCAGGAAGGCCGTATTTTGCATGGGATGCCGGATTTACCAGTGAAAAGATCGGTAACATGTCCACGCAAATGGTAAAGGAGTTTTTTTATGCCATTTCCTATACCTGCGGAATGAACCTTCATATCAGGGTTCTTTCCGGAAACGGCGGGGACGGAGCCGCCCCCGGGAACGATCACCATATCGCGGAAGCTATGTTCAAGAGCTTCGCAAAGGCGTTGGATGAAGCCGTATCCTACGACCCGAGAATCACAGACGTGCTCTCCACTAAGGGAAGTCTGGGATAATAAATAAGTCCTGCATAAGAAAAAGGAGATAAAAACTATGGCAAATAAATTGATCATTCCCTGTCTGTACCTGCAGTCTGAAAAGGCGGTTACGGGCTTCGGGCAGAGAAATCTCTTCGGAAACGGAGATGTGGAAGAACTTGCAAAATTCTACAGTGACAACGGAGCGGACGAGCTTCTTGTCTTTGACTTTTCCTCAGAGGATCAGGCTCACGAAAGGGCTATTGCAAAAATCAAGGATATCTGCGCGGCTTCTGAAATTCCGGTCATTGCCGCAGGAAACATCAAGCGTATGGAGGATATCAAAAAACTGATCTATGCAGGCTGCGCCAGGACAGTCCTGAATTTTTCCAAGCCGGGCAACGTGCGGCTTCTGGAAGAGGTCTCCAACCGTTTCGGAAAAGAAAAAATGGTTGTCAGTATTTCTTCCATAGAAGAATTTACCGAAAATAAAGAATTGATCGAGTCTTATGCCGGCGCTGTGCTGGCTCTTGATACGGTTCAGGATTCCATTGCGGAAATATCTTCTATTCCGGTGGTCCTCCATACGGACGAAAGCCGTGAAAACGTACTTCTGGAGTTACTGGGAAGCAAGGCTGTAGGGGGCTTAAGCGGTTCCTATGTAAGCTCTACGGCCGCCAGGCTTCTTGACTTTAAAGATAAGTGCAAAGACCGGGGGATTTCTGTCAACACCTTTGAAAGCAGTATTGCCTGGTCGGAATTTAAGCTGAACAGCGACGGGCTGATCCCGGTGGTCGTCCAGGATTATAAGACGGACGAGGTCCTTATGGTGGCTTATATGAACGAAGAAGCCTTCCATATGACCTTAAAGAGCGGTAAAATGACTTATTGGAGCCGCAGCCGCAGGGAACTGTGGACAAAGGGTTTAACCTCCGGGCATGTTCAGTATGTGAAATCCCTGACCCTGGACTGCGATAACGATACGATCCTGGCCAAGGTCGCCCAGGTGGGCGCTGCCTGCCATACGGGAAACCGTACCTGTTTCTTCAAGCCTCTCATGAAAAAAGAGTACGACGATACCAATCCTTTGCGTGTGTTCCAGGATGTCTATGATGTGATACTGGATCGCAGGGAGCATCCCAAGGAGGGTTCCTATACCAACTATCTTTTTGATAAGGGGATTGATAAAATCCTGAAAAAGGTGGGGGAGGAGTGCACGGAGATTGTGATCGCCGCCAAGAATCCTGATAAAGAAGAAATTAAATATGAAATATCGGATTTTCTGTATCATGTGATGGTGCTTATGGCCGAAAAAGGAGTCACCTGGGAAGATATAACAAGAGAGTTGGCAAGACGGTAGGTTGTGATCGTTGTTGGATGGACGGACGCAGGAGAAAGGACGCTGGTTTCATTCGCGGTTTCGGAGCCTAAGAAACACTAACCGCGCCGAAATTTGTTAAACCCGTTCTCAAAAATCCTGAACTCACCCGGGTGTTTCCTGATATTCATTCCTGTTGTCTGTTCCCACACCCGGGTTCAGACAGCAGGATTTTTGTTCACAACACAAATTTCAGCGCGCTAAGTATTTCTAAGACTCCTGCAAAGGCGAATGAAACCAGCGCCCTTTCTCCTGCTGTCTCTCCCAGCCGCTGCAGATCACAATACCCACCGCTGCTTGCTCAAGATAGGAGAGAGCAGTCGCTGCCGCAAATACCCACACAATGCGTTTCCATATAGCTTCCGTTACTGTTTGCACCATACTATTGCCGTAAACGTCCATTTTCGTCTACCACCTTCCGTCTTCACCATCCCCAGCGGAACCAATATGGAGCCCCCGGCGGGACGCCTGGTTTGCAATGCCTTTGCAGGAGTCTTAGACCCTCTTAGCTCGCCCTAATTTGCGTTGTTCCCCAAAATCCTGCTGTTTGAGCGAAGCGAGTTCAGGATTTTGGGGAACGAATTTAGCAAATTCGGGGGAGGTTAGAGGGTCTTAGGCTCCGAAACCGCATGCAAACCAGGCGTCCCGCCGGGGGCTCTATATTGGTGGAGCGTCACTCTTCGTTTTCAGCGGGTTCCATCAGTCTCATACCGGCCGTGCTTGTTACCGGGAGAGAGAACACGATGGACTTTGCTTTGCTTTCAAGTCCCGCATAGTCCATGATCGCCCTCATGATGTTGTTTTTGTCTTCACGCTTCACAACAATAAATACGATTTCTTTTTCTTCTGCCAAAGAAACTCCCAAGAATTTCTCAGCGCCGGTCATCCCGGTGCCTTTTGCGTGGATCACTGTGCCGCCTCCGGCCTTTGCCTTCCGTGCCGCATCCATGATCAGATCCGTATATCCCTGATTGGCGATCACTACCAACAGTTCATGCTTCGTATCCTTCAAAACTGTTTCCTCCCCTTTCACAAACTTCTGGTGTTCCGTCAAAAACTGAAGCTGCTTTTTCCCGCCGATACTGCTTAGCGGTACAATAAAAGCAATTCCTGTTCCCGGAACGTCGATCTGCATTTTTTCCTGCAGTCCCCGTTTTACCTCTTTCCATACCTCCCGGGTTACCACTGAGATCATTAAAATCTTCTCAACTGCCTCCAGTCCAAAATAATCCAGCATTTCGCTGGCGGCGGTTCCCCGCCCCAGCGTATGAAGCATCACATGAACCCCATATTCCTGATAAAAAGCCATAAACTTCTTTGCCTTATGCCTGTCAAGAATCGAGGTCATCATAAAAAGTTCACTCATTATAAATCCTTTCCTAAATACTTCTTCTAATCCGGCACACCAATGACCGTTTTGGAATGTGTTTAAAGTTCGATGATCGCGTCGTCTTCGAGCCGGTCAAATTCCAGAACATAATCCGGCTCCGGCGCCAGTTCTTCCTTCCTGCCCATTCTGGAAACAAGGCCAAGTACCTGAATGGTGATCGGCGGCGTCATGGCTACCATTGCGATCACTCCAAATGCGTCCGTAACAATGTTCCCGCCGAATGCCATACAGGCTCCCTGGGCAAACGGGAGCAGAAACGCCGCCGTCATCGGTCCGGACGCAACCCCGCCGGAGTCAAATGCGATGGCCGTATAGATCTTCGGTACAAAAAATGAAATACCAAGAGCGATGACATATCCCGGAATCACAAACCACATAATTGAAATTCCGGTCATGACACGGATCATGGCAATTCCAAGGGAAACGGCAACGCCGATGGAAAGGCCGGTTCCCATTGTCCTTGCTGAAATCGCGCCGTCCGTAATCTCTTCAACCTGACGGTTCAGAACGTAGACGGCAGGCTCTGCGCGTACTATGAAGAACCCGATCACCATGGCGATCGGAATAATGATCCATGAATAATCAAGCTGTGCGATCACCTGTCCCAGATAATTTCCGGCAGGCATAAATCCCACGTTTACTCCTGTCAGAAACAGGACAAGGCCAATATAAGTATAAACAAGACCTATTAAAATTTTAACCAGCTTTCTTTTGGAAAGCTTCAGAACCGCAATCTGAAATACTGCAAAAAATGCCGCGATCGGCAGAAGAGAAACTGCCATCTCTTTTATATATGTAGGAAAGCCCACGCGGAACAGAGTCCAGAGTTCTACGGAATCCTGAACATCAGGAATAACAGGCGGAACATAAGCGCCGGATTCCGGGTGATAGATCATCCCTAAGATCAAAACGGCAATGATCGGTCCCACTGAACAGAGTGAGACAAGGCCAAAGCTGTCGTCCGCCGCATGACGGTCGCTTCTGACCGATGAAACACCAACGCCCAGAGCCATGATAAACGGTACGGTCATCGGTCCCGTTGTCACGCCCCCTGAGTCGAACGCCACGCTCAAAAAGCTATCCGGCACAAAATATGACAATACAAATACCAAAAGATAGAATACGATCAGTAAGTGATTAAGAGATATTCCGAACAGCATACGCAAAAGCGCAATGACCAGAAAAATACCTACTCCGCAGGCGACGGCAAGGATCAGCACCATATTAGGAATGGACGGAACCTGCTGAGCCAGGACCTGCAGATCCGGTTCGGAGATCGTAATGATAAAACCAAGTAAAAAAGACAGGCCGATAATAACGCTGAGCTTCCTGCTCCTTGTCATACAGGTACCCACACGTTCGCCCATAGGCGTCATAGACAATTCTGCCCCCAAAGTAAAAAACATCATACCGGTAATCAGAAGTACCGCTCCCAGTAGAAAGCAGAGCAGAATGCTGGGAGAAATAGGCGCGATAGTAAAGCACAAAACCAGCACGATCCCCAGGATCGGCAGCACGGCCTCCAGCGCCTCACGAAACTTTTCTTTTAGTTTCTTCGTATAAATAGCTTTCACCTCCATAATTATATCTTGCGCAAAGCGCTTTTTGTATATTAGGAAAGTTCAGTATTGTACACTTCAGAACAAAATGGAGCGCTTTCCTGATATACAAAGAAAAGTCTCCCGTATGCAGCAGCATGGCTGCAGCAAGAGACTTTTTTGTCAATTAATGTGCTTCTTAATTGCCTCAAAACTTTCTGCACTGATAACATGCTCGATCCGGCACGCATCCTCCACGGCGACCTTAGGATCTACCCCAAGTCTTGTGAGCCAGTCGGACAGCAGAGTATGACGTTCGTAAATTCTCTCTGCAATCTCCCGTCCTGATTCCGTCAGAGTGATATAGCCCTCCGGAGATACGACGATATGGCCGTTCTGACGCAGCTTCTTCATTGCTACGCTGACGCTTGGCTTCTTAAAATCAAGCTCTGTCGCAATGTCAACGGAGCGGACCACCGGATGCTTTTGGCCTAAGATCAGGATGGTTTCCAGATAGTTTTCGGCCGATTCATTGGAATGCATCATTTCTTCACCTCACTGTATTTCATATAGATAAGGTTAGTATAACACATTTTGCTGCGAACATCAAACGGAGTTGTTGATAAAAAGTAATCAATTTTGTTCTTGACTGCCAACAAAAGTTAGCGTATACTAACCTAAAGAAATATGTCTGACAAGCCGCGCAGCGGCCTGCATTCATGAGCATATAGCAAAGCGGAATGCGAATATCCGCTTTACCAGATACATAGGAAAGAGTGTCCGGGATTCCGGCATCTCCCACACAGGAGGCGACAGAAGTGGAAAAGCAAAAAGAACAGATCATCGAAAAGCTGCGGGCAAATGGCTGCAGGATCACAAAACAGAGAATGGAGCTTCTGGATATTATTCTGGAAAACCGCTGCTCCAGTTGTAAGGAAATTTTCTATCAGGCCTCCAGACAGGATGAAAATATCGGAATCGCTACGGTTTACCGGATGGTAAACGCGTTGGAGGAAATCGGCGTTATCAGCCGCAGGATCGTTTACGAGGCAGATGAGCGGGAGCGTGCCTGACTTGCGGGCCGCAATAGTTTATTTACGTTACTGTTTACTCTTGCCCTGCACGGGCTGGTGATAATATATGATAGCGGCTTGCTTATCGAGAAGTTTTCTCAATAACTACTGTTATATTTGACTAACAGCGGTTTGAAAATTTATTATGGTACATATCAATAATTCAAAGGGAGTGATAACTGTGAAATCCCATAAGTTTTGGGCGTGGGCAATGCTGTTTTGCTGCGCTATGCTTTTTTACACCGGTTATGAACACAAATAGGAGGACAACATTATGGATTTTGATATGAAAAAACTCGGACTTTTTGCAGGAGGCGTTTTATTCGGAACAGCAGGCATCAAGCTTCTTTCCAGTAAGGATGCTAAGAAAGTATATACTAACTGTACGGCTGCCGTACTGCGCGCAAAGGATTGTGTTATGAATACAGTAACCACCGTCCAGGAAAACGCGGAGGATATTCTTGCGGAAGCTAAGGAGATTAACGAGGAGAGAGCAGCCTGCGAGGCTGAATGCGTACAGGAAGATGAAGCGGAGGAAACGGAAGCTTAAACATCTGACATACATAACAGCGGAGCTGGCATCAGCTCCGCTGTTATGTATTCTTGAATTTTCGGAGGAATAGAATGAAATATATTATTAAACATGAAGTAAAAGGACGGCTCCGTATCCATCTGGTACAAAAACGGATGAACTGCCGTCAGGCGGATACGTTGCTTTATTACCTGCAGGGGCTTCCTTTTGTAAAAAACGCGAAGGTCTATGCGGAAACCTCGGATGCCGCTATTTTCCATACAGGAAGCAGGGACGAACTTCTTGCCGCCCTTCGCCGCTTTCACTATGAGGATGTTACAGTGCCGGAAGGGATACTGGATCATACCGGAAGGGAACTGAACACCTTCTATCAGGAAAGGCTGGTGCAGAAGGTGGTTCTGAGGGCGATGGGTAAGCTGTTTGTACCATACCCGGTCCGCGCCGCCTATACGGCCCTGCGTTCCCTGAAATATCTTGGAAAGGGCGTCAGGTGTCTTTCCAGAGGGAAGCTGGAAGTAGAGGTCCTGGACGCCGCCGCCATCGGCGTATCCGTCCTGCGGGCGGATTTTAATACTGCCAGCTCTGTCATGTTCCTTCTTGGGATCGGAGAGCTTCTTGAGGAATGGACACATAAAAAATCCGTGGGCGACCTTGCCCGGAGCATGTCCCTGAAGGTCAGCAAGGTATGGCTTCTGCGTGACGGACAGGAAATTCTCGTCTCCGCCTCGGAAATCCTTCCGGGAGACGAGGTTGTAGTACATATGGGAAATGTCATTCCCTTTGACGGAATCGTCACAGCGGGAGAGGCTATGGTAAACCAGTCCTCCATGACCGGGGAATCACAGCCTGTACATAAAAATAAAGAGAAGTATGTGTATGCGGGAACTGTTCTCGAAGAAGGGGAACTGACCATTCAGGTAAAGGCTGTTTCCGGCTCTACGCGGTATGAAAAGATCGTCACCATGATCGAAGAGTCTGAAAAGCTGAAATCCTCAGTGGAAAGCAAGGCCGAAAGCCTGGCGGACCGTCTGGTGCCTTATACCCTGGGAGGAACCGCGCTGACCTACCTTCTTACCCGCAATACCACCAAGGCGCTGGCAGTCCTTATGGTGGATTTTTCCTGCGCTCTAAAGCTTGCCATGCCGATTTCCGTACTTTCCGCTATCCGTGAGGCAAGCACCCGGCATATGACGGTCAAAGGCGGGAAATATCTGGAGGCAGTAGCGGAAGCGGACACCATCGTTTTTGATAAAACAGGTACGCTTACCAGGGCAAAGCCTGTGGTAAAGGATATCGTGGTCTTCCGCAAGGAAAGCGATACGGAGAATACCAAAGATGAAATGCTCCGCATTGCCGCCTGTCTGGAAGAGCATTTCCCACATTCCATGGCAAAGGCAGTCGTCCAGGCGGCAAAAAGCCGCGGCCTTGACCACGAAGAAATGCATTCCAAGGTCAATTATATCGTTGCCCACGGAATCTCTTCCTCTATCGGGGAGCATAAGGTCATCATCGGCAGCCACCACTTTGTTTTTGAGGACGAGGGCTGCAGCATACCGGAAGAATACCAGGAACGTTTTGACAGCCTTCCTACGGAATATTCCCATCTTTATATGGCCATCGACCATCAGCTTGCCGCGGTCATCTGTATTGAGGATCCGCTCAGGGAGGAAGCTGCCGAAGCCATCCGGGCGCTTAAGGCAAATGGGATCCGCAAGGTTGTCATGATGACAGGGGACAGCGAGCGTACAGCCGCGGCTATTGCCAGAAGAGTGGGCGTTGACGAATATTACTCCGAGGTTCTTCCGGAAGATAAGGCAGATTATATTGAGCGGCAAAAGGCAAATGGAGGCGTTGTCATCATGGTTGGCGACGGCATCAACGATTCGCCGGCTCTTTCTGCAGCCAATGTAGGTATCGCTATCAGCGACGGCGCCGAGATCGCAAGGGAAATTGCCGACATCACCATCGCCGCCGATGATTTAAATGAAATCGCGGCCTTAAAGCAATTAAGCGACCGCTTAATGAAACGTATCCATAAAAACTACCGCAGCATTGTGGCAGTCAACACAGCTTTGATCGCCGCCGGAGTGGGCGGCCTGATCCAGCCTACCACCTCCGCCCTGCTGCATAATACCTCAACACTGGCTATCAGCCTGAAAAGCATGAAAAATCTGCTGTAAGTATGCAAATTAGTACAAAAAACGACAGAAAACCACTGGACAACTCCAACAAATAGGATTATATTAATTGTGTAAATAAAATAACATTTGTTGGTTTTGAACCAGCCTTTGCAAGTTCCGCAAGGATTCATAGAGAAACCGGTGCGAATCCGGTACGATCCCGTCACTGTAATAGGGAGTTTCAGGACATTGATGTCACTGGGCTTTGTCTGAACGCAGGTCGCTGCACAGCTTGTGTTCCTGTATAACAAAGCGGAATGGGAATGTCCGCTTTTAAGTAAGCCTGGGAAGGCGTCCTGGAACGATGATCTTAAGTCAGGAGAACTGCTTGCAAATGATTTTGGAATGATTCTTACGGTAGATAGGAAGCATCTTTTATTGTTGTGTGTTTTTGCGTCCGTATGTAAATACGGGCGCATTTTTTGTTTTCAGGAAGAACTCATTGAAACGGCACAGAAGGCTGATAAAAATCAAGGAAATGTAGGAAGGAGTAACAAAGTGACAAAAAAACAAATTGGAAAAAGACTTCTCCAGATCCTGATCGTTCTGTTCGGAATCAGCTTTTTGACCTTTGGCCTTACCTATCTGTCGCCCGGCGATCCCGCGGAGATCATGCTGACAGAGTGTGGAAATCTTCCCACACCGGAGCTGCTGGAACAGACACGGCATGAGCTTGGTCTTGACAAGCCGTTCCTTGTACAGTATTGGAGCTGGCTTTCAGGAGTGCTGACAGGAGATATGGGTATGTCTTATTCCATGAAAGTACCTGTTGTGGACAAACTGGTATCCGCGTTCTGGCCGACCCTGCAGATGTCGCTCCTGGCGCTTCTGATCATGATCGTACTTTCCATCCCAATGGGAATCGCCGCCGCCGTATACCAGAACAAATGGCCGGATTATCTGGTTCGGGGAGTAACCTTTATGGGGGTATCTGTTCCCAGCTTCTGGCTTGGCCTGATTCTTCTCAGCATTTTCGGCGTACAGCTCCGCTGGGTGAACGTAGCGGGAGGTACAACAGATCTGAAATCCATGATTCTTCCGTCAGTTACCCTTGCGATCGCCATGTCTGCCAAATATACGCGGCAGGTCAGAAGCGCGGTTCTCGATGAGCTGCGCCAGGATTATGTAACAGGAGCCAGAATGAGAGGAATTAAAGAAAGCGTTATCCTCTGGAAGCATGTACTTCCCAATGTTATGCTGCCTCTGGTAACTCTCCTTGGCCTGTCTCTTGGAAGTCTCCTGGGCGGAACCGCGGTTGTAGAGATCATCTATAACTGGCCGGGCATGGGCAGTATGGCTGTAAAAGCCATTTCCTGCAGGGACTACCCTCTTGTACAGGGTTATGTATTATGGATCGCCATTCTGTACATGTGTATCAACCTTCTGGTTGACCTGTCCTATAACTACCTTGACCCAAGATTAAAGGAGGAACGTTAATTTGAAAGTACTAAAATTCTTTAAAGAGAATAAGCAGTTTACCCTTTTCTTTATCTTGGCGATGTTGATCGTATGTGTTGCTATTTTTGCACCGTGGATCGCCCCGAAGGATCCCTATGAGGCGGTCATGCTTGATTCCCTGAAAGCTCCGGGAGGAGAATACATCTGCGGTACGGATAAGCTTGGCAGGGACATTCTGTCAAGAGTCATCTACGGAACCAGAACCTCTCTTGTAATGACCCTGATCCTGGTAGCCGTGATCTTCGTGGTCGGAACCCTGCTGGGTGTTCTTGCAGGCTATTTCGGCGGAATCATTGACGCTGTGATCATGAGGATCGCGGACATGATGATCTCCTTCCCGGGACTTGTACTTGCCATCGCCATCGCCGGTATGCTTGGCCCCAATCTGGTAAATGCGGTCATCGCGATCTCCGCAGTAAGCTGGACCAAATATGCGCGTCTTGCAAGAAGTCTGGTTTTGAAGGTCCGCAAAAACCTGTACATTGAGGCGGCTGTGGTAAACGGCACAAAAACGTCCAAAATTTTATGGAGACACATTCTTCCCAACATGATCACCCAGATGGTCGTCACTGCGGCGGCGGACATCGGAACGATGATGCTTGAGCTGGCGTCCTTATCCTTCCTTGGCTTTGGCGCTACCGCACCGACGCCGGAATGGGGACTGATGCTCAATGAGGGAAGAACCTATATGGCAAAAGCTCCCTGGCTGATGATCTATCCGGGTATTGCCATTGTGATCGTAGTCGTAGTCTTCAATATGCTCGGGGACAGCATCCGTGATATTCTTGACCCGAAGCAGGAGTAAGGCCGTTATGATTTACAGCCTGTGCTTCAAACAGTAATTCGCTGTGCCAAATCACAGAACTTATGAAAAAAGCAGGATTACAGAACTTATAAAAACAAATAAAAATCAGGAGGAAACTATGAAAAATAAATTATTTAAACGAGTATTAGGCGTTGCTCTTGCCTGTATGATGAGCATTTCCATGGTCAGCGTGGCCCATGCGGAGGATAAAGAAATTACCATCGGCGTTACCAGCTTTGCAGATACCTTGGAGCCCACGGAGCAGTACTTCAGTTGGGTAGTATCCCGTTACGCAGTAGGAGAATGCCTGACCCGTTTTGACGAAGAAGGCAATATCGCCCCCTGTCTTGCCGAAAGCTGGGAGGGCAGCGAGGACGGCCTGACCTGGACTTTCAAGATCCGTGAAGGCGTAAAGTTCTCCAACGGAAACGATATGACCATTGAGTCTGTAAAATCCTCGATCGAGCGCGTTATCGAAAAGAGCGACCGTGTTCCGGAATTTTTCGATCTTGACAATATGGAAATCGACGGACAGAACCTGATCTTCCATCTGAAAAGAGCCAACGCAAACATGGCAGGAAGCCTTGCCGACCCGCTGTTTCTGATCGTTGACACAAGCGTGGATGATTCCACCTTTGCAATGGAAGGGCCTATCTGTACAGGACCTTACGCAGTAGAATCCTTCAGCCCCACAGACGCCTGTGTGGTTGTAAGAAACGAATATTACTGGGACGGCGAAGTACCTCTTGACAGAGTTACCCTGAAATGTATCGACGACCAGACCACTCGTTCCATGGCGCTCCAGACAGGGGAAATCGACATTGCTTATAACTTAAAGACAGAAAACCTCATTGAATTTGAAGGCAATGATAATTACACCATCCAGGAGCTTCAGTCCTTACGTTCTACTTACGCATTTATGAACCAGAACGGCGCGCTGGGCGACCTTTCCCTCCGTCAGGCGCTTCTTCGCGGCCTTGATAAAGAAACCTACTGCAGCGCACTTCTGGAAGGCGGCGCAACACCCGGAAAAGCTCCGGTACCTCCCACGCTGGACTTTGGTTTTGACGAACTTGTTGACGAAAACGCTTACGATCCCGAAAGCGCAAAGCAGATCCTGGCAGACGCAGGCTATGTGGACAACGACGGCGACGGCTTTGTAGAAACTCCTGACGGAGAAAAGCTGACCTTAAACTTTGTAATTTATACAAGCCGTGCAGAGCTTGGCGTTTACGCGCAGGCCGCACAGTCCAACTTAAAAGATATCGGCATCAACGTAGAGCTTAACACCGTAAGCTATGAAACCCTTCTTGATATGAGAGATTCCGGACAGTATGACCTGCTCATCTGGAACGTACTTGTGGCAAATACCGGAGACCCGGAAAACTACTTGAGAGAGAATTGGTACAGCACTTCCGCAAACAACACTGCAGGCTACAACAACCCGGAAGTAGACAAGCTTCTTGACGAGCTGGCTGCAACCTTTGACACAGATGCAAGAAAAGACCTTGTAATGCAGATTGAACAGCACATTATGGACGACGCCGCAACAGTATTCTTCGGATATGAAACCACCTACCTGTTCAGCAATAACCGCGTAACAGGCGTAAAAATGTACCCGATGGATTACTACTGGCTGACAAAGGATATCGCGCTGGCAGAATAATCCCGCAGATATCAGATATTGTTTACATAATATATTTATCGTAAACTTGCATCGTATTTTAAAGGAGCAAAATTATGCTGGAAATAAAAGATTTAGCTGTTCAATACGGAAAGCAGGCGCCGACCATTGAGCATTTCAACCTTTCCATGAAAAAGGGCGAGATCATCAGTGTCGTTGGCGAGAGCGGAAGCGGCAAGACCACCGTCATCCGTGCAGTCCTCGGCGCTCTGGCAGGGGGCGGCAGGGTGACTTCCGGCGATATTATCTTCCAGGGCAAATCCTTATTGGGCAATTCAAAGGATGAATGGCGAAAGATCCGTGGCAGCAAAATGTCCATGATCTTCCAGGACTGCGGCGGCACCTTAAATCCTATCCGCAGGATCGGAAGCCAGTATGTGGAATATATCTGCACCCACAGCAAAATGTCCCATGACGAGGCATGGAAGCTTGGGGTGACCATGCTGGAAAAAATGCGCCTTCCGGACGCAGAAAACATTATGAAGAGCTTTCCCCATCAGTTGAGCGGCGGTATGCGCCAGCGTGTGGGAATTGCCATGGCCATGACCTTTAACCCTGAGCTGCTTCTGGCAGACGAGCCTACCAGCGCCCTGGACGTAACTACCCAGGCGCAGATCGTCCGTCAGATGATGGAGCTTCGTGATTCCTTCGGAACAGGCATTATCATTGTTACCCATAACCTTGGCGTGGCTGCCTATATGGCGGATCAGCTCATTGTTATGAAGCATGGTAAGGTAGTAGACCAGGGAACCCGGGATGAGGTTATGAGCAATCCCACAAACGATTATACAAAGAAGCTGCTTGAAGCAGTTCCGGAAATGGAGGGACGACGTTTTGTTTCGTGAATCAGATATTGTGCTGAAGGCCAGCCACATCGTGAAACAGTTCCCTGCTTCCGGCGGCAGAACGCTGACAGCATGCAACGACATTAACTTAAATGTATATAAGGGAAAAACCCTGGGGATCGTCGGAGAGAGCGGCTGCGGAAAGTCCACCTTTGTCCGTATGGTCATTTCCCTTGACAAGCCCACCAGCGGAGAGATCCTGTACCACGGCAAAAACCTTGCCGGCCTTTCCAAACAGGAAACCTGGCTGAACCGCCAGAATATGCAGATGGTTTTTCAGGATCCGCTGGCATCCTTTAACCCGAAAATGAAGATCATCGATATCCTCACAGAGCCTCTCATGAACTACGGAAAGCTTAAAAGAAGTGAGAAAGCGGCAAAGGCAAAGGAACTTCTGGAAATGGTGGAGCTTCCGGCTGACTTTATGTACCGTTATCCCCACAACATGAGCGGCGGCCAGAGGCAGAGAGTCAGTATCGCAAGAGCCCTTTCCCTGGAGCCTGAAATTCTGATCTGCGACGAGGCAACCTCCGCCCTGGACGTTTCCGTACAGGAAGCCGTCATTGAGCTTCTGGTACGCCTCCAAAAAGAAAAGAACATCAGTATGATCTTTATCTGCCATGACCTGGCGCTGATCCAGTCCTTTTCCCATCAGATCGCAGTCATGTATTTGGGAAACATTGTAGAAGTACTGCCGGGAGCGGATGTTTCACAGCATTCCATGCATCCGTACACACAGGCGCTTTTGGGCGCGCAGTTCTCCATTCATATGGATCCAAACAAAAAAATCGAGAGTATTGAGAGCGAAGCTCCCAGTCCTCTGGATGTGCCCACAGGATGCCCGTTCCAGAACCGCTGTGAGCACTGCATGGAAAAATGCCGTACAACCAGACCTGTTCTCAGGGAAGTGGCAAACGGCCACGAGGTTGCCTGCTTCTATGTAACGGACAACCGCTGAGCAGCAGCCAACGGGACATGTGAGCATGGCCTTTAAAGCCGCTGTCTGCGGGGAATACAAAATATTTAAGAAAGGAATTTGTCCGGCAGGGCCTCCCCGGTACAAGTGGGGCCATGCCGGGTAAAAACGGCAAAACAGAATGAAAAAGAAAATAAACAGAATCATCAGTTCTCTGCTCCTGATTCTTCTTCTGGCGTCGTCCATGGCAATTCCTGTTTCTGCCGCCGGTCAGGATGCCGATGACGTATATAAGATCGGCGTTGTTGTTTACAACCCTGACAGCCAGGAAATGAAGATGTTCATGAACTACTACAAGGATTATCTGGAAGAGGGCTTCCCCGTGCAGTTCTATTTCTCCGGTCCCACCTATACCGCGGAGGAAGAGAATGCATTTATTGAAGCCGTTAAGGCAGAAGGCGCTCAGGGGATCATTTCTTTCCTGGGCATAGATGTACAGAGCACCTTAGAGGTCTGCGAAGAAAATGAAATGTACTACGTTCTCGGCTCCAATTTCATCAATGATGAGGATTATGAAGCGGTTAAGGACAATCCCTGGTTTCAGGGCTGTATCGGACCGAATCCGGACTCTGTATACCAGACAGGGCAGGAGATGGCTTCTTATTTCCTTGACAAAGGCGCAAAATCCTTCCTGATCATGACCGGCGGCGCATCCAAGGGCAACTCCAACCATGCCGGAAGGACAGAGGGTATGCTGGATACCTTAAAGGAACAGGCAGGACTTGTTCTGGATGGTGAAATAGCCGCAATTGCTGCCTCCGAAGAAAACACGGTACTGACAAGTGAGGACGGCAGTATCTCCGTAACCCTCTGCCCGGATTACACAGAGGACGGCGGAGCAGGTCTTTCCAATCTGGAAGCGGCCTTTTCAAACGGCTCCTATGACGCGCTGATGAGCGCCTTCCATGTAAGCACATATCTGGACAAGATCGCCGCGCAGGAGGCAGCCCAGGGCACGAACATTATGGTTGGCGCCGTTGACAGCTTTACAGAAGAAAACTTTGAAGCCTTCAAAGAAAAGGACGCTTTCGGGAATCCGCCCATCGATTTCGTACAGGGAAAATATGCCTCTATGGCAGGCCCGGCGTTTGCACTGTTATACAATGCAATATCCGGACATCCGGAGGTCAATTCCTCTGACGGCACGGCGGTCCGCCTGTATCAGGAATTATGGACTGCGGACAGCCGGGAAAAATATATCGAGCTTTACGGATACACCACAGGTATTTATGAAAATGCCTATAGCTGTGCGGATCTGATGAATGTCATTAAGGTATTCAATGATGAAGCCTCGCCGGAGGCCATTAAAGAGCTGACAGAAGCTTGTACTGTGGAAGACGTAAAGGCAAGGATTTTAAGTAATTAAGCAAGCCTGCTTTTGTGTGAATCCGGCCGGTATGCGTTTGAAAGGGAAAATAAGTAAAAAAAGTTACTGTTTGCACCGTAGGTGTGGACAGTAACAAATCAGGGGATGGAAGCCCGGCGCTTCCGTCTCTTTTTGATTGAAAAATCCTCTGCAAAGTGATAAAGTAAACAATTAAAAAAGGCTTACCTTCCGTAAGCCTTTTTTCTGACAAAATAGAAGCAGACCACCTGCATCAGAATGGACAGGATCCACGATACAGGATAGGAGATAAACAGGACCGCAAGGGAACGGTGACTGGGAAAAACCCAGAATATCCATACGATCCTGGTTCCGACAGTACCGATAATAGACAGCAGCATTGGCACTGCGGAATGTCCCATCCCGCGCATGGGTCCCGGGAAAAGATCCATCAGCCCACACAGAAAATAGGTCAACGTCGTATACGAAAGGATTTCCACGCCGCACTGAATAACCTCCGGGTCGTTGGTATAAAGTCTTAAAATCTGATCTCCGAACACATAAGAGCCGCCCCCGAGCACCAGAGAGACCCCTACGGTCAGCAGGATACATTCCAGCAGGATCCTGTCTATTCTTTTGTATTTTCCCACACTGTAATTCTGGCTGGTAAAGCTCATACAGGTTTGCGTAATAGAGTTAACGGCCACATACAAAAAGCCAAAAATATTGTTGGCTGCCGTATAGCCTGCCATGGACACCGAGCCAAAGGAGTTTACCGAGGACTGCAGAAGCACATTGGAAAAATTAATAACCGTACTCTGAATCCCCGCAGGGATCCCCACCTGAAAAATCTGTTTCA
This sequence comes from Eubacteriales bacterium, assembly GCA_030524715.1. Lineage (GTDB taxonomy): Bacteria > Bacillota > Clostridia > Lachnospirales > Lachnospiraceae > Blautia_A. Next base: position 14,792 of record JAUNGB010000014.1, on the reverse strand, counting down.
GATAATACGCCTTCATTGTCAGCCTGGAAAAGCGGAGCTGATAGCTTCCCTCTGACAGATACAGGCACCGGAGCACCAAAATACAGGAGATTAGCTGGGAGATCACCGTAGCGATCGCGACACCGGCCACACCCATATGAAATACGATAACCAGAAACATGTTCAGCGCCGCATTGATCAGTCCCGAAATAATCAGGAAGATCAGCGGATGCCGGGTATCTCCAACCGCACGCAGAATGGCAGCGCCATAATTATAAAGCATAAAAAACGGCATCCCCATAAAATAAATCCGCATATAAAGGGCCGACTGGCCGATCACATCCGCCGGGGTTCCCATCAGTTCAAGAGCAAACTTTGAGCAGAACAGTCCTACCAAAGCCATAACAATTCCGCTGATACCGGCAAACGTCACAGAAGTATGGACGGTTTCAGACATTTCTTTGGCTTTCCCGGCCGCGTAAAACCGGGCTGCCAGTACGTTTGTTCCCAGAGAAATGCCGATAAACAGATTGATGAACACATTGATCAAAGCAGTGGTCGACCCCACCGCCGCCAGCGCCTGGCTTCCGCTGAACCGCCCCACAACCACGATATCCACTGCGTTGAACATCAACTGCAGGATTCCCGAAAGCATCAGCGGCAGTGCAAAAGAAATCAGCTTGTCCATTATGGAACCGTTGCACATGTCAATTTCATATTTGTTGCTTTTGTTGTTTTTCAAAATCCTCATCCCTCATTCTTTTTTATCCCGCGCACAGATTTCCGGCGTGGGATTTTTTCGTTTATAAAGAGTTCACTCGCTGTAAAGCGGACATTCACATTCCCCTTTGCCATATACTCATGAACGCAGGCCGCATAGCGACCTGCGTTCTCAATATATCACAGCAAACCTGAACAGTCAATAATCCCCCTCGGATTTTGGCTGAGCGGTGCCGTCCTTCTGTTACCGACGATGAAGTCATTGGAGAAATAAAGCCAGTATTTATGCGGGTTTGCGGACTTTGAAGCCGTAGGGTACGACAAAAGTACGACAAATTAAACTCTCTTAACGGGTGAAAATAAGCGATAATAAAATAAACTCGTGTCAGTTCAACTGAATATTTTGTACGATAAGGACATTTTTCTAAGAGCGATTTTAGGGAAGTGTCCTTTTTGTTATGGTCATAATCAAAAAATAATTTAGTTGGAGGAAACGAAGATGGCAGACACAGCAACAAGAGCAAGCAAAAGAGATTCGCACGTAATTATTTTCAAGAACAGGGAACATGAAAAATTTTATAAAGAGTATCTGCAGAAGTGCAGATACCAGGACGTATACCACAGGGCGTTGGTGTATTGTCTTGGGATTGACAGGGATACAAGGGATCATGTGAAACAGATTTATGATTTTAAGACCGGAAATGTGAACTGGTGGGGGATATGGAAGTCATGGTGAAGGACGGAGATATGCAGAGAATGTCGGTAAGGATGCGGAGGCTGCGTCAGAAAGACCGGGAGGTTGTGTTCCGTACAGTGGGTAGATGCACTTTCAAATGACCTATCGGAAAAAACATAAAAAGTTTAAAATAGTGGTTGAAAATCTAATTATCACCACTTATAATAACTTCGACACGTTAATTCACAAAAGCAAAACTGGAGGAATAAAAATGGAACTGATATATTACCGCAAAGGAGATTACCTGTTTCCGAACCTGACAATAGAAAGCAGTGAAAATTCTATAGGGAAATACGGGATGCTGCGGAGGACATTTCTAAAAGAACACCGGAGCAACAGGTATCAGAGTATGATGCTGACTGGAAAACTGGACAGGCATCTTCTGGAGATTGAGAAAACGGCACAGGAAAGGATGGAGATTTTAATGGAGAAACTGCTGCAGAAGTATCCGGCACCGGATAAGGAAGCAGATCCGTTTGCGTGGGCAGCGCATATGAATATGCTGACCGCAATGGCAGAAGAATGCGTGATGAATGATCTGGTGTACAGATAACGAAAAGTAACTTTAGAATTCCATAAAATAATAAAAAATATGGTGGTTGACGTCCGGAAAAATCTGATTTAGAATAAAACTAAAGAAAAGGCAGTAAAGCAAATGATATGGTTTATTGTCTTTTCAGCATATACTATTATAAGCCATTTGGAGAAGGAGGTGCGATTATGGCTACATCGAGTATTTTTGCAAAAGTTCGTATTGACGATCCGAAGCAGGCGGAAGCCTTTATAGATGCGCTGGCAGCTTCAGAAAATAAGCCTAAGAGAAAGCCGTCTGCACCAGTAAAACCGCCGTTAACAGATTATGATGCGATCCGGCGGCTGATGGCAAAGGGAGAAGCAGGCAAATGAGACAGTTCGATACGATAAATATTTTAGATATGTTGGGAGCAATCGGAGAGGCAGAACTGAAAAAGTGTCTTTCCGATTTTTCCTGTCCAATCAATCCGGAAATTGAGCAATTTGTAGTAAATAATGCGATTGAGTTTGCAATGAAGAAATTGTCCGTTACATATTTTGTAGTAAATGAACATGGTAAGATAGCAGCGGTTTTTACACTGGCCCATAAAGCAGTTGAGATTGGCAGCGCAAATCTGTCCAATTCTAAGCGGAAGAAAATAAGCAGATATGCAATACTGGATTCGGAATCAGACAGCTATACGGTATCCGCCTTTCTGATCGCGCAGTTTGGAAAAAATTATGCTGTGGATGAAGGAAAGGGAATCAATGGAAATGAATTGATGGATCTGACATTTGAAATTCTGGAAAAGGTTCAGCACGATATTGGCGGGGGAATCGTATTTCTGGAATGTGAGGATAAGGTAAAGCTATTGAATTTCTACCAGAGTGAAAAGAATGGATTTATGCCATTTAACGAAAGATATTCTGTAAATGACCATACAAAGTATATCCAGCTATTTAATTTCTTTTAGCATTCAAGTGAAAAACCAGAAAGTCAGTAATGGGGCCTTCTGGTTTTTCTTTGTAAAGCGTCGGAAGATAATACTATATTTTGCGTATCTGTTGGAAATCCCCTGCCGTTTTTAGAACTTCTTCTTTCATCCTAAAAATATCAGAAAGTCCTTGCCCGATTGCTTTCCGCATTTCCAGTGAATGGATGCCGCCAGTATTAAAGTGGCGGGCATTCTCAGATATGATTTCATATTGAACATCTGTAAGCCGGAGGTTGATGTGGTGCGTGTAAGTTATTTCTGGTTCTTTTCTCGGTCTTGCCATAAAATTTCCTTTCTGTATAAAAATGTATTCATATATAAGCCGATTAGAGGGAAGATATGGATAACAGTGGAAAGCATTTTTAATAAAATTATGAGATTTTCGTGATAGATAGAATCACGTTGCGACTGTTTTTAACAGGAGCCAACTTGCACATTTTTATAAAATGTGCATTGTCCGAGGGTATGGGGGCGCTGGACATCCAGTGGATGTCCGTTTAGCGCGGACCGTTGCCGTGTGCCGGTGGCACACGTTTGGCAACGACCGAAACGGAGTGTAGAAGCGGAGCGTAGACCGGAATCCCCATCAAGATTGTCGGTATGAAGAAATCCCCAAATGGGGTTTCTGTAATACGCGGCGAATCTTGCTCTTCGAGGTGTAAAAGTCTTTCTGTAATAAAAGCCAATTATTTCTCCAAAATGCTACCTACTGTTTTAAATAATTAAAGAAACACTCTTGACAATGTGAAAGGTGCATGATAATATACTTTTAAATGAACGAACAGTCAGCCAAAAGGAGGTGATATCAGTGGCTCTTGTATCTGCAGCCAATAGAGAAGAATATTTAGAGAACAAACGGGAACAAATTTTAAGAGCAGCCTTAGAGGTATTCAAAGAAAAAGGATATGCAAATACCAGCATTATGGATATTGCGAAACGTGCCAATATGGGTAAGGGGACGTTATATCTCTATTTTAAGAACAAAGAGGAACTGTTATACAGTGTATTTATGGAGTGCTCTTTGATTCCGACACTGGTGGCGTCTTTTGATTTGGATGCTCCTTTAGAGCAGGTTCTTCGGAATTTTGCAAAAGATGTATTAAAAGATGCGAACGATTTTGTGTCATTGCTTCTCATGTCGATTCCAGATTTGCTGAAACTGACAAAGGAACATCCCGATGCTTCTTTTAATGGCATTTATACACAGATTTGTTATAACTTAGAGCAGTATCTGGACGCCAAAAAAGAACGGAATGAGATTTCGCAAACAGCTAATTCTAAAATGCTGGCGCAGGCATTTATTTCTATGATTAACTTTCCGGTTATCATGCGGGAGTTGGGAAGTGAATTTTACGATTCGGATCAGATGACTGAATATATTGAAGAAGCAGTTGCGTTGATTGTGAATCGTGTTGTGGTGGATCTTTATTGATTAGGGATTTTCCCTAATCAATAATATCCATTTTATTATAGATTTAAAATGACTGACTGTTCAACCATATTTCCGGTTAGTAATGGGGAATAAACATTTTAAGACATAAAAGAAGAACTTAACAATGCAAATGAAAATAAAAAATCGGAAAAAAATGCCGAGGAAAGGAAACAGATATGAAAAGTAGTTTGAGCAGAAGTGTATCAATCGTAGGAGTTGGGTGTACCCGTATGGGAACGCTGACGAAATCTCCCTGGCTTGCAGGACTTACGGAAAGCGAACTGTTTGCGTGGGCTTCGTTAGAGGCAATGAAGGATGCCGGGCTGGAGGGAAAGGACATCGACATTTTGTTTCATGGACAGATTGGAAATGTTTCATTTTCCCGTTTGCTGAATCCGGCTGCCGCTTATCAGGATTGGGTGGGAATGCACGGAAAACCGTGTATACACCATGAAGAAGCGTGTGGAACAGGATATGTGGGCTTCAATCTGGCTGTCATGGCGGTGGCGTCTGGCGCGTGTGATATTGCTTTGACTGGCGGTGTAGAGGTTCTTTCTACAGTGGCGGATTCAAGGAAACCGTCACATATGCGAGAAGAAGCGTCTCATGCGTTTAAAATCGGAGAGATTGCAGATATTTTGGCTGATCCTACCTATTCCAGATTTCCGTCAAATATCATTCATAACTCTCTATTTGAATATCCGCCGACAGACTACATGGAGCGTTATGGCATTACATTAGAGCAGTTTGACGATATGTGTAATGCTCTTGCAATTCAGGCAAGGAGAGCTTCGTCAAGGCATCCGCTGGCGTTCTATCAAACGGAGATCGAAACCATAGCGCGGGAGGCTGGATATGACGATGCGATGGAATATTTAAGGCAGGATGCGTATAACAGAAAAACATCAAAGTATTATAGAAAACTCCATAGCTTTGCCACAACAGATGGAGCCGCAGCAGTGATTGTATGCACCACGGAAATTGCAAAAAAACTGAAACAGCAGCCGATTGAGGTGTTAGGAATCAGCGGAGCTTCTATGGACACGCGCCATCCGCGAAATGAAGAAAAAATAACGGAAATTTCTATCCGGCAGGTATATGAAAAAACAGGTGTAAAACCAGAAGAAATAGATTTGTTCCAAACGCAGGATTTGGAAATCTTCGATCAGATTGACAGTGCGGAGATTGCTGGATATTTACCAAAAGGCGAGGGCTGGCAGGCAGCATTGAACGGAGTTACCGGATTTGACGGTGATCGCCCTATTAACACAAACGGAGGTCGCAGCGGATTCGGTCATCCGTATGCTGCGTCAGGATTGGCTGATGTTGGAGAAGTGGTGCAGCAGATGCGGGGGCAGTGCGGAGCAAGGCAGGTCAAAAAATTGCCGGAAACAGCGCTGCTTCGTGGAATTGGCGGCGGTCAAAATGCTACAGCAGCCATATTGAGAACCGTACAGTAAAGGAGGATATGCTTTATGACATTTGAACCGATTGTAAAAACCTATTATGATGCTTTGGAAGATGGAAAAATCATGGCAAAAAAATGCAGACATTGTGGGAAGATTACCTATCCGCCCATGCCGGTTTGCCAGGAATGCTCTAAAGCAGACTTAGAGTGGATAGAACTGGAAAAAGAAGCAGAGCTGCTTCATGTGGGGCCGCTTGCAGATCACTTTATCTGGGAAAAGATGAAGCAGTATGCTCCGATAGGCTGGGGAGAAGTGCGGATTCCAAATGGTCCCGACATAAGTGCAGTTGTAATTGGCGTAGACGATTACGAGAATGTAAACAAAAGGCTGCCTTTAAAAGTAGAAGCTGAGATTGTGCAGGATGACGGTTTTAAAACCGTAGTATATCGAATCAAGGAGTAATAAAAAAAGGAAACTGCTGCAAAGTCAGAATTTCTATAAGGCATAAGGAATTTTGCTGCATACTTGAATGACGGTATTTTGCAGCAGTCTTTGATAAATGAATGGAGGAAAATCCGATGGATAGTGAAAAAAATTTGGACAGTATCGTTACAGATTCAGTAGCAAAGGTTGTTTTGAAAAACGCGATTCCTGCTGTACTGGCGATGCTCATGGTATTGGTCTACAATCTGGCCGATACATTTTTTATTGGACAGACACATGATGATTTACAGGTTGCCGCCGTGTCGTTGGCAACCCCGGTCTTTTTGATTTTTATGTCTTTGGGTTCTGTATTTGGTATTGGCGGTACTTCTGTTATTTCCCGTGCCTTTGGAGAGGGACGAAAAGAGTATGCAAGAAAAGTATCGTCTTTCTGTATGTGGGGCTGTGTAGGAATTGGCATTCTTGTATCTGCACTGTTTTTGATTTTCATGGATGAAATTCTTGCACTGATTGGCGTCAGTGCCGCCACATGGGAACTGGCAAAAAATTATCTGACGATTGTATCATTGTGCGGGCCGTTTGTATTGATTGCAAACTGCTTTTCCAATGTTCTTCGTGCAGAGGGACAGCCAAACAAAGCGATGATGGGAATGTTGATTGGAAATCTTCTGAACGTCATTCTTGATCCGATCATGATACTTCTGCTTGGTTGGAACATTACCGGCGCTGCAGTTGCTACAGTTATCGGAAATGTGGTAGGTGCGCTGTATTATATTATTTATTTCCTGCGGGGCAGTTCCAGTTTAAGTGTAAATATACGGGATTTTACTGTTAAAAACAAGGTGTGCAGTTCAGTTCTTGTAATTGGTATTCCCGCCTCCCTTTCTTCGCTGCTGATGAGCCTGTCCTCTATTATTACAAATAGCATTATGTCGGAATATGGTGATATGGCGATTGCCGGAATTGGCGTAGGCATAAAGGTAACGATGATTACCGGAATGATTGCCATTGGCTTAGGACAGGGAGTACAGCCGCTTTTAGGATTTTGTGTAGGCCGTCGAAACTGGGATCGTTACAGTAAAATACTGCGGTTTTCACTGGTGCTTTCCTTTGGTGTAGGTATTGTTTTGACTGGTCTTTGCTATTTGGGGATCAACGGAATCGTAAGCGCCTTTTTGACGCAGCCGGAGGCATTTGATTACGGTGTGAAATTCTCACAGATTCTTTTGACGACTTCTTTCCTGTTTGGACCTTTGTATTGTGTAATCAATGCGCTTCAGGCTATGGGAGCGGCAGTATCTTCACTGATTATCAACATCAGCAGGCAGGGAATTATCTATATTCCGGCCGCATATTTGTTGAATTACACATTTGGTATCGACGGCGTGGTATGGGCGCAGCCAGTAGCGGATGTGCTTGCAATCATACTTGCAATCATTCTGTATTCCATTGTTTTCCATAAACAAAAGCAGGAAACCGTTGAAATACAGCAGGAAAGAGAGAATAGTGCGGGAATGGAAACTGCAAGAGAACAAAATCATTTGAAACGTCCGGTTGTCATCACCATAGGACGCTCTTATGGCGCGGGCGGCCGTTCTGTAGGAAAAATGGTAGCGGAGCGGTTGAACATTCCATTTTATGATAAAGAAATTTTGCTGTCTGTGGCAACAAAAAGCGGACTGGATCAGCAGTATGTGAAGCAAATAGAAGAAAAGGCTTCCCATCATCAGAGTGGAGATACTTATGCAGCGAAAGGTTACTCCACATCCAGAGTGTTTTTGGGGGACTATCCCTTTCATTCCGCAGAGGATGTCGCATACAGGGCGCAGAAAACGGTAATAGAGCAGATTGCCGCAAAAGGCTCCTGCGTCATAATCGGACGGCGCGCTGATCAGATTTTACGAAGAAATGGAACAAATATTTTCAGCGTATTTGTTACAGCTCCAAAGGCAGAAAGGGCTTCCCGTATTGCGATAAGAGAAAATCAGACGATAGAAGAAGCAAAGAAAAAAATCCGGCGTGTGGATAAGGAACGGGCGGAATATTATAACAGCCTTTCCGACGACACTTGGGGAATGGCAGATACTTATGACCTTAGTATCAATATGGGGAAATTTGCTCTGGATGAAGCGGCTGAATTGATTATCAAAATTGTAACAGAAAAGGGTGGTGTCATATGATTAAAACGCTTATGCGATATATTGGAGGGTATAAGAAAAGTGTGATTTTAACCCTCGTTTTTACATCTATTTCAGCATTGGTTGAAATCTTGATTCCTTTTGTGACAGCCTCTATCATTGATGAAGGAATTGAGGCAGGAAATATGAATAATATCTATTTTTATGGTGCAATCATGCTTGTGCTGGCTTTCCTGTGCCTGATTTTCGGTGTACTGGCAGGAAGATGCAATGCTTCGGCTGCATCGGGATTTGCCTGTAATCTGCGTGATGGAATGTATGAAAACATTCAGAAGTTCAGCTTTACCAATCTGGACAAGTTCGGTACAGCCGGACTTGTCACCCGGATGACTACGGATGTGACGAATCTGCAAAACTCATTTCAGATGATTTGCGGAATTGCTATCAGGGTTCCGATTATGCTGATTTGCAGTATGATTATGTGCTTCTTGATTAACGTAAAGCTCAGTCTGGTGTTTTTGGGCGCATTGGTGGTTCTGGCTTTGGCGCTTGGAGTCATTATTAAAGGCACGATGCCTATATTTACAGAAGTATTCAGTAAATACGATGATTTAAACGCCAGCGTTCAGGAAAATGTATCTGCGATCCGGGTAGTGAAAGCATTTGTGCGGGAAGATTATGAAAACCGGAAGTTTTCAAAAGCCGCCGAGAATTTGTACCGTCTGTATGTGAAAGCGGAAAGTATTCTGGCGTGGAACCGCCCGGTTATGATGCTGGTGGTATATGGCTGTATTATTGCCCTGTCATGGATGGGAGCGCATTATATTGTCGGAGGAACACTCACAACAGGCAATCTTACCTCTCTGTTCAGCTATATTATGAGTATGATGATGTCCTTAATGATGCTCTCCATGATTTTTGTCATGGTAACCATGAGTGTGGCAAGCGGGCGCAGAATTGCAGAGGTTTTAGACGAACAGCCGGATATGACAAATCCTGTAAAGCCGCTGGATGAAGTTGCCGACGGCAGCATTGATTTTAACCATGTTTCTTTTTCTTATAAAAATGGCAGCGGCGAAGATACCCTGCATGACATTGATCTGCACATCAGGTCTGGCGAAACGATTGGCCTGATTGGAGGAACCGGCTGCGGCAAATCCAGCTTTGTCAGCCTGATCAGCCGGCTCTATGATGTGACGGAAGGTTCCGTATATGTCGGAGGAAAAGATGTCCGCACTTATGATATAGAATCCCTGCGGAATCAGGTATCTGTTGTTCTGCAAAAAAATGTACTGTTTTCAGGTACAATCCTCGAAAACCTTCGCTGGGGCAAAGAAGACGCTACAGAGGCGGAATGTATAGAGGTATGCAAACAGGCGTGTGCGGATGAATTTATTCAGCAGATGCCAGATAAATATAATACTTATATTGAGCAGGGCGGCACAAATGTTTCAGGAGGCCAGAAACAGCGTCTTTGTATTGCCCGCGCACTTTTGAAAAAGCCCAGAGTGCTTATACTGGACGATTCTACCAGTGCGGTAGATACCGCTACCGATGCAAAAATCCGTCAGGCGTTTGCAGCGCATATTCCGGGAACAACGAAACTGATTATTTCTCAGCGTATTTCCAGTATTCAGGATGCTGACCGCATTCTGGTATTAGATGAGGGGCGTATCAGCGGTTTTGATACTCACGAAAACCTGTTGAAAAATAATGCTATTTATCGTGAAATCTATGACGCACAAATTCAGGGCGGCGGCGATTTTGACCACAAGGAAGATTAGAAAGGAGAGCGACAGATATGGCGAAAATAAACCAAAATCATGGAGCAGCTCAAACCGAAGGAAATAAGCTGCCAGCCCTAAAGCGAGTACTGGGCTATATTTTGAAAAATTATAAATTTTCCTGTCTTGCAGTTGTAATCAGTATTATAGTTTCTGCAGTTGCAACGTTGATCTCTACTTTGTTTATGCAGACACTGATCGACGATTACATTGTGCCGATGACTCAAACTACGATTCCGGATTACGGGCCGCTTGCAAAGGCATTATGCTCTCTGGCGCTGATATTGATTGTAGGGATTCTGTGTTCATGGGCCTATAATCGTATCATGGTAAACGCCAGTCAGGGAACAATGAAGCGGCTCCGGACAGAACTGTTTACGCATATGGAATCGCTGCCGATTAAATATTTTGATACTCATGCTCACGGCGATATTATGTCGGTTTACACCAATGATGTAGATACTTTGCGGCAGTTAATCAGCCAGAGCTTGCCGCAGCTATTAAATTCCGGCATTACGTTGATTGCGACTTTTATTAGTATGATTGTTCTTGACATTCCCCTTACCATTGTTTCTGTGATTATGGTTTTGGTAATGGTATATGCTTCTTCTAAGATCAGTGGTCTCTCAGCAAAATATTTTGTCCGGCAGCAGGCGGATTTGGGAGCAGTCAATGGTTATATTGAAGAAATGATGGAAGGACAGAAAGTAGTTAAGGTATTTTGCCATGAGGAAAAAGCTCTGGAGGGCTTTCGGAAACTCAATGAGCAGCTTCGTAAGAGCGCGGACAGTGCAAACAAAATGGCAAATATTATTATGCCCGTAAATACCAATCTTGGAAATATCAGTTATGTGCTGTGCGCTGTGGTAGGAGGTCTTTTGGCCGTAAATGGGTATGCCGGGTTGACGATCGGAACATTGGTGGCTTTCCTGAATCTTAATAAGAGCTTTACACAGCCGATTACACAGATCAGCCAGCAGTTAAGCAGTATCATTATGGCCGGAGCCGGAGCCGGACGTGTGTTCCAGATCATTGACGAGGAATCCGAGCAGGATGCAGGCTATGTGGAACTGGTGAATGCTACAGAGAAGCCGGATGGAACTTTAGCAGAGGCAAAGGAAAGAACAGGACTGTGGGCATGGAAACATCCACATAAAGCAGATGGAACCGTTACCTATGAAAAATTGGAAGGTGATGTAACCTTTGACGGAGTGGATTTTGGTTATACGGATGATAAGATGGTGCTGCATGACATCAGAATGTATGCCACTCCGGGACAAAAAATTGCTTTTGTAGGAAGTACCGGCGCAGGAAAGACTACGATTACGAATCTGATTAACCGTTTTTATGATATTCAGGACGGAAAGATCCGTTATGACAACATCAATATCAATAAAATTAAAAAACCGGATCTGCGGCGCAGTCTTGGAATCGTGCTGCAGGATACCCATCTCTTTACGGGTACGGTAATGGAAAATATCCGTTATGGACGCCTTGACGCTACAGATGAGGAATGTATAGAGGCTGCAAAATTAGCAAACGCACATGGCTTTATCAAACGTCTGCCGGATGGCTATCAGACAATGCTGACTGGAGACGGAGGGAATTTGAGTCAGGGACAAAGACAGTTGATCGCCATTGCGAGAGCGGCAGTCGCTAATCCTCCGGTACTGATTCTGGATGAAGCAACATCTTCTATCGACACCCGAACTGAGATTCTTGTTCAGAAAGGTATGGATGCTCTAATGAATGGACGTACTTCCTTTGTAATTGCTCACAGACTGTCTACTGTGCGTGATGCAGACTGCATTATGGTTCTGGAGCAGGGACGCATTATTGAGCGCGGCACTCACGAACAGTTGATTGAACAGAAGGGCAAGTATTATCAGCTCTATACGGGAAATGAAATCAGCGCATAAGTTTTCACAATATGCTCTTCACTCGTGGAGGCTATATGGAAGAAATATGCCACTTCAAAATAGATAAAAAAATATTATCTGAAAATGTTTTTAATGGTTTATGCAGAAATCTATATAGAAAAATTGATTATCTTTTTAGAAGTTCTTATATGCCGTTATAGCCTGTATTTACAGGCTTTTGCGGCATTTTTCATTACGGAAGATGTTCTTAAAAGTTCTCATTTCCCCTCATGTTTCCCCGTTCAAAAGTAGTAAGTTGAGTAGTAAAACCTCATTTACTACTATGCAATCAGCCGTTCCATTTCAGCCATTGCGTTATCCGGCGTGGCGTGTGCGTAGTAGTTCAGCGTCATATTGATGTTGGAGGTTGCCGCTTTTCGTTTTCGGCGTTTCAATGTAATAGCCGCCCGCTTCGGAGTGCTTCAAAAGTTGGTGGTCTACATTGATTAGCTTATTCTCAAAGTCAATGTCGGTTTCCGTTAATCCGCAGAGTTCAGAAATGCGAAGCCCCGTCCCTAACAGTATGATGATTTCGTCATAGTATTTCTGATAGACTTTATCACTCTGCACAAAGGACAGGAAAGACGCTTCCTGCGTAGGGGATAAGGGTTCCTTTGGTTCCGTATCATCTTCAAGGGGCTTTGATCAGACGGTTCCGGCAAGCTCCACGGGACTTTCACCCCCGCATGGTTCTCATGCAGCCCTACCCATTGCCTGCGACGCTTCTAACGCTCGGACTATGGCGGTAAGGGAGTATCATTATACCGATATATGGATTGTGGCGGCAGACGTGCCAATGTCTGCTATGGAACGCTGATATTTCCCGCTCGGTGTTATCCCTCCTTTCGTCGTCGCGTATCAGCCCAACGGCTCCCCACATATCGAATGTATCTGATTTGCCCTATACTGCGTCGCCGTTATCTTGCGTCGCTTTCTTTGTCAAGGAACATACGGGGCTGCTGCGGATTGATACGAAACGGAAAAGGGGTTAAGACGTTTCGGTATCGGAGCAGTTATTCAGCCCTAAATGTGAGGATTGCCCTCATTAGCCTTGCTTGCAGCCGTTGGCGAATATCCTCGTCAACGCCAAAATAGACGTTTCCGCGCTCGTCGCAGAGCTTTCTCATAGAAAGACTCGCTATGTAACCGCTAAAATGCTGCAAGACAATTTTCATAGCGTCCGGGTCGCCCTTTGTCGCTGCCACAATGACAGGATAGGGAACAAGGGCAACGTCCGGGAAGTCAGATTGTTTACCATTCGTCCCATTCATCAGCGTGTTCCTCCAAATATTTCTTCAAGATTTCAAAAAAGCTTGTCCGTCTGTACTGTATCGTGCTGCGCGACGTATTGAATAACTTTCCAATCTCCACGTCGGTCATGCCCTCGAAATAGTACAGCATGATAGCTTTCCTTTTTTCTTCCGGCAAAGTGTGGATTGCTTCAAGCAGCAGCTTCGGCGTGATTTTCTTTCCTGCCTGCTGATAGCTCGGCTCGGCTTCTCCGTCTTGAAAATACTTATCAAGCGTATAAAGCTGCCGTTCCTCATGCAAGGCAAGGTCGGAAAACGACACTTCCTTTGCTCTGCGTCGCCGGATTTCCTCATGGGCGTTGCAGGCTTCGTTTCATCTGATACAGTCCTTTGAGCCGGGGGAAGTGGATTATGAAACCGCCCACAAAATCGGAAAGCAGCTTGCGGATATGGCGGTGCTGATGAAGCACGTCGCCACCTATCAAAAGACAAAGCCAGTGTATGACGCATATCGCAAAGCAAAGAACAAAGAGCGATACCGCGCCGGACATGAGCGCGATATTATCCTCCATGAAGCTGCGGCAAAGGCACTCAAAGCAGCGGGCGTTTCCAAGCTCCCCAACCTCGCAGCCATGCAAAAGGAATATGAAACCCTCCAAGCGCAGAAAGAAGCCCTTTACGCCGACTATGGCAAGCTGAAAAAGAATGTCCGGGAATATGACGTTATCAAGCAGAACATAGACAGCATTTTACGGCAGGAGAAAGAGCCGGAACGGGGAAAGGAAACAGAGCGCGGATAACTTTGTCACTATGGAAATGAAGCTGCTTTTATGCTATACTGATTGCACTACACCTTGAAAGGGGCGATAAAATTGAACGATTTGACATATACTAATTCTATGATGAATGAAATTAGGGAATTGCTGATAAATGCGCGTCAGCATGTGGCGGTACAGGTAAATACCGAACTTCTTTCTACCTACTGGAATGTAGGCAGGATTATTGTAGAACATGAACAGGAGAATAAGGAACGGGCGGACTACGGGAAGCAGACCTTAAAGCAGCTCTCAAAAGAATTGACACAAGAGTTTGGGAAAGGCTTTTCACGCTCTAATTTACAGAATATGCGAGCGTTTTATCTCGCCTATCCAATTTGCCAGACAGTGTCTGGCAAATTAAGCTGGTCGCATTATTGTGAACTTCTATCTATTTCCGACGCAGACAAGCGCAGCTTCTACGAAAAGGAATCAATCAATTCCGGGTGGTCGATACGGGAACTGAAACGCCAGATTTCCACATCACTTTATGAACGGCTGTTATTGTCAGAGGGAAAAACAAATAAAGAAACGGTGCTTTCCCTCGCAGAAAAGGGAATAGAAATGTCTACGCCCCTTGATATGATTAAAGACCCTTATGTATTTGAATTTCTGGGAGTGCCGGAAAACAAGCCTATGCTTGAAAGTGACCTTGAAA